>NZ_CM173234.1:1623244-1947893 GCF_057748015.1 Microbacterium sp. STRO-1N
TCGGCGCCTACACGTTCCTGCGCCCGCAGCAGGTGATCCGCTACGACCACGCGGCGCTGGCCGGAGTGCGTGCTGGAGTCGTCGCGCTGGCGAACACCGAGATCCTCCCCGCTCACGGCGAGGCGGTCGAGGTGCGGTTCGCTTCCGAACAGGTCGGCGACTGACCGAGTACGCTGAGTCAAATGCACTGTCCGTTCTGCCGGCACCCGGATTCCCGCGTCATCGACTCGCGCACCAGCGACGACGGTCTGTCGATCCGTCGGCGCAGGCAGTGTCCCGAGTGCGGTGGCCGCTTCTCCACGACCGAGACCGCCAGCCTGAACGTCATCAAGAGAAGTGGCGTCATGGAGCCGTTCAGCCGCGAGAAGGTGATCTCGGGCGTGCGCAAGGCGTGCCAGGGGCGCCCGGTGACGGACTCCGATCTCGCCGTACTCGCCCAGCGTGTGGAGGAGAACGTGCGCGCGACCGGCGTCTCCCAATTGGATGCGAACGAGATCGGGCTCGCGATTCTCGGGCCGCTGCGCGATCTCGATGAGGTCGCGTACCTGCGATTCGCCAGCGTGTATCAGGCGTTCGATTCCCTCGAGGACTTCGAAAGCGCCATCAGCGACCTGCGTGAGGACCACGCGCGCGCAGGAAAGGCCGCCGACGACCGGTAATCTGGCAGGGATGTATCCGCTGCTCTTCCGCGTCGTCCTGTCGCGCCTTGATTCCGAGTTCGCCCACCATGCCGGCATGGCGGTGATCCGCGTGCTCGGCGTTCCGCCGTTTTCATGGGCGACCCGCGCGCTGACCGCGCCGCCGCTGGAGCAGCACGTGCACGCCCTCGGCCTGGTGTTCCCCTCGCCGTTCGGCATCGCCGCAGGCTTCGACAAGAACGCCGTCGGCGTGCGCGGTCTCGCGGCGCTCGGCTTCGGACACGTCGAGGTCGGCACGATTACGGCGATCCCGCAGGACGGCAATCCCAAGCCTCGCCTGTTCCGCCTGATCCCCGATCGCGCGCTCATCAACCGGATGGGCTTCAACAACGCCGGAGCGGATGCCGCAGCCAAGCGCCTCGCGAAGCTGCGCCGACGCAAGCCCGCCACCATCATCGGCGTCAACATCGGCAAGAGCCGGGTCGTCGAGGTCGAGAACGCGACAGCGGACTACGTCGCCAGTGCGACGAAGCTCGCGCCGCTCGCGGATTATCTCGCCGTCAACGTCTCCTCGCCGAACACACCGGGTCTGCGGGGATTGCAGGCCGTCGAGACGCTCGCTCCGCTGCTGCGGGCCGTGAAGGATGCCGCGGGCAGCACGCCTCTGCTCGTGAAGATCGCCCCCGACCTGCCGGACGACGAGATCGCGGCCATCGCGCAGCTCGCCGTCGCAGAGGGGCTCGCGGGAATCATCGCGCACAACACCACGATCAGCCGCGACCGCCTGAAGACCGACGCGGCTACGGTCGAGGCGGCCGGCGCAGGAGGACTCTCGGGTGCTCCGCTGCGGGAGCGCTCGATGCAGGTCCTCAAAGTCGTTCGTTCCGCGGTGCCGGACGACTTCTGCGTGATCGCCGTCGGCGGCGTCGAGACGGCCGAAGACGTGCGCGAGAAGTTGGATGCCGGAGCCACCCTGGTGCAGGGCTACACGGGGTTCCTCTACCGCGGCCCGTTCTGGGGTCGCCAGATCAACCGCGGCCTGCGCTCCGCTCGCTGAGGCCCTCGCCGAAGCGGATGCCGAGCGGAGGCGCCGCGTGTCAGTCCGGGTACTGGCGACGCTTGACCTGCGGCTTCGGCAGGCGCATGAAGCGCATCTGCAGCGCGCGCATGGCGGCGTACCAGCCCAGGCCCTTCTCGAGCTTGTCCTTGCCGAACTTCGCGGCGGCCTTGCGCTTGACGCGGTTGGCGAGCAGCACCATGTCGAGGATCGAGATGATCAGATAGGCCCAGAGTCCGACGAACGCGTAGAACGAGATGACGGCGTTGGGCACCAGCGACACGAGGATCACGACCAGCATGAGCGCCATGATCCATTCGGACAGGTGCCATCCGGCATCCACGTAGTCGCGGACCCAGCGACGCTGCGGACCCTTGTCGCGCGGCGGAAGGTACTTGTCGTCGCCGTTGGCCATCCCGACGCGCGCCTTTTCGCGCTGCTCGTTCAGCTGCGCCTTGGCCGCGGCCTTCGCCTCCTTGGTGTTCGCCACCAACGGGCGACGGCGCGCCGCTTCCTGCTCGGCGCGCGTCGGAGTCGCGCGCCCCTTGCCGGCGGCGGGCGTCTGCGCAGCGTCGTCGTTCGTCTCAGGGGTGGGATTGGCCACAGGGCTCCTCGATCACGTGAAGGGGTTCACCCTTAAGATTACCCGCATGACCTCTTCCGATTCGCAGACCCCCGAAGACCTCGCCGTCGAAGAGGCGGTGCTCGAATCCGTTGCGACCGGCCTGCCGCGCACACTCGGCGATCTCGGCGACCTCGTCCGCATCCCCGGCATCGCCTGGCCGTCCTTCGATCAGACGCAGCTGGAGCGCAGCGCCGACGCCATCGCGGAGCTCGCGCGGGACACCGGCGTCTTCGACGACGTACGGGTGCTGCGCGCGGCGATCCCCGAAACGGACGAGTTCGGTCAGCCGGCCGTTCTCGCGACGAGGGCCGCGCGCAACGGCCGTCCCACGATCCTGCTCTACGCTCACCACGACGTGCAGCCCCCGGGGGACGACGCGCTGTGGGAGACGCCTCCCTTCGAGCCGACGGTGCGCGACGGCCGTCTCTACGGCCGGGGCGCCGCCGACGACAAGGCCGGGGTCATGGCGCACATCGCCTCGCTGCGCGCGGTGGCGGATGCCGTCGGCAATGACCTCGACCTCGGCGTCGCGTTGTTCATCGAGGGGGAGGAGGAGTACGGCTCCCGCTCCTTCGCACAGTTCCTCAGCGACAACGCGGACGCGCTCCGCGCGGACGCGATCGTGGTCGCCGACTCGGGCAACTGGGACGCGAACACACCAGGTCTTACGGTGTCGCTGCGCGGCAACGCCCGGTTCACGCTCACGGTTCGCACCCTCGACCACGCCTCGCACTCCGGGATGTACGGCGGTGCGGTCCCCGACGCGATGATGGCGACGATCAAGCTCCTGAACTCCCTGTGGGATGCCGATGGCGCCGTCGCGGTTGACGGACTCGACCAGCGGGACGCCGCCACGCCCGAGTACTCCGAGGAGACGCTGCGCGACGAGGCCGGTCTGCCGGACGGCGTGTCGCCGATCGGTCGCGACAGCATCCTCAGCCGGATCTGGAACAAGCCGGCCGTCACGGTCATCGGCGTAGACGCCACAAGCGTCGCCTCGGCATCCAACACCCTCTCGCCGGAGGTGACCGTCGTCATCAGCGCACGCGTCGCACCGGGGCAGAGCGGAGCGGATGCCTACGCCGCGCTCGAGCGCCACCTGCGCGCCCATGCGCCGTTCGGCGCCGAACTGACGTTCTCGGACGTCGATCTCGGTGACGGATTCCTCGTCGACACCAGCGGCTGGGCCGTTGCTCTCACGCGCCAGGCGATGGCGGACGGGTACGGTGCGGCGCCCGTGGATCTCGGCGTCGGCGGCTCCATCCCGTTCATCGCCGATCTCGTCCGCGAGTTCCCTGAGGCGCAGATCCTGGTCACCGGTGTCGAGGATCCGCATGCTCGGGCGCACAGCCCGAACGAGTCGCTGCACCTGGACACGTTCCGCCACGCCGTCCGCACCGAGGCGCTGATGCTGACGCGCATGAACCGGATCACGCGCTGACACGCCCGGCCGGGATCGCCGGCGGTAGAATCTTGAACAACGCCGTGCCGCTCGCGGCCCGTCCTGAGGAGTGAGATGACCGACACCACACTGACCACCGAGACCGCCACCGCACACGGGGTGAAGCTGACCGACGCTGCGGCGCTCAAGGTCAAGAGCCTTCTCGAGCAGGAGGGCCGTGATGACCTCCGCCTGCGCGTCGCCGTGCAGCCCGGCGGCTGCTCCGGCCTGATCTACCAGCTGTACTTCGACGAGCGGCAGCTGGACGGCGACGAGACCGTCGACTTCGACGGCGTCGAGGTCATCGTCGACAACATGAGTGTCCCGTACCTGGACGGCGCATCGATCGATTTCAAGGACACGATCGCGGAGCAGGGGTTCACGATCGACAACCCGAATGCAGCGGGCAGCTGCGCCTGCGGCGACAGCTTCCACTGACCCTGGCGCGCACGTCAACCTGCGTGGTTGGCGTGAATCAGGTGTGAGGTTGCCCTAGACTGGGTAGGCCCTGTCCGCGATCTGAAAGGTGCATCGTGCCCTCGAAACGCCGCCTTCGTTGGGCCGCCATTCCTCTGGGAATCGCGGCAGCCGTGGCCCTGGCGGGATGTTCTCCCACCGAGCTGAACGGCTTCCTTCCTGGCTTCGTCGAGGACGGTACGGCCGCGACCAACCAGACCGAGCGAGTCTCCGGTCTGTGGGTGAACTCCTGGATCGTCCTGCTGGTCGTCGGTGTCATCACCTGGGGCCTCATGGCCTGGGCCGCGATCGCATACCGCCGTCGCAAGGGCCAGACCGGCCTGCCGGTGCAGATGCGCTACAACATGCCGATCGAGATCTTCTACACGATCGTGCCGCTGCTGCTGGTGATGGGTATGTTCTTCTTCACCGCGCGCGACCAGACGGCGATCGAGACGCAGTGGGACGACCCCGACGTCGAGATCACCGCGATCGGCAAGCAGTGGTCCTGGGACTTCATGTACGCCGGCGAGGACGACGATCTGTCCGATGCGGTGTGGACGATGGGAATCCAGGCGCAGCCGGACAAAGACGGCAACATCGACCAGGAGCAGCTTCCGACGCTGGTCCTCCCGGTCGACCAGGAGGTCACCATCCACCTCCAGTCGCGCGACGTCATCCACTCCTTCTGGATCATCGACTTCCTCTACAAGAAGGACATGTACATCGGGAAGGACAACACCTGGTCCTTCATCCCGACGCGTGTCGGCGAGTACGAGGGCAAGTGCGCCGAGCTCTGCGGCGAGTACCACTCGATGATGCTGTTCAACGTCGAGGTCGTCGAGCAGGACGAGTACGACGCCTATGTCGAGGAACTGCGCGAGAAGGGCAACACCGGCGACATCGCCGATGCTTATGACCGCCTGTCGAACCTCCCCGGAACCGGAGCCTCGGACGAGGCATCCGAGGGGGAAGAGGAGTAAGTCATGTCGACCACAGCTGAACCCAAGATCGACGAGACCGCCGACTCCCGCCCGAATTCCCTGCCCGCGCGTCAGGCCGCTCTCATGAGCTCCTCGCGTGTCGAGCAGAAGGGCAACATCGTCGTCAAGTGGATCACCTCCACCGACCACAAGACCATCGGGTACATGTACCTGATCGCGTCCGTGCTGTTCTTCCTCCTCGGCGGCGTGATGGCTCTGGTCATCCGCGCCGAGCTGTTCGCGCCGGGAATGCAGATCATCCCGACCAAGGAGCAGTACAACCAGCTCTTCACGATGCACGGCACGATCATGCTGCTGATGTTCGCGACGCCGCTGTTCGCCGGCTTCGCGAACGCGATCCTGCCGCTGCAGCTGGGAGCCCCTGACGTGGCGTTCCCGCGTCTGAACGCCTTCGCGTTCTGGCTGTTCCTGTTCGGCTCGACGATCGCGGTCGCCGGCTTCCTCACTCCGCAGGGTGCTGCCTCCTTCGGCTGGTTCGCGTATCAGCCGCTCGCCAACGCCTCGTTCTCGCCCGGCGCCGGTGGAAACCTGTGGATGGTCGGTCTCGGCATCTCCGGTTTCGGCACCATCCTCGGTGCGGTGAACTTCATCACCACGGTCATCACGATGCGCGCCCCCGGTATGACGATGTGGCGCATGCCGATCTTCAGCTGGAACACGCTCATCACGAGCCTGCTGATCCTCATGGCGTTCCCGGTGCTCGCCGCCGCGATCTTCGCCGCCGCTGCCGACCGCATCCTGGGTGCGCACATCTACGACCCGGCCAACGGCGGTGTGCTCCTCTGGCAGCACCTGTTCTGGTTCTTCGGCCACCCCGAGGTGTACATCATCGCGCTGCCGTTCTTCGGGATCGTCTCGGAGATCTTCCCGGTGTTCAGCCGCAAGCCGATCTTCGGGTACAAGACCCTCGTCTACGCGACGATCGCGATCGCCGCTCTGTCCGTGGCCGTGTGGGCTCACCACATGTACGTCACCGGATCGGTGCTGCTGCCGTTCTTCGCGCTGATGACGATGCTCATCGCGGTGCCGACAGGTGTGAAGATCTTCAACTGGATCGGCACCCTGTGGCGCGGCTCGGTCACGTTCGAGACGCCGATGGTCTTCGCGCTCGGCTTCCTGGTCTCGTTCGTCTTCGGCGGTCTGACCGGAGTCATCCTCGCCTCTCCGCCGCTGGACTTCCACCTCAGCGACTCCTACTTCGTGGTCGCGCACTTCCACTACGTGGTGTTCGGCACGGTCGTGTTCGCGATGTTCGCCGGCTTCTACTTCTGGTGGCCGAAGTGGACAGGACGGATGCTGAACGAGCGTCTCGGCTATGTGCACTTCTGGATGCTGTTCATCGGCTTCCACATGACGTTCCTCATCCAGCACTGGCTGGGCGTCGACGGCATGGTCCGCCGCTACGCGGACTACTCCGCGGCTGACGGCTGGACCTGGCAGAACCAGGTGTCGACGATCGGTGCGATCATCCTCGGCGCGTCGATGCTGCCGTTCTTCCTGAACGTGTGGATCACCGCCCGCAAGGCGCCGAAGGTCACCGTGAACGACCCGTGGGGCTATGGAGCATCGCTCGAGTGGGCGACCAGCTGCCCGCCGCCGCGCCACAACTTCACGTCGATCCCGCGCATCCGCAGCGAGCGCCCCGCCTTCGACCTGAACCACCCGGAGGCCGCAGAGCACCCGGTCGCAGCCCCTTCGGCTGCGGGAGAGGCCAAGTAACATGCGCGACAATGTCATCCTGTGGTGGGTGCTCACCGCATTCTTCGCGGTCGTGGCCGTGGTCTACACCGGCTGGAACATCCTGGAGCACCAGGATCGGCCGATCGTCACCGCGATCGAGTGGGTCGGCACTGTCGCCCTGCTGTTCACCGCCTTCATGGGGGCCATGGTCGCCTTCTACCTGCACCGCACGCACCGTGCTCAGGGCGGCGAGCTGCCCGAGGACATCCTGACCAGTGACATCGACGACGGCGACCCCGAGCTCGGCGAGTTCAGCCCGTGGTCGTGGTGGCCGATCGTGCTCGCCGGCTCCGCGGCGATCTTCGTCGTCGGCCTCGCGGTCGGGCACTTCCTGCTGCCGATCGGTCTCGCGATCTTCGTCGTCGCGATCGTCGGCTGGGTGTACGAGTACTACCGCGGCAACTTCGCCCGCTGAGACAGCTCCATTAGACGACGGCCCCCGGATCGCCGGGGGCCGTCGTCGTATGCGTGCGCGAGGTCAGAACACTCGATCGAGCGCCCGCGTCGCGATCTCTTCCTTCAGAGCGGCGATGAACGCGTCGAGCTGCACACCGACGCCGTTCACCGCGAGTCCGTCATCCGCCACCTCCTGGTCGCCGATCACGGCGATGTAGGCCGCACGATCGCGATGCGCGTTGCGGACACGGGAACCGAGGCTGCCGTCCGCGCGAACGCGTGCGCGCACTCCGGCTCGCTCCAGACGGCTCAGGACGTCCTGTGCGGCGCTGTGGTGCCGTCGCGGATCGACCGGGAACTTGGTGCGGCGCGAGCCAGGTCGGGAACCTCCCCGCGTATCGTTCGATGAGCAGGGCGACCATGCGCTCCATCGAACTGAGGAGACCGCGGTGGGCCATCACGGGGCGTTTCCGATCACCGGCAGGGGAGACGTAGCTCAAGGCGAACCGCTCGGGCATCACCCGATCGATCTGGATGGTCGAGAGGGTCTCCTCCCGGCCGCCCGCGTCGATCACCTGCACGTCGATCTTCGGGCCGTAGAACGCCGCCTCGCCTGGCGCACGGCGATACGGGGTTCCCGTCTGCTGCAACGCGGTGTCGAGTTCGGACTCGGCGAGGCCCCAATCCTCATCGGACCCCGCATACGCGCCGTGCTCCCCCCTCACCGACAGGCGGCCGGCCGCAGCACGAGCTCCTCGCCGCCGACGCGCATCGGCGGGAACATGTCCTCGGCGAACTTGTCCCAGTGTCCGCTGCGCTCGAACAGTTCGCGTTTCGCCAGGACTGGGGTGAAGATGCGCTGGCAACCCGACAGGTCGGCTTGCTCGGCGGCGAATCGCTCCAGCTCGGTGCGGACGATGGTTCCGTCCGGCATCCACATCGGGAGTCCTGCGCCGATGACGGGGACGTACCGAAGAGATGCAGCTCTCGTCCGAGGCGGCGGTGGTCGTTGTGCATGGTGGTACTCCCTGATTGTCGGTCGAGGAGATGCCCACCAGAGGATGACGAAGCCCCGGGAACATATCCCCGGGGCTCGGATTCGCTGAGACTGCGCTAGCGAGTGCGCCGGAGAGTGTCCGGCGTCGTCGTCACGTGCTGCAAGCTCATGGCGAGAGGGTATCAGATGGACGTACCGGTCACGCCCGTGTGCGGATGCGGGGAACTCCCGTGAGCGGGTCGACCGGACGACGGTGGACGCCGTCCGCGTTCTCGACGGGGTAGCCCTCGCGCACCCAGTACTCGAACCCGCCGATCATCTCGCGGACGGAGTATCCGAGCTTGGCGAACTCCAGCGCGCCCTTCGCTCCGGCGTTGCATCCGGGACTCCAGCAGTACACGACCACCTCGGTGCCCGCCGCGATCTCCGCGGGTGCGCGGTCCGCGATGTCGTTGTAGTGCATGTGCACGGCACCGGCGACCCGGCCCTGCGCCCACGCCTCGTCGGAGCGGACATCGATGACCACGATGTCGCCTCCGGCCTTCTGGCGCGCGTACAGGTCGCTGGCGTCGGTCTCGTAGGCGAGTTTTGCGGCGAAGAAGTCAGCACGTTCGATCATGCGATCCAGCCTAGGGATGCCGATGTGGCTGCGCCGTCGTGTTGCGGCCACCTCTCGCAGGATTTCCGACACGACGGCGTGCACGAAGAAGGCCCCGTCGCGAAGCGCGACGGGGCCAGGGGAGTGCAGCGATGTTACTCGCCGTCCTCGTCCTTCTTCTTGGTCTTCTTGACCGGCTCGGTCGCGATGACCGTGCTGGGGGTGTTGGCGGTCTCGCCGACGTGGTCCTCGGTTGCGATCAGCGGGGCATCAGGGGATCCGGCACGCTCGTGAGCGCTCTGGATCTCCGCTGCCTCGGTCTCGGCATCCTGGGCGATCACGTGGTGCTGGTGAGCATCCGCGGCATCCACCTCGGCCTGCGTCAGCGGGGCGAGACGGTCCTCGTAGAACCAGCGCGACAGCGCCGAGCGCAGGTTCTGGGTCCACGGGATGCGACCCTTGGCGTTGGGGCGGACCACGAGCGGCTCGTAGCCGTCGACGTCGATGAGCTTCCAGCGGTCGTACTTGTCGACCGGCTGGTGCACCTCGATGAACTCGCCGCCGGGGAGACGGACGATGCGGCCGGACTCGTAGCCGTGCAGGACGATCTCACGGTCCTTCTTCTGCAGCGCGATGCAGATGCGCTTCGTGACGAAGTAACCGAGGATCGGCCCGAGGAACAGCAGCGCCTGCAGAGCGTGGATCACGCCTTCCATCGTCAGCATGAAGTGCGTCGCGATGAGGTCGGAGGATGCCGCCGCCCACAGGACCGCGTAGAAGATGACGCCGGCGACGCCGATCGCGGTGCGGGTGGCAGCGTTGCGCGGACGCTGAGCGATGTGGTGCTCGCGCTTGTCGCCCGTGACCCACGCTTCGATGAAGGGGTAGATCGCGACGGCGACGAGGAACACGAGCAGCACCAGCACCGGGACGATGATGCCGAACGACCAGGTGCGCTCGAGGAACACGATGTCCCAGTTCGACGGAGCCAGACGCAGCGCGCCGTCCGCGAAGCCGATGTACCAGTCGGGCTGGGTGCCGGCGGACACGGGGGAGGGGTCGTACGGGCCGTAGTTCCAGATCGGGTTGATCTGGAAGAACGTCGCGATCAGCACGATCGTGCCGAAGACGATGAACAGGTAGCCGCCCATCTTCGACATGTACACCGGCATCATCGGGTAGCCGACGACGTTGTTGTTCGTCCGACCGGGGCCGGCGAACTGGGTGTGCTTGTTGATCACCATGAGCATGAGGTGCAGCACGATGAATGCGATCACCAGAAGCGGCAGCAGCAGGATGTGCAGCGTGTACAGACGACCGACGATGTCCGTGCCGGGGAACTCGCCGCCGAAGACGAGGAACGAGGTCCACGTGCCGATCAGCGGGAGACCCTTCACCATGCCGTCGATGATGCGAAGACCGTTGCCCGAGAGCAGGTCGTCGGGGAGCGAGTAGCCGGTGAAGCCCTCGGCCAGCGCGAGGACGAACAGCAGGAAGCCGATGACCCAGTTCAGCTCGCGGGGCTTGCGGAACGCGCCGGTGAAGAAGATGCGCAGCATGTGCACGCCGATGCCGGCGATGAACACGAGTGCAGCCCAGTGGTGGATCTGGCGGACCAGGAGGCCACCGCGGACGTCGAACGAGATGTTCAGTGTCGACTCGAGAGCCGCCGACATCTCGATGCCTCGCATCGGAGCGTAGGCGCCGGTGTAGTGGGTCTCCACCATCGAGGCCTGGAAGAAGAACGTCAGGAAGGTCCCGGAGAGGAACACGACGACGAAGCTCCACAGCGCGATCTCGCCCAGCATGAACGACCAGTGGTCGGGGAAGATCTTGCGACCGAGCTCCTTGACGAAGCCGGAGAGGCTGGTGCGCTCATCGATGTAGTTCGACGCGGCGCCGACGAAGCGGCCGCCGAGAGGCGCCTTGGTGTCCTTGTTGTCCTCTTTGGACAGCGTTGCGGTGCTCAATGACGCTCCCAGAAGCTCGGGCCGACGGGTTCGGTGAAGTCGCTCTGCGCGATGAGGTAGCCCTCATCGTCGACGGTGATCGGCAGCTGAGGCAGCGGGCGTGCGGCCGGGCCGAAGATGACCTTGGCGTGGTCGGTGACGTCGAACTGCGACTGGTGGCAGGGGCACAGCAGGTGGTGCGTCTGCTGCTCGTACAGGGCGACAGGGCAGCCGACGTGCGTGCAGACCTTGGAGTAGGCGACGATGCCGTCGTACGACCAGTCCTTGCGGTCCTCGGCCTCGGTGAGCTGCTCCGGGCGCAGGCGCATCATCAGCACGATGGCCTTCGCCTTCTCCTCGAGGTAGCCGTCGTGGTGCGACAGTGTGGCGAGGTCCTCGGGGATCACGTGGAACGCGGAGCCGAGCGTGACATCGGCGGCGCGGATCGGCGTGCCGTCCGGGTCGCGCACGAGGCGCTGTCCCTTGTCCCACATCGTGTGCTTGAGCAGCACCACAGGATCGCCCTTGGTGGGGTCCTCCGGAGTGCTGTGCGGTGCGAGACCGCGGAACAGCGTGACACCGGGGATGATCGATGCGACGAGCGCGGCGAACAGCGAGTTGCGGATCATGGCGCGGCGTCCGAAACCGGACTCCTCGTTCGCGTCGGCGAATGCCTTGATCGACGCCTCGCGGGTCGAGTCCTTGCCGCGCGTGGGGTGGCGGTACTCGGTGAACTCCTTGTCGCTCATCAGCGCCTTGGACCAGTGGATGGCGCCGAGGCCGAGGGCCAGCAGCGCGAGGCCGATGCCCAGACCGATGAACAGGTTGTTGTAACGGATCGAGACCAGCGACTGGTCCTCGATCGGGAACAGCATGTAGGCGGCGACCGCCCAGATGGAGCCGGCCAGCGACAGATAGAAGAGCGTGTAGACCGTGCGGACCGCGCGCTTCTCGGCGCCCGGGTCCTTGTCGGTCATCCGCTCGCGGTGCGGCGGCAGCCCCGGGTTCTGCACGGGATCGCTGACTGCGACACCCAGCCCAGGAGAGGGCTGGTAGGCCCTGTCAAGAGCCTGCGAGTCGTCGTCGTGTGCCATGGTGCTCCTCGTACGTTCCTCTTCGATGAATAAGCGTCAGTTGGACTTCGCCGTGATCCACACGGTGATGGCGACAAGCGCGCCGATGCCGAAGATCCAGACGAACAGGCCCTCGGAGACGGGGCCAAGGGATCCGAGCGAGAAGCCGCCCGGCTGCACGGACTCCTGCTGGAAGACCAGCGCGGCGATGACGTCGCGCTTGTCCTCGTCGGACAGGTTCATGTTGCCGAACACGGGCATGTTCTGCGGGCCGGTGACCATGGCCGCGTAGATGTGCAGTGCGCTGGTCTCGGTCAGGGCCGGCGCGTACTTGCCCTCGGTGAGCGCACCACCGGCTGCGGCCACGTTGTGGCACATCGCGCAGTTGACGCGGAACAGCTCGGCGCCGTTCGAGACGCTCGGCTCGTCGTCGGCGTTCTCGGGGTTCGCCTCGCCGGCCGTGATCCAGTCCGCCGGGTAGGTCGGTCCAGGGGCCACGGACTGCACGTAGGACGAGATCGCCTGGATCTGATCCTCGGTGAACTGGACGGGCTTCTGCGGAGCCTGCGGGCCCTGCATCTGCAGCGGCATGCGACCGGTCGACAGCTGGAACTCGGTGGCGAGCTCGCCGACGCCGATGAGGCTCGGGCCGTTGTCCGTGCCCTGCATGTCGAGGCCGTGGCAGGTCGCGCAGTTGGCCTGGAACAGCTTCTCGCCGTCCTCAGCGGTCAGCGACGCCGACGCGACGGTCGGGGTCTCGGTCGCGGCGATCGCCGCGGATGCGCCGGCGTAGATGCCGCCGGTGATGAGGAGTCCTGCTCCGATCAGTGCCGCTGCCGCGAAGGGGCTGCGGCGACCGTTCGAACGGCGCTTCTTCTCTCGTGCCATCTCAGGGATCAGCTCCGCTCTTATTTCAGGAAGTAGATGACGAAGAACAGCACGATCCAGACGACGTCGACGAAGTGCCAGTAGTACGACACCACGATCGAAGAAGTCGCCTCCTTGTGCGTGAAGTTCTTGACGGCGAATGCGCGGCCCATGATGAGCAGGAACGCGATGAGACCACCGGTGACGTGCAGGGCGTGGAAGCCCGTCGTGATGTAGAACGCCGAAGCGTACGAGTTGGCCTGGATCGGCAGCCCCTCGGCGACCAGCTGGGCGTACTCCCAGACCTGGCCGGAGACGAAGATGGCGCCGAGAGCGAAGGTGAGCCAGAACCACTCCACCATGCCCCAGCCGAACAGGCGGCGACGGCCGGCCGGGTTCAGCTGACCCTTCGCGATGCGATACGGCTGCAGGTCCTCAGCGGCGAACACGCCCATCTGGCACGTCACGGAGGAGAGCACCAGGATGGCGGTGTTGATCGCCGCGAACGGAACGTTGAGCAGTTCCGTCTCCTGAGCCCACAGCTCCGGAGAGGTGCTGCGGAGGGTGAAGTAGATCGCGAACAGTCCCGCGAAGAACATCACCTCACTGCCGAGCCACACGATGGTGCCGACAGCTACCGGGTTGGGCCGCTTGATGGTTCTTGCAGCCGGGGCATACGTCGCTGAGGTCGTCACCCCTCCATTATGGCCGATCCGAGCGGGCGATTCTTGCATCGCCGGGGTCCGATTCGCTGGCGCGGCACTTAGGGGAACCTAAGAAACGCCTGCGAATGTGCGGTGAATTCAAGGGAAACGACGGATGCCGGGGCGCACGTCGAGCGCGCGAGGAATTTCTGCGCGCCGATAGGATCGCACACATGGCTGAATCCCTGACCTGGTCCGATGTGCTCACCACGCTTCTCGAACGGCGCGATCTGAGTGTGTGGGAATCCACGTGGGCCATGCGTCAGGTGATGCAGGGGAGCGTGTCGGATGCTCAGTTGGCCGGATTCCTCGTCGCCCTGCGCGCCAAGGGCGAGACCATCGACGAGATCGTCGGCTTCCGCGACGCGATCCTCGAGGCGGCCGTGCCGCTTCCCGTGTCGCCGGATGTGCTGGACATCGTCGGCACCGGCGGAGACCGGGTCGGCACCGTGAACATCTCCACCACTGCTGCCGTCATCATCGGCGCGGCGGGGATCCCCGTGGTCAAACACGGCAACCGGGCCGCCAGCTCAGCCTCCGGAGCTTCTGATGTCCTCGGTGCGCTGGGACTGGAGCTCTCGCTCTCGCCCGCCCATGTGGCCTCGGTGCTCGACCGCACAGGGATCACGTTCGCCTGGGCCGCTGCATTCCACCCCGGATTCAAGCACGCAGGTCCCGCGCGCGCCGAACTCGGCATCCCGACCGTCTTCAACATGCTCGGCCCGCTCTGCAACCCGGCCAGAGCCGAGGCCAATGCGGTCGGAGTCGCACAGCTCGAGCGGGTTCCGCTCATCACCGGCGTGTTCCGCACGCGCGGCGCGACCGCGCTGGTCTTCCGCGGAGACGACGGGCTTGACGAGCTGACCACGACCGGGCACAGCAGGATCTGGGAGGTGTCGCGCGGCGACATCCATGAGCACGACCTCGACCCGCGTGATCTCGGAATCCCGCTGGCTGATCTGTCCGACCTGATCGGCGGTTCGCCGGAGCACAACGCCGACGTCTTGCGCCGCACGCTCGCCGGCGAGCATGGGCCGGTGCGGGACATCGTCCTACTCAATGCGGCCGCAGGCATCGTCGCGTTCGAACTGTCGCAGGATGCCGCCCAGGTGCAGCGTCCGATCCTGGATCGCCTGAGGGACGGTTACGCGAAGGCGGCGGCGGCCGTGGACGAAGGACTCGCAGCGGCGAAGCTCGACGAGTGGGTGTCCGTCTCGCGCGAGCTGGCCAGGGCCTGACCATGGATCCGGCAGCCGCGCTCCTCGAGATCGCCGCGCTGCTGGAGCGCGAGCGGGCATCGCGGTATCGCGCCAAGGCGTTCCGGCAGGCGGCCGCCACCTGGGAGTCGCTGTCGAAGGAGGTGCGGGCCGATCCGGTGCGCTTGCGCGCTTCGAAGGGGATCGGCGACTCGACGTTCGAGGTGATCAGGCAGGCGCAGACGGGCGAAGTGCCTCGTTACCTCGTCGAACTGCGTGGCGAGGTCGAGCCGGAACTGTCTTCCGAGTTGCGTGTCGTGCTGCGCGGTGACCTGCACGCCCACACGGATTGGTCTGACGGCACGACGTCGATCCGCACCATGACGGATGCCGCTCGCGCGCTCGGTCACGAGTACCTGGCGATCACGGATCATTCGCCCCGACTGCGCGTGGCGCGCGGGCTGAGCGCCGAGCGGCTGCGGGAGCAGATACCGCTGGTGCGGTCCGAGTCGGATGCCGGGTTGCGCGTGCTCGCAGGCATCGAGGTGGACATCCTCGAGGACGGTGCCCTGGATCAGGAGCCCGAGCTCCTCGATGAGCTGGACGTCGTCGTCGCTTCAGTGCATTCCAAGCTCCACATGGATGCCGCGGCGATGACCGCGCGCATGCTGAGAGCGGTGACGTCCGGGCGTGTCGACGTGCTCGGGCATTGCACGGGGCGGCTGGTGGAGGGTTCGCGCGGGACCCGCCCGCCATCGGAGTTCGACGCCCGAGCGGTGTTCGCCGCGTGTGCGGAGCACGGAGTGGCCGTCGAGATCAACTCCCGACCCGAACGACAGGACCCGCCGGACGAGCTTATCGCGATCGCCCTCGACGAGGGCTGTCTGTTCTCGATCGACTCGGATGCGCACGCCCCCGGTCAGTTGTCCTTGCTCGACCACGGGGCGCTCCGCGCTGAACGAGCCGGGGTGCCAGCGGCGCGGATCGTCACGACATGGGGAGTCGATCGGCTGCTCGCCTGGGCCGGCTGAGCGGCCGGCGGGAGACGCGATGACTCAGACCGAAGCACCGGCCTCAAGCGGGAAGCGCGGCGAGGGCCCTCGTCATCGAGGTGCCTAGGTTCCAGGCCTCGGCAAGGGCCACCGCGGCATCCTTCGCTGTGTCGTCCAGATGGCCGATCGGCTCGGCCGGCACCGCGATGTCGAGGTCGCGGGCCACGAGGACGACGGTCGGGGCGACGTCGAGATAGTCGGACGCCGCGAGGATCTTGGCCGCGACGCCCGCGGACATCCCCTCGCCGGCCAGCGCGGCGGCGCGGATGCCGGCCAGGTCGCCATGCGTCTGGAGCAGCGTGGCCGCCGTCTTCTCTCCGACGCCGGAGACACCGGGCAGCCCGTCGGATGCATCGCCGCGCATGGTGGCGAAGTCGGCGTACTGCGAGGGGAGCACGCCGTACTTGCCGACGACGCTGACATCGGTGAGGGTCTCGAGGTTGCTCATGCCGCGTGCGGTGTAGATGACCCGGATGTCACGGGCATCGTCGACGAGCTGGAACAGGTCGCGGTCGCCGGTGACGATGTCGACCGGCATGGTCGCGCGGGTCGCGAGTGTGCCGATGACGTCGTCGGCTTCGTGCTCGGCGACGCCGATGATCGGGATGCCGAGTGCCGCGAGCTCTGCGCGGATGAGCGGGATCTGTGCTTCCAGGGGATCGGGCACCTCTTCGACGTCGGCGCCGTTCGGCACGACCTCGACCACGCGGTGCGCTTTGTAACTGGGGATGAGGTCGACGCGCCACTGCGGGCGCCAGTCGTCGTCCCAGCAGGCGACGAGGTGCGTCGGCTGGTAGGTCGATACCAGTTTCGCGATCATGTCGAGCAGTCCACGAGCTGCGTTGATCGGGGAGCCATCGGGAGCCTTGACCTTGTCCGGTACGCCGTAGAAGGCCCGGAAGTAGAGGCTCGCGGTGTCCAGCAGCATCAGCCTGTCGTTCATGGGAATCAGCATGGCACAGGCGGGTTTCGAGACGGACCGGAGCACGGTGACACTATTCGGTATGAGAACGGCGATGGTGGTGACGCTTGCGGTGACGATGCTGCTTCTCGCGGGGTGCGCGACCGCGCCCGCGGTGAGTGCCGGTGGTGTCGAGGGATGGATCGAGGCGGACGACTTCCCGTTGGAGGCTCGCGGAGGGCCGGTCACCGTGTGGACGGGCGAAGAGGTCGTGGTCGTCGGTGGAGAACTCGGCCCTCCGTGCCCGCCGAATGCGGACTGCGTGATGGGGCCATCTGCGCGTGATGGTGCCGCTCTGGATCCTGAAACCGGCGTGTGGCGTGAGCTCGCGGAGGCTCCGCGCCCCGTCGCACCGTTCTCCGGGGTCTTCGCCGCTGGACGTGTGTTCGCGTGGGCTGATGAGGACGGCATCCGAGGGGGACTGCTGTCGTACTCGGTCTCTGAGGATCGATGGACCGAATCGGTGGTCCCGGACGAACTGCCGCGGACCATGGTCGCCGACGGCGATCAGGTGCTGTTCCCGCTCGCGTCTCATGAGACGGGCGCCGGCGCGGACCTGGTGCTCGAGGTGGAATCGGGCGACTGGTCTGAGCTGCCGGATGATCCGCTCGGCGCGACGTTCGACCGGTACCTGACTCCGACTCCGGACGGGATCCTGCTCACGGCCAAAGCGCTCGTCGAGAACCCCGGGGCGGAGGAGCCGGCGTTCGTGCAGGTGGCTCTCCTCGACCGGGAGACCGGCTCCTGGCAGCGGCTTCCCGACCTGGAGCAGATCGGTGGATGGAACTGGACCTGGACCGGAGATCGGGTTGTGGACGCGACGCTGGGGGGCGGCGACGGCGGAGAGGTCGGCGGGTGGGGGCGGGCCTACCCGTTCGGTGGGATGGTGCGGCTCCCTGACGGTAAGTGGTCGCCGCTGCCGGACGCGCCCGAACGGGTCAGCGATCCGTGGCTGGGCAACGCCACCGGCGAGGGGCGTTTCGTGATCGCCGATGGGTACATGTTCGACGATGTCGAGGAGACATGGACTCCGATCACGAGCCCGACGGGCGCTTCGGATGTCGCAGGCACCGCTGTCTGGGCGGATGAGCGCGTCGTCGTCGTCGGCGGCACGGACTGGTCGCGCGTCGAAGGCACCAGGGACGAGCGGACGTGGATCCTCACACCGCCGCAGTGACCAGTCTCGTGACTCCGGTGTTGCGATCGCTGGTCAGCAGCCGGGGGAGGACGGGGCCTGCTCGCAGGTGTGGGCGACGAGCGCGGTGTGCGCCTCGAAGATGCGCACCTGTTGTGCCCGGCCCGCGCTGGTGAGTTCGCCGTCGATCGGGAACCAGCCGATGCCGAGGTCGATCTCGGCGGTGTAGCGGACGTCGACCGCGGTTGTGTAGTCGCCGCGAACTGCGTAGACGTGGCTGGTCTCGGTCGGCGTGAACTGCGCCTGGTTCAGCGCCGCCCAGCTCTGACCACCGGTCGAAGTCGTCGTGGTAGTGCCATCGCCGTAGTCGAAGTCGAACCCGACAGGCGTGAAGCGGACCGAGATCGGATAGCCGAACAGTTCGCCCGCGACGGTCTGAGTGGACGCCGAGGCCACGAAGTTCGTCGGAAGGCCGACGACGCCGACGTTGTCCGGTTCGGCGGCGACGAGCACGCCCTCAGGCGCGAAGCGAGCGAGATCGGTGATCGTGACGGCCGGGATCGCCGGTACGGGTTCGGCAGGGTCGGCGGGGTCGGCGGGATCCACGCGCTGGAAGCAGCCGATGTAGCGGTTCCAGTCGTCCAAGCACTTCTCGAATTCGGACGGCGGTGCAGGTTGCGCGGGCCCGGCGTCGCCGACATCATCACGATCGCGGGAACCCTCGTTGCCATTGTCACCGTCGCGGCCGTCCGTGCCGTCCTCTTGACCAGTGCCGCCGACGATGACCTCGTTGCCGTCCACTGTTCCGCACGCGCCCGTGATGACGTCGGTCTGACCACATCCGTCGGTGTTGAACGTCACGAGGGCGGCTGAGACGACGAGGAGGATGGTGATATGAGTCAGCATGCCGAATCCGAAAGCGAAGACTCGGAGATGAGGAACCTAGATCCGTCCCAAGTGAATGCCACATCTAGCGCGGCTATCTCGTTGCGGTCAGCCGGAGTGATGTTCTGTTGGTCGTCATCTAAAACAGTGGTGTCGGAGAGATCGAGGCAGACAGTACCTGCGACTGTCGGCACGCTTTCCAGGGCGGCACTGATAGGAGTGAACTCAAGGACTTCGATGGAACCGCGTATTGAGATCTTGTTTGCTTCCAGGTCGCGCTGGCTTTGAAGCTCGTCTTCCAAAGCCGTCCCGGTTAGGTAACTCGTTGGGTCGGAGTCAGCCTCACCTGAGCGCTGTTGATTGAGGGCCAGTGTGTACCCCCGATAAACCTCCTCAGCCGCGGCGAATGCCTCCTCCTCGGACGCGAACGCGGCGGTCGGGGTGGGGGTCGGCTCGGGTCCGGGGGAGCACGCGACGAGCGAGCCCGCGGCCAGGGCGACGATGCCGATGGCGGTGAGGCGCAGATGACGGGTACGCGAGAAGTTCACCCGATCACGGTAACGTCAAGCCTGCGGCATCCGTGGGAGTTATCCACAGGCGACATCTGCCGGCAAACCTGGTAATCTGGAGTGTCACTTGTGGCGCGCTGGCGCGTGCCTTCGTGGCAGTACTCCAAAATCCATCCGCTTTCCAGCCATCAGACGCGTGTGCGCACGCGGGCCGGAAGCCCGAGCACCCATTCAACAAGGACAACCCACTACATGACTACCGCAACGACCGCCCCGGCCACCAAGCAGGTCGCGATCAACGACATCGGATCTGCCGAGGACTTCCTGGCCGCGGTCGAGAAGACCCTGAAGTTCTTCAACGACGGCGACATCATCGAGGGCACGATCGTCAAGATCGACCGCGACGAGGTTCTGCTGGACGTCGGTTACAAGACCGAGGGTGTCATCCCCTCGCGCGAACTTTCCATCAAGCACGACGTCGACCCCAACGAGGTCGTCGCTGTCGGCGACCTGGTCGAGGCCCTTGTCCTCCAGAAGGAGGACAAGGAAGGTCGACTGATCCTTTCCAAGAAGCGTGCGCAGTACGAGCGCGCCTGGGGAGACGTCGAGAAGATCAAGGAGAACGACGGCGTCGTCACCGGCACCGTCATCGAGGTCGTCAAGGGTGGCCTCATCGTCGACATCGGCCTCCGTGGCTTCCTGCCGGCATCGCTGATCGAGCTGCGCCGCGTCCGCGACCTCACGCCGTACCTCGGCCAGGAGATCGAAGCGAAGATCCTCGAGCTCGACAAGAACCGCAACAACGTGGTTCTCTCGCGTCGCGCTCTGCTCGAGCAGACGCAGTCCGAGTCGCGCACGACCTTCCTCAACAACCTGCACAAGGGTCAGGTCCGCAAGGGTGTCGTGTCCTCGATCGTCAACTTCGGTGCGTTCGTCGACCTGGGTGGCGTCGACGGCCTCGTGCACGTCTCCGAACTCTCCTGGAAGCACATCGAGCACGCCTCCGAGGTCGTCGAGGTCGGCCAGGAGGTCACCGTCGAGATCCTCGAGGTGGACCTCGACCGCGAGCGCGTCTCCCTGTCGCTGAAGGCGACGCAGGAGGACCCGTGGCAGGTCTTCGCCCGCACCCACGCGATCGGACAGATCGCACCGGGTAAGGTCACCAAGCTCGTTCCGTTCGGTGCGTTCGTCCGCGTCGCAGACGGCATCGAGGGCCTCGTGCACATCTCCGAGCTCTCCAGCAAGCACGTCGAGCTGGCCGAGCAGGTCGTGTCCGTCGGCGAAGAGGTCTTCGTCAAGGTCATCGACATCGACCTCGAGCGTCGCCGCATCTCGCTGTCGCTGAAGCAGGCCAACGAGTCCGTCGACCCGTTCGGCACCGAGTTCGACCCGGCTCTGTACGGCATGCTCGCCGAGTACGACGAGAACGGCGAGTACAAGTACCCGGAGGGCTTCGACCCCGAGACCGGTGCGTGGAAGGAAGGCTTCGACGCAGCCCGCGAGGCATGGGAGCAGGAGTACGCTGCAGCCCAGACCCGCTGGGAGGCTCACAAGGTCGCGGTTGCCAAGGCAGCCGAGGCCGAGGCCGCCGCTGGCGACGACTTCGCCGCTGCGCAGTCGTTCACGAGCGACTCCGGTGCCGGGACGCTTGCTGACGACGAGGCTCTCGCGGCTCTGCGCGAGAAGCTCTCGGGCGGCAACGCGTAAGCATCGCTTCAACGGAACGGGTCGTCGCCTTCGGGTGGCGGCCCGTTCCGCGTATCCGCGTGCCTCATCGGCTCGTGGCGCGCCTCGCCGTGACGGCAGCCACCTCGAACCGCTCCGTCTCACCGATGCGGGGGAGCGCCCGCCCGTGGAACGCGCTCACCGGCACCACCGCCGCGAGGCCGGAGCGATGCTCCAACCGCAGGGAACCGGCCTGAGAGGACACGGAGGCCAGTTGCGCCGTCACGCCGGCCCCAGACGCATCGTCCGGCGCGTGAAGGCCGACCTCCTGCGGGGCGATCACGGCGAAGGCCGCATCGCCGGGGAGCAGCCCGCCCTCGGCTCGCCCGGCGAGCCGGATGCCGTCGCCGATGTCGAGTGCCGTGCCTGTCCAGCATCCCTCGACGACGGCGAAGCCGGCCAGGCGTGCCGTGAACGGATGCCGGGGGGCAGCCGCGAGTTCGGCAGGAGAGCCCCGCTCGACCACGAGTCCGTCGTGCAGCACGAGACAGTCCTCCGCCAGCTGCCAGGCGTCCGCGAGGTCATGCGTGACGAGCACAGCGGCGGTCCCGGTGCGTGCCAGTTCGTCAGACAGCAGACGCCTGACCAGTGGAGCGCTCTCGGCATCCAGCGCGGCGAAGGGCTCGTCGAGAAGCAGGAGCCGCGGTTCGGCGGCGAACGCACGGGCGATCGCGACGCGCTGCTGCTGCCCGCCGGAGAGCTCGTGCGGCGCGGCAGCCGAGCGGTCAGTCAGCCCGAGTCTCTTGAGCCAGTGATCTGCGATCGCGCGCGCCTCGGCTCGTCCCGCACCGCGAGCCCGCGGACCGAACGCGATGTTCTGCCCGACGCTCAGATGCGGAAACAGTCGGGGCTTCTGATCCAGGAGCCCGATGCGTCGCTCGGCCGGGCGCCTCCGAACACCACCCGCGCGTTCGACCACGCCGCCATCGAGTACGACGGAGCCATGGGAGATCGGGACGAGCCCTGCGATCGCCCCCAGCAGCGTCGACTTCCCCGATCCGTTCGGACCGAGCACCGCCAGTCGCCCGCCTGCGTCGAGGTCGATCGACGCGGTCGTGCGGAATCCTGGTCGGTCGACGGTCACGTCTGCTCTCAGCGCGCCCGTGGGGATCGCCGTCATCGCACGGCATCCTCTCGCCACGAGCGCAGTCCACTCACGATCACCGCGGCGCTCACCAGCAGCAGCAACGACAGCGCCACCGCTGAATCCTGAGTGACGCCGACGCCGTTGAACGCGGTGTAGATGGCCAGCGGCATCGTGCGCGTGACGCCTTCGGCGTTGCCGGCGAACAGCGCCGTCGCGCCGAACTCGCCGAGCGCCCGCGCGAAGCACAGCACTGTTCCGGCCACCAGGCCGGGGAGCACGAGCGGGAGAGTGACGCGCAGGAGCACGCGCCAACGACCGGCGCCGAGTGTCGCCGCCACCTGCTCGTGGCCGATCCCCGACGTGCGCAACGCGCCCTCGACGGCGATCACGAGGAACGGCAGCGCGACGAACGCCTGCGCCAGGACGACAGCCGCGGTCGTGTAGGGCAGGCTGAAGCCGGTGGATTCGAACAGCGGCCTGCCCACCAGCCCGCTGCGCCCGAGCAGAGCCAGCAGGGCGAGCCCCCCGACCATGGGCGGCAGCACCAGCGGCACCAGCACGATCGTGCGCAGCACCGCTGCAGTGCGCCGCGGCGCCCTGGCGATGACGATCGCGAGCGGACCGCCCAGCAGCAGGCACAGCACAGTGGCGCAGGCGGCCGTGGACAGCGAGAGTCCCAGGGCGTTCAGCGCCGCCGGGGAGAACAGATCCTGGCCCAGCCGCTCCCAGCGCACGCGGGACATCAGGCCCACGATCGGCAGGATCAGCAGGGCGATCGCAGCGACCGCCGGAACGTACAGCCCGCGAGGAATCGTCATGGGCTCTCGAATCCGTGCGCGGCCAGGATGCTCTGGCCCGCGTCCGACAGCACGAAGTCGACGAAGGCGCGCGCGATCTCGGGCGACGGCGCCGATTCGGCTACCGCGATGGGGTAGCGATTGACGACGGCATCCGCACCCGTCGGGACGATGCCGTCCACGTCCGGGGCCGAGGCGGCGATATCCGTGGCGTACACGAGCCCGGCATCCGCTTCGCCGTCGGCGACGCGCGTGAGGACGGACGTGACGCTCGTCTCCTCGCTCACGGGGGTGACGGACACGTCAGCATGCTCGAGCAGCTTCTGCGCCGCCGAACCGCACGGGACCTCGGGCGCGCACAGGACGACGGCGAGTGAGGGGTCAGCCAGATCGTCGAGGTCGGTGATCCGATGCGGATTCCCCGACGCCACCGCGATGCGCAGGGTGTTCGTTGCGAAGATCTCTCCGTCGGCGGCGCGTCCGGCGGTGACGACGGGTGCGAGGCTCTCCTCGTTCGCGAAGGCGATCACGTCCGCGTCGGCTCCGTCGATGAGCTGCGCCGCGAGCGCCTGGGATCCGTCGTAGCGCACCGGAGCGACGGCATACGAAGGATGCTCGGCCGTGAATGCGTCCGCCAGTTCATCGAAGGCGCCATGAAGGGATGCCGCGGCGAAGACGATCAAGGGCGGATCCTGCGACGTCGCCTGATCCGTTGCCGTACCGGAGCAGCCGGCCAGCGCGACGACGACGGCCGCGATCGCGAACGGGACGACCGGGCGCCTCACCGCGAGGTCTCCGGGGAGGGCGGCGTCTCGACGATCACGGTCGTCGCCTTCACGATCGCCGTGGCCAGACTGCCGACCTCGAGGCCGAGCTCGCGCACGGCCTCGGTGGACATCAGCGAGACCACGCGATGAGGGCCGCACTGCATCTCGACCTGCGACATGACCGTGTCCGAGACGACGTGCGTGACGATCCCCACGAACCGGTTGCGAGCGCTCGATGCGCGTTCGAGCGGATCGCCGTGATCGCTTCGCGAGCGCGTGAGGTGCGCCGCGAGATCGGTACCGGCCACGACGCGGCGCCCTGACTCGTCCCGGCCGGAGGCGAGCTGACCGCTGTCGATCCAGCGGCGGACGGTATCGTCACTGACGGAGAGCAGCCGAGCGGCCTCGCGGATCCGGAACATGGTCATGAATGCCAGCATACGACCGCAGATGCGCTTCCATCGGCGAGGATCGTTCGCATCCGCGGATCGTAAGAACTGCCCGCGCCTGGTCATCGGGCGTCATCCTCACGGATACCGGAGCGGTAGGCATCCGGGCGGAGCGGTACCGTGGGAGACATGCCCTTCCCCCCGCTCGTCGCCCCGGCATCCGCGTTGCCGGACGGCGAATCCGAGCGCGCAGCGCGGCAGATCCGGCTGCCCGAGATCGGCGAGGACGGCCAGCGCAGGCTGTTCGCCGCGCGGGTCTGCGTGATCGGCGCAGGCGGCCTCGGGTCACCGACCCTGCTCTACCTCGCATCTGCGGGAATCGGCACGATCTGCATCGTCGATGACGACGTCGTCGACACCTCGAACCTGCAGCGTCAGGTGCTGTTCGGCGTCGCCGACGTCGGCAGGCTGAAGGGGCATGTGGCCTCCGAACGCATCCGCGACCTGTCGCCTCACACGACTGTCGTCAGAGAGCACGAGCGGCTCACCGCTGGCAACGCCGAACGGATTCTGGCCGGGTTCGACCTCGTGATCGACGGCAGCGACACGTTCGACACGCGTTACGCGGTCGCGGACGCCTGCGATGCGCTCGGCGTGCCGCTCGTCTGGGGATCCGTGCTGCGTTTCGACGCCCAGGCGACGGTGTTCTGGTCGCGCCCGCCCCACGGGGAGCCGGTGCGCCTCCGCGATGTGTTCCCGACGGCGCCGCCGGCTGAGGACGTCCCCACCTGTGCGGATGCCGGAGTGCTCGGCGCTCTGTGCGGTCAGATCGGCGCGCTCCTCGCGGCAGAGGCCGTCAAGCTCATCTGCGGCATCGGCGACCCGATCGTGGGGCGGATGCTCGTGATCGATGCACTCTCGGCTCGCACGCGGGAGGTGCCGCTCGTCCCGGCATCCGTGACGGCCCCGGCATCCGTGACGGAGCATCCGTCGCGCGCGGTCGCGCGCACGATCGCACCGGAGGAGCTCGACCGACTCGGCGACGTGCTCCTGCTTGACGTGCGCGAGGACGACGAGTTCCGCGCCGGAAGCATCCCTGGAGCGGTGTCGATTCCGCTGGGACGCCTCCGAGACGACCCGTCGCTGGTCGACGTCGACCGACCGGTCGTGGTGTTCTGCCAGATCGGTCCGCGTGCCAGGGCTGCGGCATCGGCGCTGCGCGCGGTCGCGCCGGATGCCGAGATCCTGCTCCTCGACGGCGGGTACCAGGCGTGGTCCGCCGGTGCATCGGCGGCGAACGCATGATCTCGATCGACGAGCATTGCGGGCGCATCCTCGCATCCGCGACTCCTCTGCCGCCGCGCGAACATGCTCTCGGGGCTGCGCGCGGACTGGTCCTGGCCGCCCCGGTGTCGACCCGCTGGCCCGTTCCGCTGTTCGACAACTCCGCCATGGACGGTTACGCCGTCCGCGCCGTCGATGCCGTGGAGGGCGCCGAGCTGCGCGTCGTCGGCGACATCGCGGCCGGCTCGGGGGAGGATCCGCGCTTCGGACCCGGCGAGGCCGTGCGGATCATGACGGGCGCGGCGCTGCCGACGGATGCCGATGCCGTCGTCCCCATCGAGCACACCGATCTCGGCGTGTTCACGGGTGCTGTCCCGCCCGACCGCATCACGGTCACGCGCGCACCGGCGCCGGCTGCGCACATCCGCCGGCGCGGTGAGGATGCCGCGGCGGGCACGGTCGTCGTCAATGCCGGTGCGGTGCTCGGACCGTGGCAGCTCGCCACGATCGCCTCGGCCGGACACGCCCGTGTCCAGGCGCACCCCGCGCCGCGAGCGGCCGTGATCTCCACGGGCTCCGAGCTGGTGGGCGCCGACGCCGAACCACGACGCGGACAGATCCCCGAATCCAACTCCCTGCTGATCGCCGCGGCGCTGCGGGATGCCGGGGCCGTCGTCGTCCACATCGGCACCGTCGCGGACGACGAGGCCGCCCTGCGTGCCGAACTCGCCGCGATCGACGCCGATCTCGTGGTGCTTTCCGGCGGCGCGAGCGTTGGGGCGTTCGACGTCGTCAAAGCCGTGCTCGACGCCTCGGGACCCGGCCGCGGGCCGGTGCGCTTCGATTCCGTGGCGATGCAGCCGGGCAAGCCGCAGGGCTTCGGCGTCGCGCCGGACGGGACGCTGCTGTTCTGCCTTCCTGGTAATCCGGTCAGCGTCGCCGTGTCGTTCGAGATGTTCGTGCGACCTGCCGTGCGGTCGCTCGCCGCGCGCGTGGATCTGGACCGTCCACGAGCGACGTTGCCCGCAGGTCAGGGGTGGCGGTGCCCACCGGGGCGCACTCAGGTGCTGCCGGTCGTGATCGAGGGCGGTGCGGTCGTCCCGGCATCCGCAGGCGGCAGCGGATCGCACCTTGTCGCCTCGCTCGCGCGGGCGACCGACTTCGCCATCGTGCCGGCCGAGACCGAGCGGGTCGAGACCGGCGACCTCGTCGATGTGATGCTGGTTTTGACCGAGAGGGAGAATTCGTGAGCTTCACGCATCTGGACGACCAAGGGCACGCCCGAATGGTCGATGTCACCGAGAAGCAGCCGACGATCCGCAGTGCGACGGCCACAGGCCTGGTCCGCTGCCCGGCGCACGTCGTCGCCGCTCTCCGCGACGGCTCGACGCCCAAGGGGGATGTGCTCGCGGTGGCGCGCATCGCCGGCATCCAGGGTGCGAAGCGGACGGCAGAACTGATCCCGCTCGCGCACATCATCGGCGTGCACGGTGCGACGGTGGAGCTCGACGTCGTCGATACCGGCGTGGAGGTCACCGCGACCGTCCGCACAGCCGACCGCACCGGTGTCGAGATGGAGGCGCTCACAGCCGTCAGCATCGCCGCGCTCACCGTGATCGACATGGTCAAGGGAATGGACAAGACCGTAGAGATCGAGAACGTGCGTCTCGTACGCAAGACCGGCGGGAAGAGCGGGGAATGGGTGCGGTGACCCCGTTCCCGCGCCGAGCGGCCATCGTCCTCGCCGGTGGGCGGGCGACGCGGCTGGGCGGTGCGGACAAGGCGCAGGTAACGATCGACGGCCGGATGCTGATCGACGGCGTGCTCGCCGCCGTCGCCGCGTGCGATCCGGTCGTCGTCGTCGGGCCGGACCATCTCGCCAGGCACGGAGTGCGCATGGTTCGCGAGGACCCGCCCTTCGGCGGACCGGTGGCGGCGATCGCCGCAGCGTTGCCCGAGCTGCCGAAAGATGCGGTGGAGACGTGGGTGCTGGCGTGCGATCTGCCGCGCGCCTCCGGAGTCGTCGACGCACTCGAGGGTGCGATCATGCCCGACGACGCGGATGCCATGGTGCTCCGCGACGCCGACGGACGCAGCCAGCCGCTCGCCGGGCGCTACCGCGTCGGGGCCCTGCATCGAGCGGTCGGTGCGCTGGCGGAGACCGACGGCGTCGCGATGCGGCGGCTCACCGCAGCACTGCGCGTGCACGAGATCTCAGACGCCCACGGTGTCTCCATCGATCTCGACACGTGGGACGATGTGTCCGACTACCGCGGCGGCCTCCGCGGCGCGAGGCGGTATCAACGCAGGACGAAAGGGGACGGCATGACGGATGCATCGCAGGATTTCGAGGACTGGACGACCGGACTGGCTGCAGCGCTGGGCGTGCAGGATGAGGTCCCCGTCACGGAGCTGCTGGACGTGACGCGGGAGGTCGCGCACGGGGTGACGCGTCCGGCCGGTCCGATCACGACCTACCTGATCGGTCTCGCGGTCGCACGAGGGCTGCCGTTCGACCAGGCCGTCGCCGCTGTCCGAGCGCGGATCGCGGATCAGGCGTGAAGGTCCGCTTCTTCGCCGCCGCCGCGGAGGCGGCTGGGCGCGACGAGCAGGAGGCTGCGGCGTCCGGCACGCTCGGGGAACTGCTGTCGGCGCTGCGCCAGGAGCACGGGGCGGGCTTCTCGAAGGTGCTCGATCGTTGCGCCATCCGGGTGGACGGCGCCGCGGTCGGCGACGATCATGCGCTCACGTCCGCGGCCACCGTCGACGTTCTGCCGCCGTTCGCCGGCGGATGAAATCGACCGCTCCGACCGCTGCCGGCCGCTCCGTGACCGGTGCTCAGCCGCCGATGGCGGACATCGGGCGCTGGGGCTGCAGGAACCCGGGGTCGTCGATGCCGTGACCGGCGCGCTTTCCCTCGATGTTCTGCCGCAGCATCCGTGCGATGGCCTCGTCGTCGGCACCGCCGCGCAGCAGACCCGTGAGATCGGACTCCTCGCGCGCGAACAGGCAGTTGCGCACCTGGCCGTCGGCAGTGATGCGCACGCGGTCGCACGAGCCGCAGAACGGGGCCGATACCGAGGCGATGACGCCGACGGTCGTCCGGCCGCCGTCGACGGTGTAGATCTCGGCAGGACTCGACCCGCGGTTGCCGACCGGGGTCAGAGTGAACTGCGCGGACAGCTTCTCCAGGATCTCTTCCGAGGGGACCATGGTCTGCCGCGACCAGATATGGCCGGCATCCAAGGGCATCTGCTCGATGAAGCGGAGTTCGGCGTCGTGCTCCTGCGCGAACCGCAGCAGGTCGCAGAACTCGTCGTCGTTGACGTCGCGCATCGCCACGGTGTTGAGCTTGAGCGGACGAAGCGGGCTGGCCTGGGCCGCACGGATGCCGCGCACGACGTCCTCGAACCTGTCGCGTCGCGTGAGCTCCGAGAACCGGTCAGGCCGCACGGTGTCGATGCTGATGTTGAGCCGTTCGAGCCCGGCGGCGACGAGATCGTCGATGACGCGCTCGAGGCGGATCCCGTTGGTCGTGAGGGAGACCTGCAGCGGTCCGTTCTCGCCCTCGATGAGCGCGAGACGGCGGACGACCTCGACGAGGTCGGGGCGCAGCAGCGGCTCACCGCCGGTGAGGCGCACCTCGACGATGCCGAGGCGGGCGAGGATGCCGGCGACGCGTTCGATCTCGTCGGTGGAGAGGATGTTCTGCTTGGCCAGCCAGGGGACGCCGTCGGCGGGCATGCAGTACGTGCAGCGAAGGTTGCAGCGGTCGGTCAGCGAGATCCGCAGATCCCGGTGCACGCGCCCGAATCGGTCGACCAGAGGGCCGTCGAACGCCGTCACAGTCCCACCCAATTCGTCGTGCCGTCGACGGTGACCTGACGCTTCCACACCGGAAGCTCCGCCTTGACCTTCTCGACCAGCGCACGGGAGACGTCGAACGCTTCGTCACGGTGCGCGCTCGAGACCGCGCAGACGATCGCGATCTCGCCGACGCTGAGCGCACCGACGCGGTGCGTGATGGCGATGCGCAGGTCCTCGGCGTCGACGGATTCGGCGAGTGTGCGCAACGTGTCCGCGGCATCCGGATGGGCGCTGTATTCCAGCCTCGTCACCTCGCCGGTCGCGCCGGGGTCGTGATCGCGGACGGTTCCGACGAACAATGCGGTCGCACCGGCGGCGTCGTGGGCGACGGCGTCGAGGTGATCGGTGGCGTCGAGGTCCTCATCTGAGATCGCGGTGAGCACGATCATGCGTGATCGCCGCCCGCGTGCTGGGAGAGCACGTGATCGACGAGGCCGAGGATCACCGGGATGCCGTCGCGGACGGCGCCGGGGGAGCCTGCCAGGTTGACGACGAGTGCACCATCGTGGATGCCGGCCACACCGCGCGACAGCAGGGCTGCGGGCACCTTCACGGCGCCGATGCGCCGCAGTTCCTCGGCGATCCCTGGGATGACGGGGTCGAGGAGGGGCAGCGTCGCCTCGGGGGTGACGTCTCGCGGGCCGATGCCGGTGCCACCCGTGGTGACGACCAGGCGGGCTCCGTCGGCGACGGCGACGCGCACGGCCGACTCGATCAGAGTGCGCTCATCCGGGACGATCACGACGGGTGCTTCCCACCCCGCGTTCGTGAGCAGTTCAGCGCCGGTCGGACCGGACAGATCCTCCCGAACGCCCGCGGCGGCGCGGTCGGAGACCGTGATGACGCGTGCCGTTCTGCTCACCGGGGGCTCCTGTCGTCGCGCCGTCCGTGCGCTGCGGCCAGTCTAGGGGCCGCATGTTACGGGCGGATCTCGCGGCCCATTACGAAATGAGAACCGCAGTCGGAGTCGTCGGGGTCCCCGCACTCGGAGTCGCGACCGCATGTCAGGATGGGACGCATGCCTCTCATCGCGCTCACCGGCGGGATCGCCTCCGGCAAATCGACGATCGCCGGACGGCTCGCCGAGCACGGCGCGGTCGTCGTCGATGCGGATCAGATCGTCAGGGACGTCCAGTCGGTCGGCTCACCCGTTCTGCGCGAGATCGCCAGGGAATTCGGCGAGACGATCGTCTCGTCGGACGGCTCGCTGGACAGGGCGGCCCTCGGCGCACTGGTCTTCGGCGATCCGGAAGCGCTCGCGCGGCTCAACGCCATCGTGCACCCCGCGGTGCGGGCCGAATCGCAGCGCCGGTTCGATGCCGCGCTCACCGCGGATCCGGAGGCCGTCGTCGTCTACGACGTGCCGCTGCTCGTGGAGGCGCGCGTCGACGACCCGTGGGATCTCATCGTCGTCGCTCATGCGCCTGCCGAGGTGCGGCTCTCCCGGCTGGTCGAGCTCAGAGGGATGACCGCGGAGGCCGCGCAGGCGCGCATCGACGCGCAGGTGTCCGAAGATCAGCGGCTCGCGATCGCGGACGTCGTCATCGACACGGCGTCCACCTGGGAGCGCACGCGCGAGCAGGTCGACGCGCTGTGGGCGCGGCTGCGATCCGCCTGACGCTCAGGCGGCCGGAGCCGCGGGCGCTCCGCTGACCGCCTGCGCCTGCTTCCGTCGACGGCGTCGTCGGAAGAACAGCACGACCATCACGATCAGCCCGATCAGCACGAGCGCCGCGATGATCGGGACGACGATCGCGAGAACGGCCAGTGCGAACGACGCGCCGTCCTCCGCCGTGCTCAGCACGGGCGCTGCGAGCCCGCCGGTCATGGTGTTGGCGGCGATGCGCACGGTGGCCTTGGTCGCGTGCACGATGAGGGCGATCACGACGCCCGAGATGATCGGGATCCAGGTGTGCTCGCTGAAGAAGACCGAAGGGTCGTCCACCGCGACGGTCTGAGCGCTCGCTCCTGCGCCGAACACGATGCCGCCGGATGCCGGGCGCAGCACGCTCTGGATCACATCGTTGATCGAGTCCAGTGCAGGGATCTTGTCGGCGACGATCTCGAGGACGAGCAGAGCCCCGAGGATCCACAGCGTGATGTCGCCCGACAGCCACGCCCATCCTGCCGGCAGCTCGACTGCGGGGAGGAAGCGATCCGCCAACCCCAGCAGGAAGAGCGGCATCCAGGCGTTCAGACCTGCCGATGCCGCAAGGCTGGAGCCGATCAGGAATTCGATCACGGCTCCACTCTAGGACGCGGTCCTGACATCGACCGGGTGCGCGGATGCGCTCGGCCGCCCACGATGTCGGAGGGGCGTCCTACGCTGGAGACATGCAACCCACGCGCAGCGTCCGTCCTTTCGAGGTCGTCAGCGAATACGTTCCGGCCGGCGACCAGCCGCAGGCGATCGCCGATCTCGCGGCGCGCATCAACGCCGGCGAGACCGATGTCGTGCTGCTCGGCGCGACGGGCACCGGAAAGTCCGCGACGACAGCCTGGCTCATCGAGCAAGTGCAGCGCCCGACGCTCGTCCTCTCGCACAACAAGACTCTCGCCGCCCAGCTGGCCAACGAGTTCCGCGACCTGATGCCGAACAACGCGGTCGAGTACTTCGTCTCGTACTACGACTACTACCAGCCGGAGGCCTACGTCCCGCAGACGGACACCTTCATCGAGAAGGACTCGTCGATCAACGCCGAGGTCGAGCGGTTGCGGCACTCCACGACGAATTCGCTGCTGTCGCGTCGTGATGTCGTCGTGGTGTCGACGGTCTCGTGCATCTACGGCCTCGGCGCGCCCGAGGAGTACCTGCGTGCGATGGTGGCGCTGCAGGTGGGCGAGCGCTACGACCGCGATGCGCTGATCCGCCAGTTCATCGCCATGCAGTACAACCGCAACGACGTGGACTTCTCGCGCGGCAACTTCCGCGTGCGAGGGGACACGATCGAGATCATCCCGGTGTACGAAGAGCACGCGATCCGCATCGAGCTCTTCGGCGATGAGATCGAGGGCCTGTATTCTCTGCACCCGCTCACCGGCGACGTGATCGAGCGGCTCGATTCGGTGCCGATCTTCCCGGCGTCCCACTACGTCGCCGGCACCGATGTGATCCAGCGCTCGATCGGGACGATCGAGAAGGAGCTGGAAGCACGACTGGCCGAGTTCGAGAGGCAGGGCAAACTGCTCGAGGCGCAGCGGCTGCGGATGCGCACGACCTTCGATCTGGAGATGCTCCAGCAGCTCGGGTTCTGCTCCGGCATCGAGAACTACTCGCGCCACATGGATGGGCGCGAACCAGGAGAGCCGCCGCACACGCTGCTGGACTTCTTCCCCGACGACTTCCTGCTGGTGATCGACGAGTCGCACGTCACCGTGCCGCAGATCGGGGCGATGTACGAGGGCGATGCGTCGCGCAAGCGCACTCTCGTCGAGCACGGATTCCGTCTGCCCAGCGCGATGGACAATAGGCCGCTGCGGTGGGACGAGTTCAAGAACAGGATCGGTCAGACCGTGTACCTGTCGGCGACGCCGGGTAAATACGAGATGGGCATCGCCGACGGCATCGTCGAGCAGATCATCCGACCGACCGGCCTCATCGACCCCGAGATCGTCGTCAAGCCGTCCAAGGGGCAGATCGATGATCTCCTCGAGGAGATCAGAGTGCGGGTCGAGCGGGACGAGCGAGTGCTCGTGACGACGCTCACGAAGAAGATGGCCGAAGAGCTCACTGACTTCCTCGGTGAACACGGGGTGCGCGTACGCTACCTGCACTCCGACGTCGACACACTGCGGCGGGTGGAGCTTCTCAGCGAGCTTCGTTCAGGGGTGTACGACGTGCTGGTCGGCATCAACCTCCTCCGCGAGGGCCTCGACCTTCCGGAGGTCTCGCTCGTGGCGATCCTGGATGCCGACAAGGAAGGGTTCCTGCGCTCCGGCACGTCATTGATCCAGACGATCGGACGCGCGGCGCGAAACGTGTCCGGCCAGGTGCACATGTACGCCGATCGCATCACGGACTCGATGGCGAAGGCGATCGACGAGACCGACCGGCGGCGCGAGAAGCAGATCGCTTACAACACCGAGAACGGCATCGATCCGCAGCCGCTGCGCAAACGCATCGCCGACATCACCGAGGTGCTCGCACGTGAAGCGGCCGATACCGCGGACATGCGATCCAGCCGCAACAAGGCCGGCAAGAACGGCAGAGGCAAGTCGCCGACACCGAATCTACGGCGCGTGGGCATCGCCGCCGAGGGGGCCGAGCAGCTCGAGGCCATGATCGAGGACCTGTCGAACCAGATGCTGGCCGCGGCCGAAGAGCTGAAGTTCGAGCTCGCGGGGCGTCTGCGCGACGAGGTGCAGGACTTGAAGAAAGAGCTGCGCGCGATGGAGAACGCCGGGCACGCCTGACCGGGAGCGAGGGCGCAGGATTCGTCGCGGCGCGCGGCCGTCTACGGGCAGTGCATCAGGGGCTTCGGTCCTGATCGATCGATCTCATGCTGTGTCATCGGCGCGCCGCACAACGGGCACGCGCGCTCGGCGCGTTCGGCCGCGCTGGGCGGCGGCGTCGACTCGTACGGGCCGACGGAGGCAGGACCGGCGAAGCGGATGAGGTTCGTGTTCACCCACGCATACAGCCCGCCGGCCTCGCGGATGCGGGTGCGAAGCGGAGCGCGGTCCTGATCCTCTGCCATGTTGCTTAGTGTACTAAGCATTCGTGCACTCGTATAATCGGATGCGTGACCGACGCCGACGATCTCCTCGCACTCGACAACCAGCTGTGCTTCGCGCTGGTCACCGCCGCGCGCAACGTCGTCGCGATCTACCGGCCGATCCTGGAGCCGCTGGGGCTCACGCATCCGCAGTATCTGGTCATGCTCGCGCTCTGGGAGCGGTCGCCCCGCACACTGAACGATCTGGCCGCGGACCTCGCACTCGATCCTGCTACGGCATCGCCGCTGGTCAAACGACTGGAGGCCGACGGGCTCGTCATCCGCAACCGCAGCGTCGGGGACGAGCGTCGGCTGGACATCGACCTCACGGAAGCCGGTCGGAGCTTGCATGAACGGGCACTCGACGTTCCGCCGCAGGTCATGGCGGCGGTGGGGATGGATGTCGCGCAGATCTCTGCGCTGCGCGATGCGCTGCAACCGTTCGCGGGACGTCGTGCGTAACGATCCGATCGGCGCCGCGGCATCCGATCCGTCCACAGTGCCGTCTGCGGTCCTCGCCTTCTCCTAGTGTGGAGGGATGCATCGCCGCCGTCCACGCCCCGAGCTCGCATGAGGCGCCTGCTCTGGGCCGGCGCAGTGGCGGCATTGCTGCTGGTGGTGATGGCAGCTGCTTCGCTGCAGGGGCCGGCCCGTTTCGAGCCCCCGGACTTCGAATCGGCGCCCGTACCGCTGCCCACCATGCCGGACGATCCGACGCAGACTCCGGCGCCGCTGCCCACGCAGACGGCGGTCCCGATGAACGAGACGGCGGCGACCGTCGTATCGATCATCCTCATGGTCATCAGCGGAATCGTCGGAGCCCTGCTGCTGTTCCTCGCGATCCGAGCTCTGCTGCGGGCGTGGGCAGCACGCATCCCCTCCCGCGAGGTCGATCATGCCGGCGACGAGAGCTTCGCCGTGTCGCCCGAACCGGATCCCGAGACGGCGGCGCCGACGATACGCCGCGGAATCGAGGCCGCGCTGCGCGTCATCGACGAGCACACCGCCCCGTCGAACGCGATCATCGCGGCGTGGGTGGGGCTGGAGGAGAGCGCTGCAGAGGCCGGTATCACCCGTGGGCGCACGGAGACGCCCGCCGAGTTCACGCTGCGGGTCATCACGCACCGGTCGGCCGTGGCCGACGACGCGGCGATCCTGCTGCGGCTGTACGAACGTGTTCGATTCGCGGGGCACGAGGCGGACGAAGCCGATCGGGTCGAAGCGCGTCAGACGTTGACGGCCATCCAGGAGGGCTGGCGATGACGCTCAGACGAGGGATCGTGGCCGTGGTCGTGCTGATCGCCGCCACCGTCGGGCTCATGCTCTTCGGCCTGGAGCCCGTTTTCGCGTTGAGCGGTGGCGTGCTCGCGGGTGCCGTCGTGCTGCTGGCAGCGCTGCGCGGATCCGAGGCCATCGTCGAAGACGGACCGCGGGAGGAGCCGGCACCGGCGACCCGTGGTTCGGAGATCTCCCGCCTCGCCTGGGCGTTCAACCCGCGCACCGGCGTCGCGGGCGAGATCGTCAGCAGACGGGTGCGCGCTCTGCTGCGCCGTCGGCTCGCACGGCGCGGCATCGACCCCGACGACCCAGCCCAGCAGAGCCGGATCGACGCGATTCTCGGCGTCGGCCTCTGGCAGCGACTCAACGGACGCCAGGTGCAGAACATCGACATCAGAAACGCTCTGGATGCCGCGGACCGGCTGGCAGCGGCATCCGACGACCCCGACGAACAGACCACGCGATCGCCGACCAGGAAGCAGGAGCGCGCATGACGAACACCACCGAGATCGCCGACACCGGGCGTCGCGTCCTCGACGCCGTCCGCACGGTCGTCGTCGGGATGGACGACACTCTCGAGATCGCGCTCGCGACGATCCTCGCCGGCGGGCACGTCCTCTTCGAAGACGTCCCGGGGCTCGGCAAGACCCTCGCGGCACGCAGTCTGGCCGCGGCCCTCGGGCTCGACTTCCGGCGTCTGCAGTGCACGCCCGACATGCTCCCGGGCGACGTCACCGGCTCGTACGTCTACGCGCCGGACACCGGAGAGTTCGTCTTCCGTCCAGGCCCGATCTTCACCGGTCTGCTGCTCGCGGACGAGATCAATCGGACGACGCCGAAGACGCAATCGGCGATGCTCGAGGCCATGGCCGAGCGGCAGGTGACGGTGGAGGGGAACAGCTACCCCTTGGCGCGTCCGTTCCACGTCATCGCCACCGCCAACCCGATCGAGTACGAGGGCACGTACGCTCTGCCGGAGGCGCAGCTCGATCGCTTCATGGTGCGTCTGTCCGTCGGATACCCGGAACCGGACGGCGAGACCGAGATCCTGCTCGGGCGGGTGCGACGTCAGACCGAGGAGACGAGCGTCGATGCCGTGATCGATGCAGCGCAGCTGCGCGAGGTGCAGGCAGCCGTGGAGGCCATCCACGTCGATCCGGATGTCGCCCGGTACTGCGTCGATCTCGCCCGCGCGACGCGAGCGGCGCAGAACGTCGCGGTCGGGGCATCGCCGCGCGGGTCGCAGTCCCTGCTGCTGCTCGGACGCGCACTGGCGGCTCTCGACGGGCGCGACTACGTGCGCCCGGACGACATCAAGCGCATCGCGGTTCCGGTTCTCGCGCATCGGCTCACGCTCACCCCGCAGGCCTGGGCGCAGGGCATCGACCCGGCGAGGATCGTGGCGGGGGTGCTCTCCGAGGTCGCCGTTCCGCCGACGGTCGGCGCCGTACGGTGACCTGGGAGCGCACCTCCTCGCGCCGTTGGTCCCGTACGCCTGCGCTGCTGATCGGGATCGGCGCGTCGGTGGTGCTCGCCGGGACCGGGCTCGCCCTGTCCCGCGCGGATGTGGTCGCGCTTGCCGTGCCGTTGGCGATCTGGTCGCTGCTGGCTGTGGATGCCGAGCGCCTCCGTCCCGCCGCGCTAGAGGACGGCGCGATCACCGTACGGGCGGCGACGGATGCCCCCGCCGTCGCGGCGCTGGACGACGTCATCACGGTCGACACGGATGCCGAGGTCGCCGAGCTGCTCGTCGTGCAGTCGGCGCGGCGCAGGCGTCGTCTGCTGGTGCCGGGGCGCGCGACGATCCGCGCGCACAGCCGCAGTCGGCACTCGGGGCCGATCGACGCACTCCGCATCAGCGGACGCAGCCTGGGCGCCGACGGTGCGCTCACGGGAGGCGAGCTCGGAGTCGTCGTGCAGCGCCGCGCTGTGGCTCCGGCATCCCGAGACCTGCCGGCGCTTCCGCTGGCTCCGCGGCTGACCGGACTGCACGGTGCGCACGAGGGATCCAGGGCGGGGCAGGGCGGCGACTTCCGCGATGTCCACCCGTTCGCACCGGGCGACGAGCTGCGGCGCGTCGACTGGCGTGCCACGGCGCGCGCCGCACGTCGACCGGGCGAGCTGTTCGTCCGCAGGACGAACTCGCTCAGCGATGCGTCGGTCGTGATCGCCGTGGACGCCGCGGACGATCTCGGCGAAGTCGTCGCCACATGGGGGAGCGGCGACCTCGTGCGCAGCGGAACCACATCGCTCGACAATGCGCGCGAGGCTGCGCGCTCGCTGGCCACAGCCGCGGTGTCGGTGGGGGATCGGGTGGCCTACCACGTGCTCGTGCACGGCGGGCGTTCGCTGCGCAGCGGGACGGGTGCCAGACACCTCGCGCGGGTCGTGGCGGAGATCGCCGCCACCGGACAGGCCGGAGACGACAGCCGCTATCGGCGTACACCGCCGGTGCCGCACGGATCCGTCATCGCCGTGCTGTCGACGTTCTTCGACGGAGCAGCAGCCGAGGTCGCGCTGATGTGGCGGGCGTCCGGACATCGCGTGCTCGCCGTCGACACGCTGCCGGAGCTGGACAGCTCACGGCTGTCGGCAGAACAGAGCCTCGCCCTGCGCATCGTTCTCGCCGAACGCGACGACATGTTCCACGACCTCGCCTCGGCGGGGGTCGAGATCGTGCGGTGGGATGCCGGGGCATCGGGTGTCATCGGCGCTCTCGCCCGATCGAGGACAGGGGGCGTCCGATGAGCGACGACACCCTGGACATCGGCGCCTCCGTCCCCGGCTGGCTCATGCGGATCGCGCTCATCGGCGTGGTGGCCGGCGGCGCCTGGATGCTGGAGCCGGGGATCGTGTGGCAGATCATCGCCCTCCTCCTCGTCCTCGTCGGAGCGGTGCTGCCGCAGACGGGCGCGGCGTGGTTCGCGATGGTGATCGTGCCGTTCGCGCTCATCACGCAGCCCGCCGACCTCTGGCGCACGTGCCTGGCCGTGTTCGTCGTGCACCTCGGCCACGTGCTGGCGACGATGAGCCTGACCATGCCGGCCCGCTCGCGGGTCGCGCTGCAGGCGCTGCGGCCGACGGCGATGCGCTTCATCGGCGTTCAGTCGATCGCCCAGCTCGGCGCGATCACGGCCGTGCTGCTGCCATCAGCCGATGCGACGGGCATCGCGTGGCTGGCGCCGATCGGCGCGGCGGCGGTCGTGGGCGTCGCCGTCCTGCTCCTGCGCCACGTGCGGCGCTGAGAATCTCGCCCGTGCACCGACCCTGAGAGGGCTATCGGGCCCAATGTCCGTGGCCCCTCGTAGACTTGTTCGGTGCCCATCGTCCCCGTCTCCAGCCCAGGAAAACTCAGTGTTCGCGGTGCCCGCGTGCACAACCTCAAGAACGTCGACCTCGACATCCCGCGTGACTCGCTGGTCGTCTTCACCGGCCTGTCAGGCTCCGGCAAGTCCAGCCTCGCGTTCGACACGATCTTCGCCGAAGGTCAGCGTCGCTACGTCGAGTCGCTGAGCGCCTACGCGCGGCAGTTCCTCGGACAGGTGGACCGTCCGGACGTGGACTTCATCGAGGGGCTGAGCCCCGCGGTGTCGATCGATCAGAAGTCGACCAACCGCAACCCGCGCTCCACGGTCGGAACGATCACCGAGATCTACGACTACATGCGTCTGCTCTGGGCGCGCATCGGCATTCCGCACTGCCCCGAGTGCGGTGAGCGCATCCAGCGCCAGACCGTGCAGCAGATCGCCGATCAGCTCATGGCGCTCCCCGAGCGCACCCGTTACCAGATCGTCGCCCCTGTGGTGTCGCAGAAGAAGGGCGAGTTCGTCGACCTGTTCCGCGAGCTCGGCGCCAAGGGGTACTCCCGCGCGATCGTCGACGGCGACCTCATCCAGCTCGCGGAGCCGCCCACGCTCAAGAAGAGCTACAAGCACGACATCGCCGTGGTCGTCGACCGTCTGGTCGCCTCCGATGACATCCTCGGCCGCGTCACGGACTCGGTCGAGACCGCGCTCGGGCTCGCCGGCGGCGTGATGCAGATCAACTTCGTCGAGGAAGAGGGGGACGCCGCATGGCAGTCCTTCTCCGAGAAGCTGTCCTGCCCCAACGGGCACTCCATCACGCTCACCGAGATCGAGCCGCGCACGTTCTCGTTCAACGCCCCGTTCGGCGCCTGCCCGTCCTGCTCGGGTCTCGGCACCCGGATGTCGGTGGATGTGGACCTCATGCTGGGCGACGAGCAGCTCTCCATCCGCGAGGGCGCGATCATTCCGTGGACGACCCAGGGCAAGGGGCTGTTCCAGTACTACGAGCGACTCCTCGAAGGACTCGCCCGCGACCTCAACTTCGATCTCGACACCCCGTGGCGCGACCTGCGCGTCGACGTGCAGGATGCCATCCTGCGCGGCGACAACTACAAGGTCACCGTGAAGTGGAAGAACCGCTACGGCCGTGAGATGCGCTACGCGTCCGGGTTCGAGGGCGTCGTGCCGTACATCGAGCGGCAGTACGCCCAGGCCGAGAGCGACACTCAGCGCGCACGCTGGGGCGAGTACCTCCGCGAAGTGCCGTGCCCGGTCTGCGACGGCAACCGGCTCAAGCCCGAGGTACTCGCGGTCAAGGTGCACGGCCACTCGATCGCCGAGGTCTCGCACCTCAGCCTCGCCGAGGCCCGTTCCTTCATGGAGCAGCTGACGCTGACCGATCGCGAGGCGAAGATCGCCGCGCAGGTGCTGCGCGAGATCCGTCTGCGTCTGGACTTCCTGCTGCAGGTGGGCCTGGCGTACCTGAACCTCAGCCGTTCGGCGGGTTCCCTGTCCGGCGGCGAAGCGCAGCGCATCCGTCTCGCCACGCAGATCGGATCGGGTCTGACCGGTGTGCTGTACGTGCTGGACGAGCCGTCGATCGGCCTGCACCAGCGCGACAACAGGCGTCTCATCGAGACCCTGCTCACGCTGCGCGACCTCGGCAACACGCTCATCGTCGTCGAGCACGACGAGGAGACGATCCAGGCGTCCGACTGGGTCGTCGACATCGGCCCAGGCGCCGGCGTCAACGGCGGCGACGTCGTGCACTCAGGGCCGTACGCGGCGCTGCTCGGCGAGAAGAACTCGATGACCGGTGACTACCTCGCCGGGCGACGGGAGATCCCGACCCCGCACAAGCGGCGCAAGCTCGACAAGCGCCGCATGCTCAAGGTCGTCGGCGCCCGCGAGAACAATCTCAAGAACGTCGACGTCGAATTCCCGCTCGGTGTGCTGACGGCCGTGACGGGAGTGAGCGGTTCGGGCAAGTCGTCGCTGGTCAACGACATCCTGTACCGGGTGCTGGCCTCCAAGCTCAACGGTGCGCGATCCCTGGCGGGCAAGCACACCCGAGTGACGGGGCTGGACAACCTCGACAAGGTCATCCACGTCGACCAGGCGCCGATCGGACGCACGCCGCGATCCAACCCGGCCACGTACACGGGCGTCTTCGATCGCATCCGCACGCTCTTCAGCGAGACGCCCGAGGCGAAGGTCCGGGGTTACCAGCCGGGTCGATTCAGCTTCAACGTCAAGGGCGGTCGCTGCGAGGCCTGCTCCGGCGACGGCACGATCAAGATCGAGATGAACTTCCTGCCTGACGTGTACGTCGACTGCGAGGTGTGCCACGGCAAGCGGTACAACCGCGACACCCTCGCCGTGCACTACAAGGGCAAGAACATCGCCGAGGTCCTCGAGATGCCCATCGAAGAGGCGGCCGAGTTCTTCGAGCCGATCCAGGCGATCCATCGCTACATGAAGACCCTCGTCGACGTCGGCCTGGGCTACGTGCGACTCGGCCAGTCGGCGACCACGCTCTCCGGCGGAGAGGCGCAGCGCGTCAAACTCGCGACCGAGCTCCAGCGTCGCAGCAACGGGCGCAGCATCTACGTACTCGACGAGCCGACCACCGGTCTGCATTTCGAGGACGTCCGCAAGCTCCTCGAGGTCCTGAACGGCCTGGTCGACAAGGGCAACACCGTGATCGTCATCGAGCACAACCTCGACGTCATCAAGTCCGCGGACTGGGTGATCGATCTCGGACCGGAAGGCGGCTCGGGCGGCGGGGAGATCCTGGCGACCGGCACACCGGAGCACATCGCGGCCATCGAGGACAGCCACACCGGGCAGTTCCTCGCCGAGATCCTCGGTGGAGGGCGCCAGGCGCGGAAGGCCGGCTGATGGCGGACGTGCTGCCGTACAAGCCCAAGCAGGGGGAGATCCCGACCGACCCTGGCGTCTATCGCTTCCGCGACGCGCAGGGGCGCGTGCTCTACGTCGGCAAGGCGAAGAACCTGCGCCAGCGGCTCTCGAACTACTTCGCCCCGCTGCGCACCCTGCACGAGCGCACGCGACGGATGGTGACGACTGCGGCGTCCGTCGAATGGACGGTCGTTCCGACCGACGTGGATTCCCTCCAACTCGAGTACATGTGGATCAAGGAGTTCGATCCGCCGTTCAACGTGCGCTACAAGGACGACAAGTCGTACCCGTTCATGGCGATCACGCTGGCGGACGAGGCGCCGCGGGTCATCGTGACGCGCAACCGGAAGATCCCGGGGGCGCGGTACTTCGGTCCCTACCCCAAGGTCTGGGCGGTGCACGAGACGATCGACCTCATGGTCAAGGCGTTCCCGATCCGCACGTGCAGCGACGCCAGTTACAAGCGGGCGATGCAGACCGGACGGCCGTGCTTCCCCGGCCAGATCGGCAAGTGCGGCGGCCCCTGCTCGATGACCTGCACGGTCGAGGAGCACCGTGCCATGGTCGATGACTTCATGGCCTTCATGGCGGGCGGCGATGAGCGCTTCACGCGTGAGCTGACGCGACGCATGCGCGAGGCATCCGCGGCCATGAACTACGAGGCCGCGGCGAAGTACCGTGACAAGCTCTCCGCGATCGATGCCGTTCTCGGCAAGAGCGCTCTCGTGCTCCCGGCCGATGAGGATGCCGACCTGTTCGGGATCGCCGAGGACGAGCTCTCCGCCGCGGTGCAGCACTTCGTGATCCGCGGCGGGCGTGTGCGCGGTGTGCGGGCGTCGACGATCGAGAAGGAGCTCGACGTCTCCTCCGGCGATCTCGTCGACCAGGTGCTGCAGCGCGTGTACGGCGAGGCGGCCGACGGCGAAATACCCCGGCGCATCCTCGTCCCGACCCTGCCGGACGACGCCGCCGAACTCGAAGTGTGGTTGCGCGGTCGCCGTGCGCGCAAGGTCGAGATCGCGGTCGCGCAGCGCGGGCAGCGCGCAGAGCTCATGCGCACGGCGACGCTCAACGCGCAGCAGGCGTTGATCCGCCACAAGACCAAGCGCACCAGCGACTACGTCGCCAGGACTCAGGCGCTCACGGATCTGCAGGAGGCTCTGGGGCTCGACGAGGCGCCGCTGCGCATCGAGTGCTACGACATCTCGCACCTGCAGGGCACGAACGTCGTGGCGTCGATGGTCGTCTTCGAGGACGGCCTGCCGCGCAAGGACCAGTACCGTTCGTTCAACATCGCCGAGACGACCGACGACACGGATTCGATGTACCAGGTGCTGCGTCGGCGCCTGGCGTACCTGGACGCGCCGGAGGAGGAGGCGGCTCCTGTCGACCCGCTCGCGGACGGCGAGGTCACCACGACGCGCAGCCGCCCTCGATTCGCCTATCCGCCGCAGCTGCTGCTCGTGGACGGCGGTCAACCGCAGGTCGCGGCAGCGGCCCGAGCGCTGCGCGACGCGGGACACCCCGAGATCGCCCTCTGTGGAATCGCGAAGCGACTGGAGGAGATCTGGCTGCCCGGCGATGATTTCCCGGTGATCCTCCCGCGCACGAGCGAGGCGCTGTATCTGCTCCAGCGACTGCGCGATGAGGCGCATCGATTCGCGATCTCGCACCAGCGACGGCGCCGCAAGCGTGACATCTCGACGATCCTCGCCGAGGTTCCCGGCCTCGGTGCCTCCCGGATCAAAGTGCTGCTCAAGCACTTCGGCTCCGTATCGCGCCTGCGCGCCGCCAGCCCGGCCGAGATTCAAGAGGTGCAGGGCATCGGACCCGCGCTCGCCCAGGGGATCCATTCGCACCTCTCCAGTCGATAGGGTTGGACGACGGGGAGGGAGAACCGATGACAGGCGAGGACGAGGGCAAGTTCCTCATCGTCACCGGCATGTCCGGCGCTGGGCGCACGACGGTCGGGAATGCACTCGAGGACCTCGGCTGGTACGTCGTCGACAATCTGCCTCCGCAGATGCTGCGTCCGCTGTTGGATCTGACGGATCTCGGTGGTGGGGCACTGCCCAAGGTGGCCGCGGTCGTCGATGTCAGGGGGCGCAACCTTCTCGACGATCTGCCAGATGTGGCCAGGGCGCTGCGCTCGCGCGGATCCGTGCAGGTGCTGTTCCTCGACGCATCGGACGACGTGCTGGTCCGTCGTTTCGAGGCGGTCCGTCGCCCGCATCCGCTGCAGGAGGACGGCACGCTGCTCGACGGCATCCGCCTGGAACGCGCCCGGCTCACGATGGTGCGCGAAGCCGCCGACATCGTGATCGACACATCCAGCCTCAACATCCACCAGTTGGCGACCAAGACCAACGAACTGTTCTCGGAGGAGGGCACTGCTCGGCATCGCCTCACGCTGCTGAGCTTCGGGTTCAAGTACGGACTGCCCACCGATGTCGACCTCGTCGCCGACATGCGGTTCTTGCCGAATCCGTTCTGGAATGACGAGCTGCGCGGTCTCACCGGCCAGGATGCTGCGGTGCGCGACTACGTCCTCTCGCGCGAAGGCGCGCAGGAGTTCCTCGATGCCTACGCGACGGCGCTGGTGCCGGTGCTCGAGGGGTATCAGCGCGAGAACAAGAGCCACTCCACGGTTGCGATCGGCTGCACCGGAGGCAAGCACCGCTCCGTGGCGATGTCGGAGGAGCTCGCGAAGCGGCTCTCGCAGATGCCGGGGGTGGCCGTCAACGTGCGCCACCGCGACCTCGGCCGCGAGTAGAGACCGGCGGAGCCGAGTAGGCTAGTCCTTCGCGCCGCGATCCGGCGCGAAGAGCAAGAAGGAGTGTCGTGGCACTAACCACCGACGTCAAGGCTGAGCTGGTCAGCATCCGGAACGCGCCGCCCACGGTGCGCGTCGCGGAAGTCACTGCGATCCTCCGGTTCGCCGGCGGTCTGCATTCGATCGCCGGCCGGGTGGCCGTCGAAGCCGAGGTGGATGCCGAGCTGCTGGCGCGTCGCGTCGCCAGGGACCTCGCTGAGATCTACGGTGTGCGCCCCGAGATCGCCCAGGTGCAGTCGTCGAGTTCGAGCGACGGCGCCCGCTGGGCCGTGCGCGTGATCGGCGCAGGGGAGACCCTCGCCCGTCAGACCGGACTCCTCGACCAGCGTCGCCGCCCTGTGCGCGGCCTTCCCAACCGCCTGACCACCGGGTCGCGCGAGGAGATCGCCGGCCTCTGGCGCGGTGCGTTCCTCGCCGCTGGCTCCCTGTCCGAACCAGGCCGCTCCGCCATGCTCGAAGTGGCGTGCCCGTCGTCCGAGGCCGCCATGGCGCTCGTGGGCGCGGCGCACCGACTTGGCGTCGCAGCCAAGGCGCGCGAGGTCCGCGGGATGCCGCGCGTCGTCGTCCGCGAGGGCGAGGCCATCCGATCCGTCCTCACGCAGATGGGCGCTGCCGGCACGGCCGCCGCGTGGGAGGAGATGCGTCAGCGCCGCGAGGTGCGCGCCGGCGTCAACCGTCTCGTCAACTTCGACGACGCCAACCTCCGCCGATCCGCGCAGGCCGCCGTCGCCGCCTGCGCTCGTGTCGAGCGTGCGCTGGAGATCCTCGGGGAGGAAGTCCCCGACCACCTCAAAGTCGCCGGAGAGCTGCGCCTGTCGCACCGCGACGCCAGTCTGGATGAGCTCGGCCATCACGCCGATCCGCCGCTGACCAAGGATGCCGTCGCCGGACGCATCCGTCGCCTCCTCGCGATGGCGGACAAGCGCGCCCAGGTCGAGGGCATCCCCGGGACCGAAGCCGCGGTTCCGGCCGGGCTCGACGTCTAGGGATTTCTTCGTCATCTGAGGAAGGAACGCCTCCCCGGCGGCGTTGTCGTCAGTAGGATGGAAATCGTCTGCTCCGTGCCGCATCTCGGCGTCACGGAGGACCGGAAAGCGCCGCGGCGCGGCGCGGATTGGATGAAATCGACATGGCGACCTACACGCTCCCCGACCTTCCGTACGACTTCGCGGCACTCGAGCCGCACATCAGCGGCAAGATCATGGAACTGCACCATGACAAGCACCACGCGGCGTACGTCGCCGGTGCGAACGCCGCACTCGAGGGTCTCGCCGAAGCCCGCGAGACCGGCAACTTCGCCAACGTGAACCGCCTCGAGAAGGACCTCGCCTTCCACCTGGGCGGTCACGTCAACCACTCCATCTTCTGGACCAACCTCTCCCCGAACGGCGGCGGACAGCCCGAGGGCGAGCTCAAGGCGGCCATCGACGAGTTCTTCGGCTCGTTCGAGAAGTTCCAGGCGCACTTCGCCGCGACGGCCATGGGCATCCAGGGGTCGGGCTGGGCGGTCCTCAGCTGGGACTCGATCGCAGAGCGCCTGATCATCCAGCAGCTGTTCGATCAGCAGGGCAACACCGCTCAGGGCACCGTCCCGCTGTTCCAGCTGGACATGTGGGAGCACGCCTTCTACCTCGACTACCTCAACGTCAAGGCGGACTACGTGAAGGCCGCCTGGAACATCGCCAACTGGGAGAACGTGGCGCAGCGCCTCGACGTCGCCCGCAAGCAGACGAACGGCCTGCTGGTACTGTCGTAAGCAAGACGGGCGTCCCGACGGACAATGTGCTCGTCGGGACGCCGCCGTCCACGAACTTCTCCATCAATACAGCGCGCGAGCGCACGAGAAACAGGGAGACCTGAGTGTCTGTCAAGATCGGCATCAACGGCTTCGGCCGCATCGGACGCAACTACTTCCGCGCGGCCCTCGCGCAGGGCGCAGACATCGAGATCGTCGCTGTCAACGACCTCACCGACAACAAGACTCTGGCGCACCTGCTGAAGTACGACTCCGTCGGAGGCGTTCTGGATGCAGACATCAGCTACGACGAAGAGAGCATCACGGTCAACGGCAAGACCATCAAGGCCTTCGCCGAGCGCGACCCCGCCGGGCTCCCGTGGGGCGAGCTGGGTGTCGACATCGTCATCGAGTCGACCGGCTTCTTCACCAAGGCGGACCTCGCCAAGAAGCACATCGAGGCCGGCGCCAAGAAGGTCCTGATCTCGGCACCGGGCACCGGCGTCGACGCCACGTTCGTCATGGGCGTGAACGAGGACAGCTACGACCCGGCTGCGCACCACATCATCTCCAACGCCTCCTGCACCACCAACTGCCTCGCGCCGCTGGCACAGGTCTTCAACGAGGCCTTCGGCATCGAGCGCGGCTTCATGATGACCGCGCACGCCTACACGGCAGACCAGAACCTGCAGGACGGCCCGCACGGCGACCTGCGTCGCGCACGTGCAGCCGCGATCAACATCACCCCGGCATCCACGGGTGCGGCGAAGGCGATCGGCGAGGTCCTGCCTGAGCTCAACGGCAAGCTGTCCGGCTCGTCGTACCGCGTTCCGGTTCCCACCGGCTCGATCGTCGACCTGACGCTGATCACGACGCGTGACGACCTCACCGTCGACGAGGTCAACGCCGCGTACCAGAAGGCTGCGGCCGATGGCCGGCTCAAGGGCTTCCTGCAGTACAACGAGGACCAGATCGTCTCGAGCGACATCGTGCACAACGCGCACTCGTCGATCTTCGACTCGACGCTCACCAACGTCAGCGGCAACCTGGTCAAGGTCTCGAGCTGGTACGACAACGAGTGGGGCTACTCCAACCGTCTCGTCGACCTGACCGAGTACGTCGCAGAGCGTCTCTGAGACCTGAACTGAACATGTCTCTGCGCACCCTGGAATCCCTGGGGTCGCTCGAGGGCAAGCGCGTCATCGTCCGTTGTGACCTCAACGTTCCCCTGCGGGACGGCGTCATAACGGACGATGGCCGTGTCCGCGCCTCGTTGCCGACCTTGAACGCGCTGCTCAACGCCGGCGCCCGCGTGATCGTCTGCTCCCACCTCGGGCGCCCTGATGGCGCACCCGACTCGAAGTACAGCCTGGAACCGGTCGCTCAGCGGCTTTCCGAACTGCTCGGCAAGCCCGTCGCGTTCGCCCGTGACACGGTCGGCGAATCGGCATCCGAAGCCGTCGCGGCCCTCGAGGACGGCGGAATCGCCGTGATCGAGAATCTGCGCTTCAACCCGGGGGAGACCTCGAAGGATGAGGCCGAGCGTCAGGCGTTCGCACAGCAGCTCGCCGACCTCGGCGATGTGCTGGTGTCGGACGGCTTCGGTGTCGTGCACCGCAAGCAGGCCAGCGTCTACGAATTGGCGCAGATCCTGCCGTCGGCGGCCGGGCTGTTGATCGCCACCGAGCTCGGCGTCCTCGACCGCCTCACGGAGAATCCGGAGCGGCCGTACACGGTCGTCCTCGGCGGCTCAAAGGTCAGCGACAAGCTGGGCGTGATCTCGCATCTGCTGCCGCGTGTCGATCGGCTCCTCATCGGCGGCGGAATGCTGTTCACCTTCCTCAAGGCACAGGGCTACGCGGTCGGATCGAGCCTTCTCGAAGAGGATCAGCTCGACACGGTTCGCGGCTACATCACCGAGGCCGCCGAGCGCGGCGTCGAGATCGTCGTGCCCACGGACGTCGTGGTCGCAGCATCCTTCGCCGCGGATGCCGCGCACGAGACCGTCTCGATCGACGCGATCGAGAACACTGCGGCCGGCGCTTCCGGCATCGGCCTCGACATCGGTCCCGAGACTGCGGCCGCGTTCGCCGAGGCGATCCGCGGCTCGAAGACCGTGTTCTGGAACGGCCCGATGGGCGTGTTCGAGTTCCCGGCGTTCGCGAACGGCACGAAGGCCGTCGCGCAGGCGCTCACCGAGGTCGACGGCCTCGGCGTCGTCGGCGGCGGCGACTCCGCTGCCGCCGTGCGTCAGCTCGGTTTCGCGGACGACCAGTTCGGCCACATCTCCACCGGTGGTGGAGCCAGCCTCGAGTTCCTCGAGGGCAAGAAGCTCCCCGGCTTGGAGGTACTCGGATGGGCGTAAGCGTGCGCACCCCGCTGATCGCGGGCAATTGGAAGATGAACCTGGACCACCTGCAGGCGGTCGCCACGGTGCAGAAGCTGCACTGGACGCTGAAGGATGCCGGACACGAAGGCGACTCGGTCGAGGTGGCCGTGTTCCCGCCGTTCACCGACATCCGCAGCGTGCAGACGCTGATCGACGCCGACAAGATCCCGTTCGCCCTGGGCGCGCAGGACGTGTCGGCCCACGATTCGGGTGCGTACACGGGCGAGGTTTCCGGTGCGTTCCTGGCGAAGCTGGACGCGAAGTACGTCATCATCGGCCACTCGGAGCGGCGCGAGTACCACGCCGAGTCCGACGACGTCGTGGCAGGCAAGGTCAAGGCCGCGATCAAGCACGGTCTCGTCCCGGTGATCTGCGTCGGCGAGACGGCGGAGGACCTGGAGAAGTTCGGTGCCAGCGCGGTTCCGGCCGGTCAGCTCAAGGCGGCGCTCGACGGTGTTCCGGCATCCGCCGACATCGTCGTGGCGTACGAGCCGGTCTGGGCCATCGGCTCCGGCCAGGCAGCGACGCCGCAGCAGGCGCAGGACGTCTGCGCCGCTCTGCGCGGCGTGCTCGCCGAGACGCTCGATGCGGATGCCGCGGCACGAACGCGCATCCTGTACGGCGGTTCGGTGAAGTCGTCGAACATCGCCAGCTTCATGCGCGAGCCAGATGTGGACGGCGCACTCGTCGGAGGCGCGAGCCTCGTCGTCGACGAGTTCGCGGCGATCATCCGGTTCCAGAAGCACGTCGGAGTGTGAGTGTGCGGCGGGGCTCCGGCCCCGCTGCACCGTATACTTGACCGTTACGCGGGCAATTCGGCCCGAGCGAAAGGCTTTTCACGTGCAAGTTCTTGAGTTCGTCCTGCAGGTCGTGCTGGGCATCACCAGCGTCCTGCTGACTCTCCTCATCCTTCTTCACAAGGGTCGTGGCGGCGGTCTGTCCGACATGTTCGGCGGTGGGATGTCGACGGCTGTCGGTTCATCCGGCCTCGCCGAGCGCAACCTGAACCGCTTTACGGTGGTTCTCGCACTGGCCTGGTTCGTCTCCATCGTCGCACTGGGCCTCATCACGAAGTTCGAGGTGATCTGATGGCAACCGGCGGCAATGCGATCCGCGGAACCCGAGTCGGTTCCGGCCCGATGGGCGAGCAGGACCACGGCTACCACGCCGACCGCATCGCGGTGTCCTACTGGGACGGACTCGGCAACGAGACCGTCCGCTACTTCGCGGCGGGGCTCCCCGAAGAGGAGATTCCGGACACGATCGATCACCCCCACTCCGGCCTTCCGGCGGGGCGCGACAAGGAGAACCCGCCTGCGCTGTCGAAGACGGAGCCCTACAAGACGCACCTCGCGTACGTGAAGGAGCGCCGCACCGACGTCGAGGCGGAGCAGCTTCTCGAGGACGCACTCACGCAGCTGCGCGAGCGTCGCGGTCAGTAACGCGCCGCACAGCACTTCGGAAAGACCGTCGCGACTTCTCAGTCGCGACGGTCTTTCCGCATTCGCCGGACGATGAGCAGGACCGTGCCTGCAAGGATCAGCACCGAGGCGCCGACGAGCGCGAGCACGGGAGGTTCGGCCCCGGTCGCAGGCAGCGCTGCGCTGCCCGGGGGAGGGGTGGCGGCGGATCCGGATGCCTGGGTGAGCGTGACGGTGACCTCGAGCGCCGCCGAGGCGTCGCTGATGTCGTTGCCTCCTGAAGCGGGGAGCGCGACGCGCAGGGGCACCTGAACGCTCGCGCCGGCGTGGAGTTCGCGTTCGGTGCGCAGCGGGGCGGCCTCGGTCAGGGCCTCCGCGAGCCCGACGTCGGCGGCGGAGGCCGGGTCCGTCGGCACCCACGCGGTCTCGATCTGCGCGTCGGCGATGTCGGGGGAGGCGTTGCGCACCCAGAGCGGAACGTCGATCGCGTCGCCGGGGACGAGGGCGTGCGTGCCGTCGAGCAGGCGCAGCGTTCCGCTCTGCGTCCAGGTGATGCCGTCGTGACTGAGGAGCAGGGGAGAGGGGTCGGCGGACGCGGCCTGCGCCGACGGGGCCGCGATGAGCCCGCCGGCGAGGGCTGCGACGACCGCGATGGCCGCCGCGGCCACGGCCGCGAGTCGTCGCCTGCGCACGGCGTCGCCGATGAGGGCCACGACGCCCCACCCGATCGCGAGGACGCCGATCACTGCGACGACGATGGATTTGACCGACGGCGTCGCCCAGATGTTGATCCAGCCGAGCCAGGGGATGGCGTAGACGAGGACGCCGCGCACCTGGACCTCGCGTACGGGTTCGGCATCCGCGACGTTGTTCGCGTCGCCCTGCGTGGTGAGGATGCGCTCACCGGTGCCGTCCACCCCGATCGCCACGACGCGGTGCGTCACCACTTCCGGCTCGCCCGAATGCACCTGGTAAGTGACGACGTCGCCGATTCGGATGTCGGCGATCGGGGCCGGGCGCACAGCGATCAGATGGCCCTGCTCCAGCGCGGGTCGCATGCTGCCGGTGAGCACGGTGTAGCTCGACGCACCCAGGATGAAAGGGATGACGACCGTGAACAGAGCCAGCGCGCAGACGATCGCGAGCAGGATGCCGAGGAGGATGCCCCGAGTGCGGCGGGCGGGGGAGCGGCGCGCTGGCGAGGTCATGGCACCGCTGCACCGCAGGTCGTGCCGATCGGCAGGAGTACCGATGTCGCCGTATAGGCCCGGGAGCTCGGCGAGATCCACAGGCCATTGCTTCCGTTGACGTACGCCGGGTAGACCCGCACGGTGAGCGTCGTCGGGGCGAGCAGGCCGGAGAGCAGGTTGCCGAGCAGGCCGCCGTTCAGTGCGACGGAGGTGGTGGTGAGCACGGTCGTCGTCGACACTCCGTCCGCACGTGAGATGACGACGTTGTACCGGTTGGCGCCGGCCACGGCGCTCCACGTCATCGTCGCGGTCTGCGTCAGGGGAGGCAGGCCGCTGTTCGCACAGGTCATGGTCGCGGGCGCCGGCGCGGTGTATCCGGCGATCGAGGTCCCGGCGTGCGTGTTCGACACCGACCAGTGACCGCTCGCGCTGGACGACCCGGCCAGCAGGACGCCGGCGACGAGCCCCGCGATCACGATCGGTGCGCGGCATCTGCGTCGAGTGCTCATCCGGCACCCCGCTGCGTGAGATCGAACGTGACGTTCGGCGCGAGATCCTGGCCCTGCAGCGTCGACGGGGCCGTTGCCGCCAGTGTGTAACGGACGCAGACCGTGACCTGAGCCCCTGGCGTGAGGCCGCCGGTGGTCGGGTATCCGGCGGCGGGGAGCGTCGTACCGGCCGCGCCCGAGCAATCATCCAGGCTGACCGAGCGGGTGACGTATGCGTTGAAGGCGGCCGCGTTGGACGCGCTGGCGGTCAACCGGGTGCTGAGCGTCGTCCCCGCCCCGAGCACGGTGATCGTGGCGCGTTTCGAGATCGTCGTGCCCGGTCCGATCGCTCCCCAAGCGGCTCCGCCGGCCCAGTCGACCTGGATGTCGAGATCCCCGCTGGTCACGACACCGCCTGGCAGCGTCTGCTGCGCCTGCCAGTACGCGGACACGCCGGAGGCCGCTGCGAGAGCCAGCACGGCTCCGGCAGCGACTCCGATGAGGGCGCGCCGCATCAGGGCATCCGGGGACGGGGCGCGATTACGGCGTCGGATCGACCTGCGTGAGTGTCAGCGAGACGTCCTCGAAGACGAAGTCCGTCACCTGCAGGTCCGTTCCGCTGGTCGCCGGATCGAACTGGAAGGCGACCTCGACGCTGACGACTTCGCCGTCGAGCGCATCCGTCAGTCCGGTGCCGGGGAACGTCGCGCCGGTGTCGTCCGTGACGTTCACGACCGGCGGCAGGATGCCGGTGGGCAGGCTCGCCAGATCGGCGACCGTGAGGTCAGCGACGAGGTTGTCGCCGACGAGCGTGATCGTGAAGTCGCCGGCGAGCGTGAGCGTGTCGCCGGGCACGATGTCGATTGTGCTGAGATCCGTCACCGGCGTCGCGGTGCCGCCCTCCGGCGTCAGCGTCCACGAACTCGCACCGGCGGGCTGGAGATCCAGATCGCCGCTGACGACGGTTCCACCGCCGAGCGTCGCCGTGGTCGTCCAGTACGCCAGCGTGCCGCCGCCACCGAGCAGAAGCACCGCTCCGGCCGCGATCGCGATGATGGCCATCGTGCGCTTGCCGGAGCGGTGCTCCGTGCGCGTCTCGACCGCTTCGTCCATGATGAGTGCCCCTCTCCATCGGGCGCCTGGGACGCGCCCGTCGTCTTTCGCGCAAGCGTAATGCGCCCCGAGAGGTTTGGATACCGGAATATCGGAAAGGCTCAGCGGCAGTTCTCGGCCGCGTCGATCATCGACTGCGGGGGAGCGCCGTACACATCGGTGCCGTTCGCCCGATCGCTGAAGCCCATGCTGATCGCCCACGCTGTCGCCCATGCCTCGATCGTGTCCTGATCCGACGAGTCGTACATCGCCTCGCACTTGACACTGATGGCATGGCCGACTTCGTGCGCGACGAGCGCCTTCGCCCACTCTGCCGGCCAGGACTCGGCGATGTAGTCCGACAGAGCGATCGTCGAGTAGCCGGGATCGCCGTACCACCAGGTCGTCCAGCCGCCGTTGGACGGTCCGTCGTAACCGGGAACCGTCGGCGACCAATCGAAATCGAGCAGGACGCCCGGGGCGAGCGAACGCGCGAACGCCTCGATCTCGACCCTGGGACCGTAGAGGGGGCCGGCCTTCTCCGCCAGTTCCGCCTGCTCGCTCGCCAGCATGGCGGCGGCCGCCGCCTCCAACTCCGCATAACGCGTCGCGGTCTCGTCGTCGAGTTCCGCGATCCCGGCGACGACCTCGGCCGCGGTGCGGACGGCGATGATCTCGGGATTGCGTGCGTTCACATGTGCGGCTTCGAGATCGGATGCTGCGGACGCCGCGGCCTGCGCGGCGCGAAGCGCGGTGTCCTCCACGCTCGTCTCGGCATCCGTCACGTCCTCGCTGAGCGTCTCGAAATCGTCGGTGCGCTCCTGCAGCGCCGTCGTGTCGTCGGCGAGGCGTGCGCTCTCGGCGAACAGCTCCCACGTCCATGTCGGCTTCGTGCCCGCTTCCGGGAAGGATGCTGTGGTCGCGGCATCCGCGTCGGAGGTCGTGGTCTCGACCGCTGCGATCGCGGTGTCCAGCTCGTGTCGTGTGCCGGCGGGCATGAGCGCTCCGGTGTCGGCGGCGGCGATGTCGCTTGCGGCGGCCGCCGCCGCATCGAGCTCGTCGGCATCGGCGGCGAGGTCGACCTGTCGGTTCTCGGCCACCGCCCCGGCGTCCTGGAAGGCCACCAGGGAGTCGTCGTAGTGCAGGTTCGCGGCCGTGTGGACGCCCGCGCCGACGGCGACGATCAGCATGCCCGTGAGGATGCCCCACGTGATGCGCCTTCGACGAGGGCGGGGAGGTGTAGGGGCGTTCGCGCTGGAGAACGTCGCGGGGAAATCGTGCTCGCCGTCGAGGTGCTGTCCGGTCACAGCGCCCCCTCACGACGAATCCAGGAGAGTGGAGGGGCTGACGAGAATCGAACTCGCGTCATCTGTTTGGAAGACAGAGGCTTTACCATTAAGCTACAGCCCCGGATCCGGCCCGGCTGGCGGGTCGGGAACCGACTGGACAAGCATAGCGGACAGTTCGGACCGCTCTCGTCCGTTAGACTTCCTAGGGCTGAATCTGCGTGCGGATTCCCCGGGGCGTAGCTCAGCTTGGTAGAGCGCCCGCTTTGGGAGCGGGAGGTCGCAGGTTCAAATCCTGTCGCCCCGACTCTGTCCCACACGCTTCACGCCGCGCTCCAGCGCGGGAACCACAAGGAGAACGAACCAGCATGGCGAACAGCACCGTCGAGAAGCTGACCCCGACCCGGGTCAAGCTCAGCATCACGGTCACCCCCGAGGACCTCAAGCCCAGCATCAAGCACGCCTATGAGCACATCGCTCAGGACGTCCAGATCCCGGGCTTCCGCAAGGGCAAGGTCCCCGCGCCGATCATCGACCAGCGCATCGGCCGTGGCGCCGTCATCGAGCACGCCGTGAACGAGGGCCTGGACGGTTTCTTCCGCGCCGCCGCCACGGAGCACAAGCTCCGCATCGTCGGCCGTCCCGCCGCCGAGATCATCGAATGGCCGAACGAGAAGGATTTCGCGGGTGACCTGCTCGTCGACATCGAGGTCGACGTCCGTCCCGAGATCGAGATCCCGTCCTTCGACGGCATCACGCTGACCGTCGACGCCATCGAGACCGATGAGGCAGCCGTCGACGAGGAGCTCGACCGCCTTCGTGCGCGCTTCGGCACGCTGATCCCCGTCGACCGCCCCGCCGCGAAGGGTGACTTCGTCGAGCTCGACCTGGTCGCCACGATCGACGGTGCCGAGATCGACCGTGCCGAGGGCGTCTCCTACGAGGTCGGCTCCGGCGAGCTGCTCGAGGGCATCGACGACGCGATCGAGTCGCTCACCGCCGGTGAGGACACCACGTTCCGCTCCAAGCTCGTCGGCGGGGACCACGCCGGCAGCGAGGCCGAGGTCTCCGTGACCGTCAAGGCCGTCAAGGAGCGCGAGCTTCCCGAGGCCGACGACGACTTCGCTCAGATCGCGAGCGAGTTCGACACGATCGCCGAGCTGCGCGCGAGCGTCGCCGAGCGCGTCAACGAGCAGGGCGTGTTCACGCAGGGATCCGCGGCGCGCGACAAGCTCGTCGAGGCGCTTCTCGAGAAGATCGAGATCCCCGTCCCGCCGCAGCTCATCGAGGACGAGGTGCACAACCACCTCGAGTCCGAGAACCGTCTCGAGGACGACGAGCACCGCGCCGAGGTCACCGAGGCCAGCGAGAAGCAGTTCCGCACCCAGGTGCTCCTCGACACGATCGCGGAGCAGGCGGATGTGCAGGTCTCGCAGGACGAGCTGACCCAGTACCTCATCCAGTCCGCAGCGCAGTACGGGATGGCTCCGCAGGAGTTCGTCGAGGCGCTGCAGTCGTCGAACCAGATCCCCGCGCTGGTCGGTGAGGTCGCCCGCAACAAGGCCCTCGCCATCGCGCTCGGCAAGGTCTCCGTCGTCGACACCAACGGCAAGGCCGTCGACCTGAGCGACTTCATCGCGGTCGACGACGAGGACGAGGCCGACACCGAGGCTCCGGCCGAGGAGAAGCCGGCCAAGAAGGCTCCGGCCAAGAAGCCGGCTGCGAAGAAGGCCCCCGCCAAGAAGGCTGACGAGGCCGAGGCCGACGCTGAGAAGCCGGCCGCGAAGAAACCGGCTGCGAAGAAGGCTCCGGCCAAGAAGCCGGCCGCCAAGAAGGACGAGGCCGCGAAGGCCGAGTGATCGCGACGCGATACTGACGAGAAGGCGGATGCTTCGGCATCCGCCTTCTTGCGCGAAAGGGAGACGGATGGACACCTGGGAAGAGCGCATCGAGGCGGTCTGGACCGCGGCCAGCGGCGAGCTGGTCGGCGATGAGGTCATCGCGCTCATCGATGCCATCGCCGCCGAGCGAGGCGCGGACGACGCGCGAGCGGAGTTCGAACGCGCCGGAGCGCGGGACTCGGCCGGGCGCGAAGCGGAGGCCGTCGAGCTGTACCGGCGCGCATTGGGGCTGGGCCTGGACGACGAGCACCGCCCGCAGGCTGTGATCCAGCTCGCCAGTTCACTGCGCAACATCGGCGAATTCGATCAGGCGCTGGCGCTGCTCGAAGAGGAGGAGCGCCAGCATCCCGACTCCCCGTACCACGAGGCGGTCGCCGTCGTGAAGGCGCTGGTGCTGGCCAGCTCGGGTGCACCGGCGCGCGGCCTGTCCGTCGCGCTGCTGGCGCTGATCCCGCACCTGCCGAGATATCACCGATCCATGACCGCCTACGCGCATGAGCTCGCCGACCGCGACACCTGATATGCCGACGGCGAACACGACCTGAGCGCCGTGTCGTCGCCGGTAGATTCGAATCATCGAACACGGAAACAGGAGCTGAAATGGCTGCAGAACCCCTTGTCGCGACGAGCGTCTTCGACAGGCTGCTGAAGGACCGCATCATCTGGCTCGGCTCAGAGGTGCGCGACGAGAACGCCAACGAGATCTGCGCGAAGATCCTTCTTCTCGCCGCGGAGGACTCTGAGAAGGACATCTATCTCTACATCAACTCGCCCGGTGGCTCGATCACGGCAGGCATGGCCATCTACGACACCATGCAGTTCGTGCCGAACGACATCGTCACGGTGGGCATCGGCATGGCGGCATCGATGGGTCAGCTGCTGCTGACCGCCGGCACCAAGGGCAAGCGGTACATCACGCCCAACGCCCGCGTGCTGCTGCACCAGCCGCACGGCGGCTTCGGCGGCACCGCGAGCGACATCCAGACCCAGGCGCAGCTCATCCTGTCGATGAAGAAGCGTCTCGCCGAGATCACCGCTTCGCAGACGGGCAAGTCCGTCGAGCAGATCAACGAAGACGGCGACCGCGACCGCTGGTTCACCGCCGACGAGGCGCTGGAGTACGGTTTCGTGGACCACATCCGCGAGTCCGCCAGCGACGTCATCGGCGGCGGCGGCACCGAGCCGGACAGCAAGTAAGCGGAAAGCGAAAGGATTCCCATGCACACTCCCACTTTCCGCGCCGCAGGCAACCTGCCCTCCAGCCGCTACGTGCTCCCGCAGTTCGAGGAGCGCACCGCCTACGGCTTCAAGCGCCAGGACCCGTACAACAAGCTGTTCGAGGACCGCGTGATCTTCCTCGGCGTGCAGGTCGACGACGCGTCGGCGGATGACGTCATGGCTCAGCTGCTGGTTCTCGAGAGCCAGGACGCAGAGCGCGACATCACGATGTACATCAACTCGCCCGGCGGCTCGTTCACCGCGATGACGGCGATCTACGACACGATGCAGTACGTCGCGCCGCAGATCCAGACCGTCGTGCTCGGCCAGGCGGCCTCGGCCGCTTCCGTGCTGCTCGCCGCCGGCGCACCGGGCAAGCGCCTCGCACTGCCCAACGCCCGCGTGCTCATGCACCAGCCGGCGATGGGCGAGGCCGGTCAGGGCCAGGCGTCCGACATCGAGATCCAGGCCGCGGAGATCCTCCGTATGCGCACCTGGCTCGAGGAGACGATGGCGCACCACACCGGTCAGCCCGTCGAGAAGGTGAATCGCGACATCGATCGCGACAACATCCTCTCGGCCGCGCAGGCCAAGGACTACGGCATCGTCGACCAGGTGCTCACCACGCGCAAGCGCGCCTGAGCTTCGATTCCGCGCGAGAGGGCGATCCGGCATCACGCCGGGTCGCCCTCTTCGTGCATCCGCGGACCGCGAATGCGCATCGGCGCGCACTCGCAGTGCTCATATGAGCACATGAGTGCGCATGCGTCGCTGGCTCGGTACGCTGGAGACGAAGGGAGGATGCCGTGGACGACGATCTGCTCACCGTGCGCGTGGCCGAGCTCTACTACGACGAGAGCAAGACACAGGACGAGATCGGTGCCCTCCTGAAGATCTCCCGCTGGAAGGTCGGCAGGCTGCTGACCCAGGCGCGCGAGCGGGGCATCGTCCGCATCGAGATCGTGCATCCTCGCGCGAGACGCCTCGGCATCGAACGCCTGCTCACCGAGCGCTTCGGGTTGGCGGATGCCGTCGTCGTTCCGGCCGCAGACGATGACTCCACCACGCTGGAGCGCGTCGCACAGGGCGCCGCCGACCACCTGGCCGCCCTGCGACCGGTTCCGCGCGTTCTCGGCGTCAGCTGGGGACGCACGCTCACCGCTGTCGCCGAAGCGCTCGTGGACGGCTGGGCGCACGGCGTCACCGTCGTGCAGCTCAACGGAGGCGTGAGCCTGAACCGCCGTTCGGGGGGAGCCGCTCAGCTCGCCGCGACCATCGCGCAACGCGCTGGCGGACAGGTCTCCCTGCTGCCCAGCCCCGCGATCCTCGAGCGGCTCGAGACGAAGCAGGCGATCGAGTCCGATCGGACCGTCGCCGGCGTCCTCGAACAGGCGGCGAATGCGAACGCCTTCCTGTTCAGCGCCGGACCCTGCGACCGCACATCCGCCCACGTCGAGAACGGCTACCTCGACGTCGAGGACGTCGCCGAGCTCGCCCGCCGGGGTGGCGTCGGCGATGTTCTCGGTCGCTACGTGGATGCCGACGGCAACATCGTCGACCCCGAACTCGACGCCCGAACGGTCGGTGTGCCGCTCGAACGGCTGCGCACCGCTGACCACACCGTCTTCGTCACCGCGGGTGCCGCCAAGCACGACATCGCGCGTACAGTCGTGACCAGCGGCCTGTGCCGCGTCCTGGTGACCGACGAGCCCACAGCCCGAGCATTGTTGGAGGAACAGTGACCACGAAAGAACTCACCCGCAGGACTGCGGTGGACGTGCTGGGCGGTGACCCGGACGATGCGACGCTGCGACGCTTCCTGCACGGGCTTCCCGGCGTCGACGCTGTCGGGCTGGAGCAGCGGGCGGCCGGACTCGGCACCCGTTCCATCAAGACCACGTCCAAGGCCTGGGCGCTCGACAAGATCATCTCCTTGATCGACCTGACCACGCTCGAGGGCGCTGACACGCCGGGCAAGGTGCGGTCGCTGGTCGCGAAGGCGAAGACACCGGATGCCGCGGACCCATCGACCCCGGTCGTCGCCGCGGTGTGCGTGTACGGCGACATGGTGCCGTACGCCGTGGAGGCGCTCGGCGGTCTGCACGGCGACCCGGACGACGGCGGGATCTCGGTCGCGGCAGTGGCCACCGCGTTCCCCAGCGGGCGCGCATCACTGGACATCAAGCTCGCCGACACGGCGGAGGCCGTTGCAGCGGGCGCCGACGAGATCGACATGGTCATCGACCGCGGTGCCTTCCTCTCCGGCCGGTACGGCCTGGTCTTCGAGCAGATCGCGCGCGTCAAGGAAGCCTGTCGGCGTGAGGACGGCACCTCCGCCTCGCTCAAGGTGATCCTCGAGACGGGCGAGCTGAACACGTATGACAACATCAAGCGGGCGTCGTGGCTCGGCATCCTGGCCGGCGGCGACTTCATCAAGACGTCCACGGGCAAGGTCCAGCCGGCGGCGACGCTGCCGACGACCCTGCTGATGCTCGAGACCGTGCGCGATTGGCATCGTGCCACCGGCGAGCGGATCGGCGTCAAGCCCGCCGGCGGCATCCGTTCGTCGAAGGATGCCGTGAAGTACCTCGTCACCGTCGCCGAGACCGCGGGGGAGGACTGGCTTCAACCGCATCTGTTCCGCTTCGGAGCGTCCAGCCTGCTCAACGACGTGCTGCTGCAGCGCCAGAAGCTCGCCACCGGCCACTACTCCGGCCCCGACTACGTCACGATCGACTGAGAAGGAGCGCACGCATGTCATTCCTGGAATATGCTCCGGCACCCGAGTCGAAGGCGATCCTGAGCCTCAGGGACAGCTACGGGCTGTTCATCGACGGCGAGTTCGTCGACGGCGCGGGCCCGAGCTTCACGACCATCTCGCCGGCGGACGAATCGCGCATCGCCGAGATCGCCGGCGCGAGTGACGAGGACGTCGATCGAGCCGTCGCGGCCGCGCGCCGCGCGTACGAGAAGACGTGGTCGAAGATGAGCGGTCGCGACCGGGGCAAGTACCTGTTCCGCATCGCCCGCCTCGTGCAGGAGCGCGCTCGCGAGCTCGCGGTCGCCGAGAGCCTCGACAACGGCAAGCCGATCAAGGAGAGCCGCGACGTCGACGTGCCGCTGGTCGCCGCCTGGTTCTTCTACTACGCCGGCTGGGCCGACAAGCTCGACTACGCGGGCCTGGGGGCGAACCCCAAGGCGCTCGGCGTCGCGGGTCAGGTCATCCCGTGGAACTTCCCCCTGCTGATGCTGGCCTGGAAGATCGCACCGGCGCTGGCCGCTGGCAACACCGTGGTGCTCAAGCCCGCCGAGACCACGCCGCTCACGGCGCTCATCTTCGCCGAGATCCTGCAGCAGGCGGACCTGCCGCCCGGTGTCGTGAACATCATCACGGGTGCGGGTTCGACCGGGGCGCATCTCGTCCGGAATCCGGACGTCGACAAGGTGGCCTTCACGGGATCGACCGGGGTCGGCCGCGACATCGCCCGCGCCGTGGCGGGCAGCGGCAAGAAGCTCACGCTGGAGCTCGGCGGCAAGGCGGCCAACATCGTCTTCGACGACGCACCGATCGATCAGGCCGTCGAGGGCATCGTGAACGGCATCTTCTTCAATCAGGGACACGTCTGCTGCGCCGGCAGCCGTCTGCTCGTGCAGGAGTCGATCCACGACGAGGTCATCGATCGGCTCAAGGATCGCCTCTCGACCCTGCGCCTCGGCGACCCGCTGGACAAGAACACCGACATCGGAGCGATCAACTCCGCCGCTCAGCTGGACCGCATCCGCGAACTCAGCGACATCGGCGAGGCCGAGGGTGCCCAGCGGTGGACAGCGGACTGCGCCATCCCCGAGAAGGGCTTCTGGTTCGCGCCGACGATCTTCACGGGCGTCGAGGCATCGCATCGCATCGCCAGAGACGAGGTCTTCGGGCCGGTGCTCTCGGTGCTGACGTTCCGCACGCCGGCCGAGGCGATCGCGAAGGCCAACAACACGCCCTACGGGCTGTCCGCCGGAATCTGGAGCGACAAGGGCTCCCGCATTCTGGCCGTCGCTGACCGGCTGCGTGCCGGCGTCGTCTGGGCGAACACGTTCAACCGATTCGACCCGTCCAGCCCGTTCGGCGGGTACAAGGAGTCCGGTTACGGTCGCGAGGGCGGCCGCCACGGGCTCACCGCCTACCTGAAGGGAGCTTCCGCATGAGCAAGCGTCTTTCCGTCCCGAAGACCTACAAGCTCGCGATCGGCGGGGCGTTCCCGCGGAGCGAGTCCGGTCGCACCTACGAAGTCGTCTCGGCGAAGGGCGCGTTCCTCGCGAATGCCGCCAAGGCGTCCCGCAAGGACGCTCGGGATGCCGTCGTCGCCGCCCGCGCGGCCGTGAAGGGCTGGTCGGGTGCGACCGCGTACAACCGCGGTCAGGTCCTCTACCGCGTCGCCGAGGTCCTCGAGGGGCGTCGCGCGCAGTTCGTCGAGGAGATCGCGGCTCAGGAAGGCGTCTCCGTCGCGGCGGCCGGCACTCAGGTCGACGACGCGATCGACCTGTGGGTCTGGTACGCCGGCTGGTGCGACAAGTACGCGCAGGTCGCAGGAAACGCCAACCCCGTCGCCGGCCCGTACTTCAACATCACCGTGCCGGAGCCGACGGGTGTCGTCGCGATCGTCGCACCGCAGGATTCGGCGCTGCTGGGTCTGGTCTCGGTCGTCGCGCCGGCACTGGTCGCCGGAAACACCGTCGTCGTGCTCGCGAGCGAGCGCTTCCCGCTGTCCGCGATCAGTCTCGCCGAAGTGCTGGCCACGAGCGACCTACCCGGCGGTGTGGTGAACGTCCTCACCGGATCCTCCGCCGAGGTCGCGCCGTGGCTCGCCTCGCACGCCGACGTCAATGCGCTCGACCTCGCGGGTGCGGACGAACTGGACTGGGTCGACCTCGAGATCGCGGCGGCCGACACGCTCAAGCGCGTGCTGCCCCCTGGGCCGGTCGAGGCGTCACCCGCGCGGATCGCCGCGTTCACCGAGACGAAGACGGTCTGGCACACCAAGAGCATGGTGTGACGTGGCGGACACCGAGTCGTGGCAATGCGGCTCGGTGTCCGATGCACGGGTTAGGCTCGTCAGGAAGATCTTCGGATCCTGAGGAGGATGCGCATGGCTCGTATCGGTGAGAGCGCCGACCTGTTCAAATGCTCGTTCTGCGGAAAGAGCCAGAAACAGGTCCAGCAGCTCATCGCTGGCCCCGGGGTGTACATCTGCGACGAGTGCGTCGAGCTGTGCAACGAGATCATCGAAGAGCGCATGGCCGAGTCCGAGGCCTCGGGCGTGGCGGAGTTCGATCTGCCGAAGCCGCGTGAGATCTTCTCCTTCCTCGAGGAGTACGTCGTCGGCCAGGAGCCGGCGAAGAAGGCGCTGTCCGTAGCGGTCTACAACCACTACAAGCGCGTCCGTGCACGCAGCACGCTGCAGCCGGCCGAGCAGCGCGCCGAGGACATCGAGATCGCCAAGAGCAACATCCTGATGATCGGTCCGACCGGTTGCGGCAAGACCTATCTCGCCCAGACGCTCGCCAAGCGCCTCAACGTCCCGTTCGCCGTCGCCGATGCCACGGCGCTCACCGAGGCCGGGTACGTCGGTGAGGATGTCGAGAACATCCTGCTCAAGCTCATCCAGGCCGCCGATTACGACGTCAAGCGCGCCGAGCAGGGCATCATCTACATCGACGAGATCGACAAGATCGCGCGCAAGGCCGAGAACCCGTCGATCACACGCGACGTGTCGGGTGAGGGCGTGCAGCAGGCGCTGCTGAAGATCCTCGAGGGCACGGTCGCGTCGGTGCCGCCGCAGGGCGGTCGCAAGCACCCGCACCAGGAATTCCTGCAGATCGACACCACGAACGTGCTGTTCATCGTCGCCGGCGCCTTCGCCGGCCTCGAGGACATCGTGTCCGCGCGCGTCGGCAAGCACGGCGTTGGATTCGGTGCGCCGCTGCACGACAAGACCAAGGACCTGGATCTCTTCAGCGAGGTGCTGCCCGAAGATCTGCACAAGTTCGGACTGATCCCCGAGTTCATCGGCCGTCTTCCCGTCGTCGCCTCGGTCTCGCCGCTGGACCAGAGCGCTCTCATCGACATCCTGACGGGCCCGCGCAACGCTCTGGTGAAGCAGTATCAGCGCATGTTCGAGCTCGATGGCGTGCAGCTCGAGTTCGAGGAGGACGCGCTGCGTTCGATCGCGGATCTGGCCGTGGACCGCAAGACCGGCGCCCGCGGACTCCGCGCGATCCTCGAGGACGTGCTGGGACCGATCATGTTCGAGATCCCGTCCGCCGAAGACGTCGCGAAGGTGATCGTCACGCGCGCCGCTGTCGACGAGGGGGCGCCGCCCACGGTGATCATGGAGCGCAAGCGCAAGAGCGCCTGATTCGCCTGAGACGATCGTCCGCGTCGCGACACTCGAGGGTATGACGACGACGCAGAAGCGGTGGACCAGGGTCGGACTGGCCGTGGTTTCGGCCCTGGTGCTTGCGGGCTGCTCCGGTGTGCAGGTGCCGAGTTCCACGGCAGCGCCGGAGAGCACCGCCGTAGTCGACAGCGCTCCGCCGGCAGATTCGGTCGCCTACGAGTGCAACGGCCGGTTCGTCGATCCCGAGACCTATAACGCTGGCGTGCGAGCTGATCAGCTTCCTGCAGAGGATGCCGCCGGTATCGCCGCCTGAGTCGATGACACGGGAGATGACGGACTTCTGGATGACCCGTCCGCGTGGATCATCGGGGCCCGCTCCGCGACCAGCGTCACGCTGCTGCGTCCCCTCGAGGCCGAAGGGGACTACGACGTCGTCGTCTACGACAAGATGGACGAGGTGCCAGCCACCGGTGAACCCGGCTGGATGCTGACCAGCAGCGCGTCGTGCACGCTCGCACTCGACCCGGCGCCGTTGACATCCGCCGTGGTCGCGCTGGACCCGGCTGCTGCCACGGATGCCGACAGCACGCAGTTGGCGCTGCTCGTCACCGAGCGGGAGTGCAACAGCGGTCGGGATGCCGAGGGGCGGATCGAGTTGGTGTCACTTCAGGAGACTGCCGACGCCGTCATCGTGCGCATCGCGGTGAGTCCGCACACAGAAGACGCAGCGCACACCTGCCAGAGCAACCCGCCGACCCCGTTCACCGTGGAACTCGCCGAGCCCCTCGGCGACCGCGAGGTACTGGACGGCTCGCTGGTCATCCCTCAGTTGATCCCGGCGCAGGCCGACATGTCGTTCTGACCTCCGGCCGAACCGGCACACGGGATGTCTGAGGCCCGGTCTACGTTGGCGGCATGCGCAGCTTCGAGATCTCCGTGCCGGACGACGTCCTGAATGACCTGAGCGATCGGCTGGCGGGCTCCCGCCTGCTCGGTGATTCCCCGCGGCGGCCGGAGACCGGACTCTCCGCGGCCTATCTCGCCGAACTGGTCGACGCCTGGCGATCGTTCGATTGGCGTGCTCGCGAGCGGTGGCTCAATCAGGATCATCAGTATCTCGCCGACGTCCGCGGCACTCGGCTGCACTTCGTCCATCGCCGCGCGCGGAATGCCGACGCGCCGGCCGTGCTGGTCATGCACGGCTGGCCGCACACGTTCGCCCTGCAGCTCGATCTCGCGCGACTTCTACCGGAGTTCCATGTCGTCGTGCCGAGCTTCCCCGGCTTCGCCTTCTCCGAGCCTTATGACGGCACAATGACCGAGAACATCATGGCCGACCTCATGCACAGCCTGATGACCGACGAGCTGGGTTACGAACGATATCTGGTCTACGGCGAGGACATCTCGGCCAACGTCAGCGACCTCATCGCGGCCGAGCATCCGCAGCAGGTCGCTGGAATCCTCGTAACGCATGCGCATTTCGGTACCCACGAGGAGCGAGAGGCGCTGGACGACCCCGAGGCCAGAGCGTTCTTCGAACGACTGGCGGCGTCGGGCGGGCCAGACGGTGCGTACGCGCATCTCCAGGCGACCAGGCCCGACACGCTGGCTGCTGCGCTCAACGATTCACCCGTCGGACTCCTCGCCTGGCTCGTAGAGAAGCTCGTCGAGTGGAGCGATACGCCCAACGGTGATCCTGCAGCTCTCGAGCGGCGCATAGCGCGCGATCGCATCCTGACCGAGGCCACCCTCTACTGGGCGACCCAGACGATCGCCTCGTCCTTCCGGCCGTATTTCGATCGGGGGGCGGACGCGCGCATCCCGCCGGTCGATGTGCCGGCCGTCGTGGCGATCCAGCGTCACGAGCACGACTATCCCGAGGCGCTGGCGCGCGCGTTCTACCGCGATCTGCGCTCGTTCGAGCGGCTCGACGAAGGCGGCCATTTCGCGGCCGCCGAGGTCCCTGCGGCGATGGCCGAGCGTCTGCGCCTGCTCGCCGCGGAAGCCGGGCTCCTGCGCGAGTAGGTCTCCGATCCGAGGCTGCGCCTCAGGGCGTTCGCATCCAATCGGCCACGAGCAGCGTGTCGTCGGCACCGGTCCACGTCGTCGTCCTCACGATGCGGAAGCCCGCCGCATCGGCGGCGTTCGTGATCCGGTCGACGGTGCTGTACGGTTCGTGGTCGCTGGGATACGCGTTCCGACGGACCCGGGACTCGGGGGGCCGTTCTTCGGCGAACGTCGCCGTCACCACGCGCCCATCCGGTCGCAGCACGCGGTGCCACTCGGCAAGCGTCGCGCGCGCGTCCGGGATCGCATGCAGCGCGGTCACGCAGGTGATCAGGTCCACCGACCCATCGGCGATCGGCAGGGCTGCGGCGTCGGCCTCGATCCAGGTCGCGTCCGGGAGCTCCTCGCGGGCGACCGCGAGCATGCCGGTCGAGATGTCGACCCCGATCAACCGCAGATCACCACCCCTGCGGTGAAGCGCGCGCAGCACCAAGCCAGTGCCGGTGGCGACGTCGAGCACATCCTGCACATCGGAGACGTCCACGAAGTCGGCGACGACGTTCGCGAACTCGCGGTGCATCGCGCTCTCGTCATAGGTCGCCGCGCGACGATCGAACGCTTCGCGGACGACGTCGATGCGGTCGGCCTCACTCACCCCTCGAGTCCGCGTCGCTTCAGCAACGGTGCGATCTCGGCATCCCGACCGCGGAAGTCCCGGTAGGCCTCGAGAGGATCCTTCGAACCGCCGACCCCCAGCAACCGGTCGCGGAACCGGTCGCCGTTCGCGCGGGTCAGACCGCCGTTGTCGCGGAACCACTCCACGGTGTCGGCATCCAGCACCTCGCTCCAGATGTACGAGTAGTACCCGGCGCTGTATCCGCCGGCGAACACGTGCGCGAAGTACGTCGACGAATACCGCGTCGGAACGGCCGGGTTGTCGAGCCCGATCGACGCGAGCGCCGCCGCTTCGAACTCAGCCACGTCGTCCACGGCATCCGATGCTCCGACCCGGTGCCACGCCTGATCGAGCCAGGCGGCCGCGAGATACTCGCTCGTGGCGTGCCCCTGGTCGAACGTCTCGGTCGCCTTCAGCCGCTCCACGATCCCGGCATCCAGGGGCTCGCCCGTCTCGACGTGGCGGGCGTAGTTGTCCAGGACCTCGCTCCACAGGATCCACATCTCGTTGACCTGGCTGGGGAACTCGACGAAGTCGCGGAACACGTTCGTCCCGGCGAAATGCGGGTAGGTGACCGTGGCGAACAGGCCGTGCAGAGCGTGACCGAACTCGTGGAACAGGGTCGTCACCTCATCGAGCGTGAGCAGCGTGGGCTGTCCGTCGGCCGGCTGGGCGACGTTGAGATTGTTCACGACGACGGGCGCCGTGCCACGCAGCCGCGACTGACTGACGATCGGGTTCATCCACGCTCCGCCGCGCTTGGAGTCGCGCGTGTAGAGGTCGAGGATGTACAGCCCGAGTGCGCTGCCATCGGCGTTCGAGACCTCGAACACGCGTGCGCCGGGGTGATAGGCGACGAGGTCGGGGCGCTCCGCGAACGTGATCCCGTACAGCTGCGTGGCCGCGAAGAACACGCCGTCCTGCAGAACCCGCTCCGCCTCGAACCAGGGCCGAAGCGCGGCCGTGTCGATGTCGTACTCCGCCGCGCGCACCTTCTCGGTGTAGAACGCCCAGTCGTGCACCTCGAGGGCGAACGGTTCGGCCTCGGTCTCGTCGATGATCCGCTGCAGGGCGGCCTGCTCCCGGCGAGCGTTCGCGGCGGCCGGCACAGCCAGACGATGCAACAGGTCGGACACGGCCTGCGGATTCCGGGCGGTCTCATCGGAGGTGACGTAGGCGGCGTGCGAGTCGTGGCCGAGCAGCGCCGCGCGCTCTGCACGCAGCCGGACGATCTCGGTCAGCACGGCGCGGTTGTCGTTCGCGTTCCCTCGGGATCCGCGCGAGCGCGACGCATCCATGATCCGGCGCCGGCTCTCGCGATTCGTCAGCGAGGCGAGGTAGGGGTGACCGGTGAAGAGCGGGAGCGTGACGAGATGTCCGTCCAGCCCTCGCTCGGAAGCGGCACGGGATGCTGCCGACAGCTCGCCGGGAGCCAGTCCGTCGAGCTCCGCGGGGTCGTCGAACAGCACGGCCAGGTCGTTGGTGTCGGCGAGCAGGTTCTTCTCGAACGCCGTCGTCAGTGTGGACAGGTGCTGGTTCAGCACCGTCAGTCGCGTCTTCGCTTCGTCGTCGAGCGCCGCGCCCGCGTGCGTCATCTCGCGGAAGTGCCGCTCGACGAGATACCGGTCCTCAGCGTCGAGTTCGAGGTCGTCCAACTGCTCGTGCAGGGTGCGGATGCGCCAGTAGAGCTGGGCGTCCAGGGTCACCGCATCCTGGTGCGCTGCCATCAGGGGCGCGAGCTCCTCGTCGATGGCCTGGATCTCGGCGGTCGCATCCGCCGAGCTCACGGTGTAGAACGCGTGGGCAACTCTCTCGAGCAGCGCACCGGCCTCCTCGAGAGGCACCATCGTGTTCTCGAACGTCGGCATCGACCGTACCTGGGTGATGCGTTGGATCTCGTCGAGATGCTCGGTGAACGCGACGCGGAATGCGGGCAGGTAGTGCTCCGGGCGGACCGAGGCGTAGTCGGGCAGTGCATAGGGGAGAGCGGACGGCGTGAGCAGCGGATTGGCGACGTCGGTCATGACATCGAGCCTACGCCGGGGCCGCAGCGCAGCGCCGGCGATTGATGCAGAGAAACACTTGCAAAGAATCACTTGCAAAGGTATCTTTGCAAGCATGGCGGACGACGAACAGATGCGACGACTCGATCCCGGTGCCCTCAAGGCCCTGGCTCACCCGTTGCGGGTGCGGATCTTCGATCTGCTGAGTACGCACGGGCCGCAGACCGCGAGTTCGCTCGCCGCGCTTCTGGGCGAGACCTCGGGCTCGACCAGCTATCACCTGCGCATGCTCGCCGCCCATGATCTGATCCTCGAAGTCGAGGGTCGTGGCACGGCTCGCGAGCGGTGGTGGGAACTGCCGCAGGGGCGGATCGATATCCCCGGCCCCAGTCAGACCATGACGCCGGCCAATCGAGCGGCGGCGCAGATCGTTTCGTCCGAGTTCTTCCGCCTTCGTCACGAGACGCTGATGGCGTGGGCGAACCGTCCCGAGTCCGAGGCGCCGGAGGGCTGGAAGGACGCCGGGCTCATCGCCACGACGCTCCTCGAGATGACGCCGACGCAGATGGAGGAGCTCAAGGCCGAGCTCATGGCTGTGGTGGACAGCGCCGTGACGCGCTATCGCGGCCAGACCGGGCCGGATGTGCGTCGCGTGTCGATGCGCACCGACCTCTTCGACATTCCGGATTCGGGCCCGGTTCTGTCCGATGCCACCGACGAGAACACGGAGGAATCATGACCAGCGCGACCATTCACCTCGTTGCCCCGACGCGCGCCGAGCAGAGGCTGCTCGGCGTCGCCGAACTCCTCACGGCCTTCGTGAAGCATCGCATCGAGCGGCGTGCCGAGAAGCGCGCTCTCAGCCTCGACCTGCTGCGCGAGCAGCAGGCCAGGCGGCAGGATCCCGGTGCCGTCGAACACATGCTCGCGCAGCTCGGACTTCCGCAGCGCTGATCGTCGGCTCTGCCAGGGACCCGCGGGTCTCAGTCCTCGAACGGCCGGACGACGACTTCACCGGATGCCGTGGACAGCACTTCCCACCCGGCATCCAGTTCCGCGATCGGACGGCCCTCGAGCCAGGTCAGCGTCCAGGAGCCCGTATGGCCCTCGGCTTCGACAGCGGCGATGCCCGGTCGCAGGGATGCCGGGACCGAAGCCGGCGGCTCGGTCAGCGCAGCCCAGCGCGTGCCCAGCTGCATCAGCTCTCCTCCACCGGGGCCAGCTCGATCTCCGTGACGGTGAGCTCCTCGCCCTCGGCGAGCGACAGTTCCGCGATCCGACCGACCGCCTGGAGATCTCCGGCAGCCGCGCGCAGGGCGTCGAGCGCCGACGCGGGTGCGGCGATCACCGCACGGGCGACCGGCGCCTTCTGCGAGGCCTTCGCCTCGGTCTTGGCACGACGGATGCCGATGAGAGCGGCACTTGCAGCGGAGAGGACGGCGGGGTCGCCACCGGCATCCCGAGGCTCGGGCCACGCGGCGGTGTGGATCGATCCGTCTTCGAACCAGCTCCACGCCTCCTCTGCGGCGAACGAGACCACAGGGGCCAGCAGCCGCAGCAGCGTCGACAGTGCGATCCGCAGGGCGAGCGCAGCGGACGGCTGGCCCACGTCGGCCTGGTTGTACGCGCGCTCCTTGACGAGCTCGAGGTAGTCGTCGCAGAACGTCCAGAAGAACGACTCGGTGACCTCGAGCGCCTTGGCGTGATCGAAGTCGTCGAACGCCTTCGTTGCCTCGCGCACCACGTCGTCGAGTGCGGCGAGCATCGAGGCGTCGAGGTCGTGCGTGACGGCGGCGCCTTCGGGAACCGGGAAGCCGAGCACGAACTTCGCGGCGTTGAGGATCTTGATCGCCAGGCGGCGGCCGATCTTCATCTGCGTCGGGTTCTGCGGGTCGAACGCCGCATCCACGCCGAGGCGGCTCGACGCGGCCCAGTAGCGCACGGCATCCGATCCGTGCGTGGCCAGGATGTCGGCCGGCGTGACCACATTGCCCTTGGACTTCGACATCTTCTTGCGGTCGGGGTCGACGATGAATCCGGAGATCGATGCGTGCGCCCAGGGAGTGCGTGCATCCTCGAGCGTCGATCGCAGCATCGTCGAGAACAACCAGGTGCGGATGATGTCCTGAGCCTGCGGGCGCACGTCGAACGGCGCGACCAGGTTCCACAGCTCCTCGTCCCGCTGCCAGCCGCCGGCCAGCTGCGGCGTGAGAGACGAGGTCGCCCAGGTGTCGAGGATGTCGGTCTCGGCCTCGAAGCCGCCCGGCATGCCGCGCTGCTCCGCGGTGTAGCCGTCGGGGACCTCGGAGGTCGGATCGATGGGCAGTGCCGCGGCATCCGGGAAGATCACGCGAGCGAAGTCCCGCTCGCCGTTCTCGTCCAGCCCGTACCAGACCGGGATCGGAACGCCGAAGAAGCGCTGACGCGAGATCAGCCAGTCGCCGGTGAGTCCGCCGACCCAGTTCTCGTAGCGCACGCGCATGAAGTCGGGGTGCCAGGTCAGCTCGCGACCGTTGGCGATCAACTGGTCGCGGAGCTCGGCATCGCGCGCGCCGTTGCGGATGTACCACTGGCGCGTCGATACGATCTCGAGCGGGCGGTCGCCCTTCTCGAAGAACTTCACCGCGTGCTGGAAGGGCTTGGAGACGTTCAGCAGCTCTCCCGAGGCCTCCAGGAGCTCGACGATCTGCTTGCGGGCGCTGAAGACGGTCTTGCCGGCGAGTTCGGCGTATGCGGCCTTGCCTGCGTCGGTGATGATCGCTTCCGGCGCCTCGGCGATCACGCGGCCGTCCTGGCCGAGGATCGTGCGGTTGGGCAGATCCAGCTCGCGCCACCAGATGATGTCGGTCACGTCACCGAAGGTGCAGACCATGGCGATGCCGGATCCCTTGTCCTGCTGGGCGAGGTGGTGCGGGAGCACGGGGACCTCGACGTCGAAGATCGGAGTGCGGGCCGTCTTGCCGAAGTACGGCTGGTACCGCTCGTCGTCGGGATGCGCCACGAGGGCGACGCAGGCGGCCAGGAGCTCGGGGCGCGTGGTCTCGATCTCGATGTCACCGGAGCCGTCGCTCTTGTGGAAGGCCAGGCGGTGGAAGGATGCCTGCTGATCACGGTCCTCGAGCTCGGCCTGTGCGATGGCGGAGCGGAAGTCCACGTCCCACAGGGTCGGCGCTAGAGCCTGGTACGCCTCACCGCGCTCGACGTTGCGGAGGAACCCGAGCTGGCTCTGGCGGATCGTGTCGTCCGAGATGGTGCGGTAGGTCTGGGTCCAGTCCACGCTCAGGCCCATCTGGCGGAAGACGTCCTCGAACTGCTTCTCGTCCTCGACCGTGAGCTTCTCGCACAGCTCGATGAAGTTGCGACGGCTCACGGGCAGCTGGTCGGCGGCCTTGAGGCTCTTGGCGTCGCCCTGGAACGGGGGGACGAAGTCGGCGTCGTAGGGCAACGTCGGGTCGCACCGCACGCCGTAGTAGTTCTGCACGCGTCGCTCGGTGGGCAGTCCGTTGTCGTCCCAGCCGATCGGATAGAACACGGCCTTTCCGCGCATGCGCTCGTAGCGGGCCTTCACGTCGGTGTGCGTGTACGAGAACACATGCCCGATGTGGAGGGACCCGGATGCCGTCGGAGGAGGCGTGTCGATCGAGTACACACCGGCGCGGCCGAGTTTGGCGGCGCGAAGGCGATCGAACAGGTACGTGCCCTGCTCGGCCCAGACGCCGTCCCACTTCGCTTCGAGACCTTCGAGTGCGGGCTTGTCGGGAATCACAGACATAGAGGTCTCCTCGAGCGATGTATACGGCACGGTGTGTACGTGCCTGAGTGTGAGTGGGTGCTGACAGTCTACCGATTGCCTGCAGAGGTCGCCCGACGTGGTAGATCGACCCGGTCCAAGAATCGGACGTAGACTGATATGTCCCCTTCTCCTGTTCTGAGGATCCGCATGCCCACCGCATTCATCCGTCGAATCCTGCCTCTCACCGCGCTCGCGGCGGCAACCGCCCTGGCTCTGAGCGCGTGCGCCGCGCCCGGCGGCGAATCCGCTGACGAAGGCGGCGGCGAGGTGGTCTGGGCGATCGAGGGCGCGAACCTCTCCGCCGGGCACATGGACCCGCAGACCAGCCAGCTCGATGTCGCGAGCATGGTGCAGCGCGCGGTACTCGATTCGCTCGTGTTCCAGGAGGCCGACGGCACGTTCTCGCCCTGGCTGGCGACCGAGTGGACGGTGTCGGACGACGCGACCAGCTACACGTTCCAACTGCGCGATGACGTGACGTTCCACGACGGCGAGCCGTTCGACGCGGAGGCCGTGAAAGCGAACTTCGACCGCATCGCCGACCCCAAGACCGCATCCGCACAGGCCGAGAGCATGCTCGGAGGGGAGTGGTACGCCGGTACCGAGGTGCTCGGCGATCACGAGGTGCGGGTGAACTTCAGCCAGCCGTACGCACCGTTCCTGCAGGCCGCGAGCACGCCGCTGCTCGGCTTCTACTCGCCAGCGGTGCTGGAGTCGTCTGCAGACCAGCTGAAGGCGGGCGGACCGGGCGTCACGGTCGGAACCGGGCCGTTCGAGCTCACGGACTACACGCCCGACCAGGAGATCGTCTACACCCGCAACGAGGACTACGCGTGGGGGCCCGATGATGCGGGAGCTGCGCAGTTCGACACACTGCGCGTCTCGATCCTTCCCGAGGCATCCGTGCGCGCCGGCGTCGTCGAGAGCGGCGAGGCCGATCTCGCCAGCCAGCTGCCGCCGAACATCGCCTCCGAGCTCTCAGACGCGCTGACGGTCGAATCGCTCGAATACCCTGGTCTGCCGTATTCGCTGTATCTCAACGAGAAATACGGTGTGTTCGCGGACGAGAAGGTGCGCCAGGCCTTCGCCCGTGGCATCGACGTCGACGCGGCTGTCGAGGAGATCTTCTTCGGCCAGTTCCCGAGGGCATGGAGCATCCTCGGATCGACCACGCCGACCTATGACGCATCGCTCGAGGGCAGTTGGCCGTTCGACCAGGACGAGGCGAACCGCCTGCTCGACGAGGCCGGATGGACCGAGCGCGACAGTGACGGCATCCGTATGAAGGACGGCCAGCGCCTCTCGGTGCGCTGGATCGCGTGGACCCCGGTGCCCGACGACAAGGCTGCGCTGGGCAACGCGATCCAGTCGGATCTCGCGGAGATCGGCTTCGAGGTGAAGCGCGAGGTGCTCGAACCAGGTGCGTACAACGAGCAGTACGGACCGAAGACGTTCGATCTGACGGACTGGGGTTTCTCCGGCGTCGACCCCGACCTGCTGCGCAGCCACCTGCACACCGCTGGCTTCCAGAACGCCTCGCAGGTGTCGGATGCCGAGATCGATGCACTGCTCGAGCAGGGCGTCGCCACGACGGATCCGGATGCCCGCACCGACGTCTACCAGCAGCTGCAGCAGTGGAACGCCGAGTACACCGCGATCGTGCCGCTGTACAGCCCTTCGTTGATCACGGCGGTGAACGACAACGTGCACGGCCTCGCCTACGACCTGTACGGTCGGCCGCTGTTCTACGGCACGACCGTCGACTGAACCGGCGACGTCGGTGAGCGAGAAGGCGGGCCCCCGTGCGCTCGTGCTCCGGATCGCGGGGATCGCGGCATCCGCTGTGCTCGTGCTCTGGGGTGCCGCGACGCTCGCCTTCCTCGCCTTCCGGGTGATCCCCGGTGATCCGGTGTCGGTCATGCTCGGTCCCCAGGCGCAGGTGAGCGAGAGCGTGAAGGACGCGATCCGTGCGGAGCTGGGGCTCGACCGTCCGCCGTTCGAGCAGTACGTGGCGTACCTGGGCGGCCTCGTGCGCGGAGACCTGGGGGAGTCGTACCAGCTCAGGATGCCGGTGTCGGAGGTGATCGGCAGACAGCTCGGGGCGACGCTGCAACTGTCGGCAGCGGCGCTGGTCATCGCCGTCGTCGTGGCGCTCGCCGTCGCACTCCTGGCACGCGGTCGCATCGCCGGGGCGATCGTGACAGGTATCGAACTCGTCATCCTGTCGTCCCCGGTCTTCTGGATCGGGATCGTGCTGCTGAGCGTCTTCGCCTTCGGACTGGGCTGGTTCCCCGTGACGGGGTCGCGCAACCCTGCAACGCTTGTGCTGCCCGCCATCACGCTCGCTCTTCCTGTGGCGGCGCTGCTCGGGCAGGTGCTGCGGGACGGCATCTCCGAGGCGGAGCGCCAGCCGTTCGCCGACACAGTGCGCGCCCGAGGCGCCGGCCCTGTGTGGCTGACGCTGCGTCACAGTCTGCGTCACGGCGCGACGGGTGCCCTGACGCTCGCCGCGTATCTGACCGGATCGGTTCTCGGCGGTGCCGTCCTCGTCGAGACGGTGTTCGCCCGACCAGGTCTCGGGCGCGTGACGCTCGCCGCCATCACGGATCGGGATCTCCCGGTCATCACCGGGATCATCCTGCTCAGCGCCCTCGTGTTCGTGATCGTGAGCATCGTCGTCGAGCTGCTGCATCCGGTGCTGGATCCGCGGCTGCGCCAAGCGCGGAGCGCCCGATGAACGCCGCGCGCCGTGTGCTCCTGGTCGTGGCCGTCGCGGTGCTCGCCGTCATCGCGCTCGCCGCGTTCGCGCCAGGGCTGATCTCGAGCCACGATCCGCTGCAGGTGGACGTGCGCTCGACGCTGCTGCCGCCGAGCGCCGAGCATCTGTTCGGCACCGACCAGAGCGGGCGGGACGTCTACTCGCGCGTCGTGCACGGTACGGCGCGCTCGGTCGGGATCGGCGCGCTGGCGACGGCGATCGCTCTGGCCGTCGGACTGCTGATCGGATCGCTCTCCGGGTCGTCTCCGCGGGTGGTCGACGCCGGCTTCATGCGACTGAACGATGTGCTGATGGCGTTCCCGGAGTTCCTCATCGCGCTCGTGGTCGTCGCGATCCTCGGGCCTGGTCCGGTGAACGTCGCGGTCGCGGTGACGCTGGCTGCGATCCCGGTCTATGTCCGGCTGGCGCGCGTGCAGACGCGCACACTGCGTCTGGCGGAGCATGTCGAGGCCGCCCGCATCCTCGGGGTGGCTCCCCTCAGGGCGTTCACCAGGCACGTGGTGCCGGGGGTGCTCGGCTCGCTCAGCGTTCTCGCGACGATCGGTGTCGGGTCCAGCATCCTCGCGGCGGCCGGACTCAGCTTCCTCGGGCTCGGGCCGACCGAGCCGACGCCGGAGTGGGGGCTGATGCTCTCCGGAGGCCGCAACGTTCTCGGACAGGCCTGGTGGGTCTCGGTGTTCCCCGGGATCGCGATCACGCTCACCGTGATGGCGGTGACCGTCGTCGGACGGATCCTGCGGGCCGGCGCTGAGGGGCGGCGGGCATGACGGCTCTCGAGGTGCGCGGGCTGCAGATCGCCTTCCACGGCCAGGTGGTCGTCGATGGCGTCTCGTTCTCGGTGGAACCAGGGCAGTGCGTCGCGATCGTCGGGGAGTCCGGCGCGGGCAAGACGCTCACGGCGCGGGCGATGCTCGGGCTGACACCGGCGCACGCCGGCGTGCACGCGGAGCGACTGGAGGTGGCCGGCGTCGACGCACGTCGTGTCGACGAGCGCTCGTGGCGCCGGCTGCGCGGCGACACGATCGCCCTCGTCTCCCAGGACGCGCTGGTGTCGCTCGATCCGCTGCAGCGGATCCGTTCCGAGATCGCGGAGCCCCTGCGCCTGCACGAACGGCAACTGCGTGGTGCGGCGCTGCACGCCAGGGTGCGCACCCTGCTCGAGCGGGTATGGATGCCCGATGCCGAACGACGCGCCGAACAGTACCCGCACGAGCTTTCCGGGGGACTGCGGCAGCGGGCGCTGATCGCCTCAGCGCTCGCGGGATCGCCAACGGTCCTCGTCGCGGATGAGCCGACGACGGCGCTGGATGCGACCGTCCAGGCGCGTGTGCTCGACCTGCTGCGCGAGATCGCGGATTCCGGAACAGCGGTGCTGTTCATCAGCCACGACTTCGCCGCCGTGCGTCGCGTCGCCGATCGGATCATCGTGATGCGCGGTGGTCGGGTCGTCGAAGAAGGGGACGCGGCGCAGATCCTGGACGCTCCGCGCGAGGCGTACACGAGGGCGCTGGTGGCGGCGACCCGACACGAGCCGCGCGCCGTCGCGGACGCCGTCGTCGAGCCGGTGCTGTCGGTCGAGGGGCTGTCGAAGGCATTCGGCGGGGTGCCCGCGGTGTCGAGTGCGTCGTTCCTGGTGCCTCGCGGCCGTACGCTCGGGATCGTCGGAGAATCCGGCTCGGGCAAGACGACGCTCGCCCGCATGATCATCGGAGTGGAGCGTCCGGATGCTGGGTCGCTCACGTGGCACGGCGCCCATCGCGTGCAATTCGTGCACCAGAACCCGCTCGGCGCGTTCGATCCGCGCTGGAGCGTCGGTCGTTCGCTGCGGGAGGCGCTCGAGGCCGCTGGGGTACCGCGACATGCGCGACCCTCGCATGTCGCACGATTGCTCACCGAAGTGGATCTCGACCCGACGCTGGCGGCTCGGCGCCCCGCGGCGCTCTCCGGAGGGCAGCGGCAGCGCGTGGCGATCGCGCGGGCCCTCGCGGCCGACCCCGACGTGCTCGTGCTCGACGAACCGGTCTCAGCACTCGATCCGACGGTGAGGGAGCGCGTGCTCGCTCTGCTCCAGCGCATCCAGCGCGATCGCGGGCTCACGATGCTGTTCGTCTCGCATGACCTCGATGTCGTGGCGGCCGTGGCGGATGACGTCCTGGTGATGAAGGACGGCGCCGTCGTCGAGCAGGGACGCGTCGTCGATGTGTTCGACGCGCCGCAGCATCCGTTCACGCAGGAGCTGCTCGCGGCTTCTGGGTCACGCTAGATCCCGCACCTCGATCCCGACGCCGGCCGCGAGGATCGGGGCGAGCTGCTGCACCTGGAAGGTCGTCAGCGTCACGCCGCGCAGGCTGTTGGTGTCGATGAACGCGAGAGCGTCGAGGCCTCGGAGGTCCACGTCCTTGGCGCGCAGTCCGCGTGGGTCGACCTCGTCGCTGCGGCAGTCGTCGAAGCGCACGCGCGTCAGCTGCGCCTGCGGCACGTCGAGCGCGCGGATCGTGCAGTCGGCGATGAGAATGTCGGTGGCCTTCGCCGCACCGAGATTGAGATAGTCGATGCGCAGATCGCGCAGCTCGAGCTCGGCGATCCGAGTGGTGCTGAGATCGAGGGTGCCGATGCGCCCGCCCGTGATGCGCACGCGCCGGATCCCGGCGTCGCGGAGCTTCAGCGATGCGGCACGGATGCCGGTGACATCGACATCCATGACGTCGGCCCCCGTCATGTCGATCGTGCCGGCGTCGGCCGTCACGACGCATTGCTCGAGGGTCGCGTGCGCGAGGTCGACGTCGCCGGCCAGCGCGAGACGGGAAGCCAGAAGATCCGCGCTGCGCGCCGGTTCCGCCGGTGTCAGCGTCTCGGGGAGGTCGGGCGGGGAGACGCGGGGTGCGGCGGGGGATTCGGGGGAGCGTGCCATGCATCGAGCGTAGGCCGCTGGTCGGACACATGCGGGTCGGGTACTTGCACCCCGGAGGCTTACAAGCTAAATTGCTAGCATGCAAGCATCCGAACCCAAGGTGCAGTTCAACGTCTACCTGCCGCAGGACCTGGTCCGCAGTGTGAAGCACCGGGCCGTCGACGACGCCACGAGCCTCTCCGCGCTGGTCGAGACGGCACTGCGCGCGTATCTCGAGGAGGAATCGCGATGACCGTCGTCCAGCAGATCGTGTACACGGAGCGGCCGGAGCGGTGGTGGGCGCTCGCGGAGGCGCTGGGGTTCTCGGCGACCTTCGCTCCGTCACCGGAATGGGGCGAGTTCCATGCGGACGGCGTCCTCGCCGTCCATCCCGCGACGGCCGACCACGCGGCCGGCGGTGTCGACATCCACCTGCTGGTTCCCGACCTGGATGCCGCGGCATCCGCGCTGTCGGCATTCGAGGTCTCTCGCGAGACGATGGAGGGTGTCGGGGAGTTGCTGACGGTCCGGACGGCGTCCGGCCCCGCCGTGACCGTGTCGGCGGGCACCGGGACCGTCTCGGGGGACATCGCCGTGCAGCCGATCTGGTTCCAGGAGGATCTCACCGCACCGCGGGCGATTCTCGAGGCGCTCGGTCTGCGCGCGGGGATCGCGGCGGATCGCGGTGGCTGGGTCGAGATGCGCGGCGATGGCGGAGCGGTCGGGCTGCACTCGGGATCCGCGCGCGTCGGGTTGAGCTTCGAGGCGCGCGGCGACCTCGATGCGCACGCGCGACGCCTGCGGGATGCCGGTTTCGATGCCGCCGTGGTCGACGAGGCGTTCGCGCGCACGATCCGGATCCCCGACCCCGATGGCGGCGACGAGATCTGGATCAACGGCGTCCAGGACGACCTGCACGGCTATCACCGGGAGGGTTAGCGCCGGCGAGCGCGAGCGTCGAGCGCGAACTTCGGACTTGTACTCCAAATTCGGAGTGATTCAGCTCAAGCATCCGAAGTTGGCGTACTTCTCCGCGTGAAGCGCCCGGTCGCCCTGCAGCGCCGGCGCACGTGCCCGATGTGCTGGAAGCGCGATCCAACGCGGATCCCGCGTACAATTGAGCCAAAGCATCGATCCGGCCATCACCGGGGAGCTCTCGGAAGAACAGTCGCAGGACCTACTAGAACCGAGCGGGGCAGGCCCGTCATCGCCGCAGTGAGAGTGGCCCCGCCGTGAGGCGGCGCACGCGGGGTGGTACCGCGGTCCTTCGCACGACAGGATCGTCCTCGCAGCAGCATCCGCCACGACGAACACTGCGAGTCACGATGACCTATCCACGCCCTTCCGCCTTCGGCCCCGCCGCCGACTCCGTCACGCCCAGCCCGCGGCTGCCCGCGATCGAGCAGGAGATCCTGGAGTTCTGGAAGACGGACGACACGTTCCGCGCCTCCATCGCGCAGCGCGACGGCGCCGAGGAGTGGGTGTTCTACGACGGCCCGCCGTTCGCCAACGGCCTGCCGCACTACGGGCACCTCCTGACGGGATACGCCAAGGATCTCTTCCCGCGCTTCCAGACGATGCTCGGCAAGAAGGTCGACCGCGTCTTCGGCTGGGACACCCACGGCCTGCCCGCTGAACTCGAGGCGATGAAGCAGCTCGGCATCACCGAGAAGAGCGAGATCGAGGACATGGGCATTGACGTCTTCAACGCGAAGGCGAAGAGCTCCGTGCTGGCCTACACACGCGAATGGCAGGACTACGTCACGCGTCAGGCACGCTGGGTCGACTTCGACCGCGGGTACAAGACGCTCGATCTCGGCTACATGGAGAGCGTGCTGTGGGCGTTCAAGACGCTGTACGACAAGGGGCTCGCCTACGAGGGCTACCGCGTCCTGCCGTACTGCTGGCGTGACGAGACGCCGCTGAGTGCGCACGAGCTGCGCATGGACGACGACGTGTACCAGATGCGCCAGGACCCGTCCGTCACGGTCGCGTTCCCCCTCACAGGGCCGGATGCCGAGGCGAAGGGGCTCGACGGCGTCCGCGTCCTCGCGTGGACGACCACCCCGTGGACCCTTCCGACCAATATGGCGCTCGCCGTCGGTCCGGAGATCCCCTATGCCGTGCTGCCCGCGGGGCCGAACGGCGCCGCAGACGGCAACACCGGCCGCTTCCTGCTCGCCGCCGACCTGCTCGCCGGGTACGCGAAGGATCTCGGCTACGAGGACGCCGCCGCGGCATCCGATGCCGTCGAACGCACCATCTCGGGGGCGGAGCTGTCCGGCCTGAGCTACGAGCCGCTGTTCGACTACTACACGGATGCCGCGACCTACAGCACCGAGAACGCCTGGCGCATCCTCGTCGACGACTACGTCACGACCTCGGACGGCACCGGCGTCGTCCACCAGGCGCCCGCCTACGGCGAGGACGACCAGCGCGTGGCGACGGCCGCCGGCATCCCGACGATCCTGTCCCTCGACGACGGGGGACGTTTCCTCCCGAACGTGACCGACGTCGCCGGCGAGCTCTGGATGGATGCGAACACGCCTCTCGTCCGGTTGGTGCGCGAGCAGGGCAGACTCATCCGGCTGCAGAGCTACGAGCACTCCTACCCGCATTGCTGGCGCTGCCGGAACCCCCTGATCTACAAGGCCGTGTCGAGCTGGTTCATCCGTGTCACGGACATCAAGGACGACATGCTCGCGAACAACGAGCAGATCACCTGGGTGCCTGAGAACGTCAAGCACGGGCAGTTCGGCAAGTGGCTCGAGGGCGCGCGCGACTGGTCGATCAGCCGCAACCGCTACTGGGGCTCGCCGATCCCGATCTGGAAGAGCGACGACCCCGAATACCCGCGTGTCGACGCGTACGGTTCGCTGGAAGAGCTGGAGCGCGACTTCGGTGCGCTCCCGCGCAATCCGGAGGGTGAGATCGATCTGCACCGCCCGTACATCGACGACCTGACGCGTCCGAACCCGGACGACCCGACGGGCAAGAGCACGATGCGCCGCATCGAGGACGTCTTCGACGTGTGGTTCGACTCTGGTTCGATGCCGTACGCCCAGGTGCACTACCCGTTCGAGAACCAGGAGTGGTTCGACGCCCACGCGCCGGCGGACTTCATCGTGGAGTACATCGGACAGACCCGCGGCTGGTTCTACGTCATGCACGTGCTGTCGACCGCGCTGTTCGATCGCCCGGCGTTCACTGGTGTCAGCTGCCACGGCATCGTGCTCGGCAGCGACGGCTACAAGATGTCGAAATCGCTGCGCAACTACCCCGACGTGTCCGAAGTGCTCGACCGCGACGGCTCCGATGCGATGCGCTGGTTCCTCATGTCGAGCTCGGTGCTCCGCGGCGGCAACCTCGCGGTGACGGAGGAGGGGATCCGCGCCGGCGTCCGCGAGTTCCTGCTTCCGCTGTGGAACTCGTGGTACTTCTTCGCGACCTACGCCAACGCGTCGGGCAACGGCTACGAGGCATCCTGGCGCACGGACTCGACCGATGTCCTGGACCGCTACATCCTCGCCCGCCTCGGCGACCTCGTGCGCGAGGTCCAGACCGACCTCGAGGGCCTGGACTCGACGACAGCGGCCGGCCGCCTGCGCGACTTCGCCGAGACTCTGACGAACTGGTACATCCGGCGCTCGCGCGACCGCTTCTGGACCGGTGTCACCGACGACCCGAAGAGCCGTGAGGCCTTCGACACCCTCTACACCGTGCTCGAGACCCTGAGCCGCGTCGCGGCTCCGCTCGTGCCGCTGATCAGCGAGCGCGTCTGGCAGGGGCTCACGGGTGGCCGCAGCGTCCACCTGACGGACTGGCCGGACGCCTCGGCCTTCCCGGCTGCGGATGAGATCCGCGATGCGATGGATGCCGTGCGCGAACTCTCCAGCGTCGGCAACGCCCTGCGCAAGAAGGAGAAGCTGCGCGTGCGCCTGCCGCTCGCCCGACTGACCGTCGTCTCGCCGCTGGCCGGTTCGCTCGGGCAGTTCGAGGACATCCTGCGCGAAGAGCTCAACGTCAAGTCCGTCGAGCTCGTGCAGCTCACCGACAACGCCGCGGCGGAGTACGGCATCAGCCACCGCCTGAGCGTGAACGCACGCGCCGCAGGTCCTCGCCTCGGCAAGGAGGTGCAGCGGGTGATCCGCGCCGCGAAAGACGGCTTCTGGACCGAAGACGCCGGCGTCGTGACCGCTGACGGCGTCGTGCTGGAGCCGCACGAGTACGAGCTGGTGCTGGAGACCACCGGTCGCCCGGAGGGCGAGGCCCTCGCGATCGTCCCGAGCGGTGGTTTCGTGCTGCTGGACACGGCGACGACGCCCGAGCTCGAAGCCGAAGGCCTGGTGCGCGACGTCATCCGTGCCGTTCAGGAAACGCGCAAGCAGGCCGGTTTCGACGTCAGCGACCGCATCCGACTGCAGCTGCTGTTCACGGGCGAGGATGACAAAGTCGCGGTTGACTCACGATACATCGAAGCGGGTCTCCCGGAGGAGACGCTCGCGAGCGGCGTCCTACTGCTCCTTGCGCCGATGGACATCGCCATCCCCGAGAGCGTGGATGCTGCGCAGTGGCCGGCCGGGGCCGAAGGAACGATCGGCGTCTCGTCGCCGGAGTTCGTCGCCCTGGTCCCGGCAGGGACGTACGCGAACGCGGCCGACTTCTACATCGCTGTTTCCCGGATCGGAGCCTGAGCATGAGTGATCGCGACCGCGCGGATGCCGTCTACGAGGCACTGCTCGCCAGGGCGGGCGAGCGGTGGGTGCAGCCCCGCAAGGAGCGCACGGCGCGCATCCTGACCCTGCTGGATGATCCGCAGCGCACCTACCGCGTCGTGCACATCACCGGCACGAACGGGAAGACCTCGACCGCACGGATGATCGAGAGCCTGCTCAGGGCGCACGGTCTGCGCACCGGTCTGTTCACGAGTCCGCATCTGGAGCGCTTCACCGAGCGCATCATGATCGACGGCGAACCCATCGACGACGGCGCGATCGCCGACGCCTGGGACGAGATCGAGCCGTTCGTCGGCATCGTCGACGCCGAACTCGAAGCTGCTGGTGACGCAGCGCTGACGTTCTTCGAACTGCTCACGGTGCTCGCGTTCGTCGCGGCCGCGGACGCACCCGTCGACGTGCTCGTGCTCGAGGTCGGCATGGGCGGCGCGTGGGATTCGACCAACACGGCCGATGGCGACGTCGCGGTGTTCGCGCCGATCGACATCGACCATGCGGATCGGCTCGGCGACACGATCGAGGCCATCGCCGAGGTGAAGGCAGGAATCATCAAGGAGGGCGCGGCTGTCGTCTCCGCGCAGCAACCGGATGAGGTCGCTGCGGTGCTGCGCCGTGTGGCCGCGGAGAAGAGCGCGACGATCGCGTTCGAGGGTGCCGATTTCGGGCTCGCCGAGCAGAAGCTCGCGGTCGGCGGTCAGCTGCTCACCGTGCGGGGCCTCGCCGGTCAGTACGTCGAGGAGTATCTCCCGCTCTACGGTGCCCACCAGGGGCACAATGCCGCTCTGGCGGTCGCTGCGGTCGAGTCCTTGATCGGCGGAGGATCGCAGCCGATCGCCGGCGACATCATCACCGAAGGCTTCCAGGGCGCGACGTCGCCGGGGCGCCTGCAGTTGCTGGGCATCGCACCGACGGTGGTCGTGGACGCGGCGCACAACCCGCACGGCGCGACCGCCCTCGCGCAGGCGCTCGACGACAGCTTCGATTTCGACGAGTGGGGCGTGGTTCTCGGCATCCTGTCCGACAAGGATGCCGCAGGCATCGTGTCCGTGCTCGCACCGGCGGCAGCGCACGTGTTCGCGACCGCGCCGGAGTCGGAACGGGCCAGCGATGCCGACGCGATCGCGGACCTGGTCGAGCAGGCCGGGCACCGGGCCACCGTGCACCCGTCTCTCGCCGAGGCTGCTGATGCGGCGCGCGAGTGGGCGGCATCCTCCGACCGCCGTGCGGTCGTGATCGCCGGCTCCGTGGTGCTCGCCGGCGAGGCGATCGCCCTGGCGGAGGAAGAGGACTGGAAATCCGGGTGGCGCGCATGAGCGACACTCCCTCGGCGCAGCGCCGTCCGCGTGCGCAGCGCAGCCTCGTCCAGAAACTCGCGCCGATCGTGCTCGGTTTCGAGGCGATCGTCGTGTTCCTCGGCGGCCTGACGATCTTCGGGCTCCGAGTGCTGCCCGACCCGATCGCCGACTGGTGGGCCATCGTCGGCGGTGCCGTGCTGGCACTGGCGTGCATCGGGATCGCCGGCCTCATCACGAAGCCGTGGGCGATCGCCGCGGGGTGGGCGGTCCAGTTGATCGTCGGACTGTCCGCGTTCCTGGTCCCGGCCATGCTCATGGTCGTGCTGGTTTTCGGTGGCATGTGGGGGTATGCGACGATCATGGGGGCCAAGTTGGATGCACGACGTCCGGCAGGAGCCGAAACCGATTCTTCGACAGAGAGTGAATGACATGGCCACCGAAGAAACCCTCGTCCTCGTCAAGCCCGATGGCGTCGCTCGCGGCCTCACCGGCACGATTCTCGCGCGCATCGAAGCCAAGGGCTATGCGCTCGTCGACATCCGCCTCGTCGAGCCGGACCGCGACCTACTGGCCGCGCACTACGCCGAGCACGAGGGCAAGCCGTTCTACGAGCCGCTGCTCGAGTTCATGCTGTCCGGACCGTCCGTGGCGATCCGTCTCGCCGGCAACCGCGTGATCGAGGGCTTCCGCTCGCTCGCCGGCACCACCGACCCGACCACGGCCGCGCCGGGCACGATCCGCGGCGACTTCGGTCGCGACTGGGGTCTGAAGGTGCAGCAGAACCTCGTCCACGGCTCCGACAGCCCCGAGTCCGCCGCGCGCGAGCTCGGCATCTGGTTCTGACCCAGCTGAAGACGAAGGCCCGCTCCCTGAGGGAGCGGGCCTTCGTGCTGCAAGGGCGGTCAGATCCAGAGATCCACGAGGGCGCCCAGGAAGTCCATGTTGTTCACCTGCAGCAGGACGATGACCAGCGCGCAGCCCACGATGGAAGCCAGCGGCACCCACGCCATGAGCTTCTGACCGATCGCCATCGCCTTCTCCGATCGGCTGAACGTGCCGTTTCGCAGCAGATGCACCATCGTCGAGATGAACGTGGGGATCGTGACCGCCCAGGTGACCAGGCACCAGGGGCAGAGCACGAAGAGCTCGAAGACGGTCTGTCCGATCAGCCAGCACACGAACCCGAACGCGAAGGTGATCCCGGCGCCGAACAGGGCCCAGAACCAGCGCGGGAAGCGGGCGCCCGCGATCAGCGCCACTCCGACGACGAGCGGAGCCATCCAGCCGGTCAGACCGAGAAGCGGATTCGGAAAGCCGAAGACGGCACCCTGCCATGATCCGAGATTCGTGCTGCACTGCAGGAAGGGGCTGATGTCGCAGGCCAGCGGGTCGCCGGGATTCTCGAGCAGGTAGAACTTCTCCACGGTGAGTTGGAAGGCGGCCCACCACCCGATCACGCTCGCGATGATCAACCAGATTCCGTACCCGACATAGCGGGGGCGCTGCTCCGTCATAGCGCCAGTATCTCAGCGATTGCTATGGGCGGAGCGTGAGGCCGCCGGGACAATCCGCACGTCGGATGCCGCGATATCCCGCGCATGATGCGATAATGGCGTGTGATGCTTCTCGCGGCGCCGCCGCTGACAGGCATCGACGAAGACTTCGGGGCACACGCCCCACGCGATCAGAGCAGAAGAGCCGATCGCACGCCGAGTGAGTTCGCGGCCCGTGCCGCATGAGATTTCGCGGAGCACACAGTGCCCGTGCAGGGAGTTCGCCAGAGATGGCCGATGACAACAATGACAACAACAACCCGACCCTCGACGAGAATGCAGAGCCCGCGCTAGACGCGACGCTGCAGACTCCGGACTCCGCTGAGGCTCCGGACGTCGACGTGCCCGCAGAGGATGCCGGGGCGGACGCTCCCGAGCAGACGTCGGCCGACACGCCGGACGCATCTGAGCGCGAGACGGGCGAGCCCGGATCGGAGTCCGAAGCGGCGCCGACCGAGACCGTGCCCGAGCCGGCTCCTGAGTCGAGCGAGTCTGAGCCGGAGTCGAGCGAGGTCGATTCCGCGCCCGTCGAGGAAGAGTCCGCAACGGCTGTGCTGCCCGACGCAGAGACGGCAACGTCAGAGCCCGCCGAGCCCGAAGCCGTGAAGCCCGAGCCAGTGCCTGAGCCCGTGTCGGTACCCGCCAAGCCGGAGCCGCTCACCGCGGTCAGTCTGGGGCTGATCCCCGAGACCTTCGTCTCGCGCGTCTCCACCCAGCTGCACTTCTACGCGCCCGAGATCGCACCACTGCCTGCGCGCCAGGGCCGCGACGGCGCCCGTGACCGCGATCGTGATCGCGACCGCGACCAGGACGCCGACGAGTCCGGCTCGCCCGCGCGCCGCGGACGTCGTCGCCGCGGGGGCAATGGCGAAGGCGATGACGAGCAGCGCTCCGAGCCGCGCCAGCGCCAGCGCGTCGTCGAGTACATCACCGAGCCGAAGGCCATCAAGGGCTCCACGCGCCTCGAGGCCAAGAAGCAGCGCCGCCGTGACGGTCGCGATGCCGGACGCCGTCGTCCCGTGGTCACCGAGGCGGAGTTCCTCGCGCGCCGCGAATCCGTGGACCGCAACATGGTGGTCCGCTCCAAGAACGGCCGCACGCAGATCGCGGTCATCGAGGACAAGGTGCTCGTCGAGCACTACGTGGCCCGCAACCAGGACGCGTCGCTCATCGGCAACGTGTACCTCGGCCGCGTCCAGAACGTCCTGCCCAGCATGGAGGCGGCGTTCGTCGACATCGGCCGCGGACGCAATGCCGTGCTGTACTCCGGTGAGGTCGACTGGGACGGCGTCGAGACCGGCAACCAGCCGCGACGCATCGAGCTCGCCCTCAAGCCGGGCGATCGTGTCCTCGTGCAGGTGACGAAGGATCCGGTCGGCCACAAGGGTGCTCGCCTGACCAGCCAGATCTCGCTCCCCGGCCGCTACCTCGTGTACGTGCCGAACGGGTCGATGAACGGCATCTCGCGCAAGCTCCCCGACAACGAGCGTGCGCGTCTCAAGCGCATCCTCAAGGAGGTCCTGCCCGAGTCCAGCGGCGTCATCGTCCGCACGGCCGCCGAGGGCGCGACCGAGGACCAGCTCACCCGCGATGTGCAGCGCCTCACGAACCAGTGGGAGCACATCCGCAAGCAGGTCGAGAACCAGCAGGCGCCCGCGCTCCTGCACGCCGAACCCGACCTCCTCGTGAAGATCGTCCGCGACGTCTTCAACGAGGACTTCACGAAGATGCTCATCCAGGGCGAAGAGGCGCAGCGCACGATCCGCGCCTACCTCGAGAGCGTCGCGCCGGATCTGCTCGAGCGCGTCGAGGAGTACGAGGACGAATCAGACCCGTTCGACGTGTTCCGCGTCACCGAGCAGATCGAGAAGGCCCTGGACCGCAAGGTCTGGCTGCCCTCCGGTGGTTCGCTCGTGATCGACCGCACCGAGGCCATGACCGTCGTCGACGTCAACACCGGCAAGTTCGTCGGATCCGGCGGCAATCTCGAAGAGACGGTCACGAAGAACAACCTCGAGGCCGCTGAGGAGATCGTCCGTCAGCTCCGTCTGCGTGACATCGGCGGCATCATCGTCGTCGACTTCATCGACATGGTGCTCGAGTCCAACCGCGATCTCGTGCTGCGCCGTCTCGTGGAGTGCCTGAGCCGCGATCGGACCAAGCACCAGGTGGCGGAGGTCACATCGCTCGGGCTCGTGCAGATGACCCGCAAGAAGCTCGGACTCGGCCTGCTGGAGACGTTCAGCGAGGCGTGCGAGGTCTGCGCCGGCCGCGGTGTCATCGTGCACCACGACCCGGTGGTCAAGCACCGTTCGAGCAACGGCAGCACACCGAACCGTCGTCAGCGCGGCGGCAACCAGCCCAGCGCGCCGGCGCCGGCGGCCGGTGTGACCCACAGCATCCCCGAAGGTGCGAAGACGGCTCTCGCTCAGATCGCGGCATCCACGCGAGTCGTTGCGGCCGAAACGCCGGACGAGGCGCCGGCCGTCGAGCTGCCCGCTGCGGCCGAGCGTCCGAAGAAGGCGCGCAAGAAGCGCTCGGAGCGGGCCAAGGCGCCGCGCACCGAGGCGGACGTTCTTCTCGACTCGGTCCTGGATGCTCTGCCGGAGCCCAAGGCCCCCGGTCAGGGGCGCAACCGCCGCCGCGTGACCACGGCTGCTCTCACCGGCACGCCGGTGTCCGTGAACGCCGACTCGGGGTCAGTGACTGCCGCGCCGGTCGCGAGCGGGGACGCGCAGTCCTGACGCGATCAGCCGACGCGTGAGCTCTTTGCCGCCCACCGGGGTGGCACCTGCTGCGACGAGCCGGGGGATGATCTCCTCCGGCACGTCGTAGTGGTCGAGGTCGAACGCGCGCTCCGGCACGTCGTTGCGGCGTGCGAAGGCGTGCAGTTCATGGAGATCCTCATCGCTGACGAGGTGCGCCCAGAGCCGTCCGTGAGCGGGCCAGATCGGGTCGTCGACGAGTACGGTCACCGTGCGATCCTACGTCCGGGCGGATCTCGCGCGACACGGCATCCGCTCGCTTTGCCACATCGGCCGGCATCCGGTAAAGTGGACCCTTGGTGCGCGAGCTGAACCGTCCCCAGGGCGGTCCGGATGAGCCCCGGTGCTCGCACCCGTCAGACCTGCGACGAACGCAGGCACAGTCTTCCCGTGAGATTTCCGGAGCCTTGAGCTCCCCGATGAAACAGGTATCAAGTGGTTTACGCAGTAGTGCGCGCCGGCGGACGGCAGGAGAAGGTCGAGGTCGGCACGATCGTTCAGCTCGACCGTGTCAAGGCGACCCAGGGCGAGAAGATCGAGCTGCCCGCAGTGCTGCTCGTCGACGGCGCCACGGTGACCACCGACGCCGACAAGCTGGCGAAGGTCAAGGTCACCGCCGAGGTCATCGGCAACCTCCGAGGCCCGAAGATCGTCATCCAGAAGTTCAAGAACAAGACCGGTTACAAGAAGCGTCAGGGCCACCGCCAGGAGCTCACGCGCGTCAAGATCACCGGCATCAAGTAAGCACGAAGGGGAGCTGAGAAATGGCACACAAAAAGGGCGCGAGCTCGACCCGCAACGGTCGTGACTCCAACGCACAGCGACTCGGCGTGAAGCGCTTCGGCGGTCAGACCGTCAACGCCGGCGAGATCCTCGTCCGCCAGCGCGGTACGCACTTCCACCCCGGCGTGAACGTCGGCCGTGGCGGCGACGACACGCTGTTCGCTCTCGCAGCGGGCTCGGTCGAGTTCGGCGCGAAGGGCGGCCGCAAGGTCGTCAACATCGTCGCAGCTGCCGAGTAATCCGCAGCACAGCAACCATCCGAACGGGGCGGGCATTTGCCCGTCCCGTTCGCGCTTTCCCCCTTCGCTCAGCTCAGGAACCAGAGGACACCACATGGTCACGTTCGTCGACACGGTGACGCTCCACCTGCGCGCAGGCAAGGGCGGCAACGGCTGCGTGTCGGTGCACCGCGAGAAGTTCAAGCCGCTCGGCGGGCCCGATGGCGGCAACGGCGGTGACGGCGGCGACATCGTCCTCGTCGCCGACCCGCAGACCGGCACCCTGCTGTCGTATCACCACTCGCCGCACCGCTCCAGCGGCAATGGCGGGTTCGGCATGGGCGACCACCGCTCCGGCTTCGCGGGGGAGACCCTCGAACTGCCGGTTCCGGTCGGCACGGTCGTCAAGGATGCCGATGGCGAAGTCCTGGTGGACATGGTCGTACCAGGGGAGCGCGTCGTCGTCGCCCAGGGCGGCCGCGGCGGCCTCGGCAACGCGGCGCTCGCATCTCCGAAGCGCAAGGCGCCGGGTTTCGCGCTGCTGGGCACACCAGGTTTCGAGGGCGACGTCGTCCTCGAGCTCAAGACCGTCGCCGACGTGGCACTGGTCGGCTACCCGTCGGCCGGCAAGTCGAGCCTGATCGCAGCGATCTCGGCGGCGCGGCCCAAGATCGCCGACTACCCGTTCACGACGCTGCACCCGAATCTCGGTGTCGTGCAGGCCGGTGATGCGCGCTACACCGTCGCCGACGTTCCAGGACTCATCGAAGGCGCCAGTGAAGGACGCGGACTCGGTCTCGAGTTCCTCCGCCACGTGGAGCGCTGCTCCGCGCTGCTGCACGTGCTCGACTGCGCCACGCTCGAGCCGGGTCGCGACCCGATCAGCGATCTCGACGTCATCATCGCCGAGCTCGCAGCCTACGAGGTGCCAGAGGGCCAGATCCCACTGCTGGAGCGTCCGCAGCTCGTCGCGCTGAACAAGATCGACGTCCCGGAAGCACGCGACCTCGCCGAACTCGTGCGCCCCGAGCTCGAGGAGCGCGGCTTCCGCGTGTTCGAGATCTCCACTGTGTCGCACGAGGGCCTGCGCCCGCTGACCTTCGCACTCGGCGAGATCGTCGAGAAGCACCGCGCAGAGGCGGCCGTCGCCGTCCCCACCGAGCGTGTCGTGATCCGCCCCAGGGGCTCGAAGAAGGAGTTCACGGTGCGGGTCGAGGGCGGCACCTACGGCAACGTCTACCGTGTGATCGGCGAGAAGCCGGTGCGCTGGGTGCAGCAGACCGACTTCCAGAACGAAGAAGCCGTCGGCTACCTCGCGGATCGCCTGGAGCGTCTCGGCGTCGAGGACGAATTGTTCCGTCTCGGCGCGACGCCGGGCGCCACGGTCGTCATCGGCGAGGGTGATGGCCTCGTGTTCGACTGGGAGCCGTCGATGTCCTCGGCGGCGGAGCTGATGGTCGCGCCCCGCGGTACCGACCCGCGCTTCGCCGCGACGAACCCGCGACGGACGACGACGCAGCGCCGCGAGCAGTACTACGAGCGGATGGACGCCAAGGCCGCGCTGCGCGCTGAGGCCGAAGAGCGCCGCATCGTCACCGAGGAGGACCTCGACGGGGACAAGGCATGACGGCCCGCACCCGCGAGGAGCTCGCCACTGCCGCCCGCATCGTAGTGAAGGTCGGCTCATCGTCGATCAGCGGTGAGTCGTCGTGGCGGATCCCGATGATCGTGAACGCCCTGCAGAAGGCGCACGGCCGCGGATGCGAGATCGTCCTGGTGTCGTCCGGAGCGATCGCCACCGGCATCCCGTTTCTCGATCTGGACGCCAGGCCGACCGATCTCGCGACGCAGCAGGCTGCGGCGGCTGTCGGACAGAACATCCTCGTCTACCGCTACCAGGAGGCGCTGCGCCCGTTCGGGATCGTCGCCGGCCAGGTGCTGCTGACCACGGGCGACCTCGAGACGCCGACGTCGCGCAGCAATGCCCGTCGGGCGATGGAGCGTCTGCTGGGCCTTCGGATCCTGCCGATCGTGAACGAGAACGACACGGTTGCGACGCAGGAGATCCGCTTCGGAGACAACGACCGGCTCGCGGCGCTGGTCGCCCAATTGGTTCAGGCCGATGCCCTCGTCCTGCTCAGCGATGTCGAGGCGCTGTACACCAAGCCTCCGACGGATCCGGATGCCGAGCCGCTGGACGTGATCGGGGCCGACGAGGATCTCACGGGTCTCGAGTTCGGCGCCACCGTCGTGAACAGCGTCGGCACCGGAGGAGCGGCCACCAAGGTGTCCGCCGCCCGGCTGGCCGCGGCATCCGGCATCGGCGTGCTGGTGACCGGAGCCGACCTCATCGACCGGGCGCTGTCCGGAGAGCACATCGGCACCTGGTTCGTGCCCGCGACGCCGGCCTGATCCGCACCTGGGGCACGGCCGTCACAGCGGCCCGCGGCCGCGCATCGGTCGATACACTGGGCGGATGAGCGCCGACACCCTCACCGTGCCCGTCGATTCCGCGACCACGGACATCGCAGGGCCGCAGCAGCGCCTCGCCCTCGCCAAGGAGGCGTCGCGTACGACGGCGCAACTCACCAGTGATGACAAGGCGCAGGCGCTCGAGGCGATCGCGAAGGCGCTGGAGGCCGGAGCCGAGCGGATCATCGCGGCGAACGCGCAGGACATCGCACGCGGTGAGGCCGGCGGCATCGGCTCCGCGCTCATCGATCGACTGCGCCTGGACTCCGCACGCGTCGCGGCCCTCGCCGCTGCCGTCCGCGAGGTCGCCGCGCTGGCCGACCCGGTCGGGCAGGTCGTCGGCGGACACCGGATGCCCAATGGCGTGGCTCTCCAGCAGGTGCGAGTCCCCTTCGGCGTCGTCGGCGCCATCTATGAAGCGCGACCGAACGTGACCGTCGACATCGCCGCGCTGGCGCTGCGCTCCGGCAACACGGTCGTGCTCCGCGGCGGAAGCGCCGCCCGCGAGTCCAACGCCGTTCTCGTCGAGATCATGCGCGACGCGCTGGAGGGCATCGGCATCACGCCGGAGGCGATCCAGACCGTTGACGACTTCGGACGCGACGGTGCGAAGGCGCTCATGCACGGTCGAGGGTTCATCGACGTGCTCGTGCCCCGCGGCAGTGCATCGCTCATCGAGGTCGTCGTCACCGAATCCACTGTCCCGGTGATCGAGACCGGCGCGGGCAACGTGCACATCGTGCTCGACGAGTCCGCTCCGGACGACTGGGCCACGCAGATCGTCGTCAACGCGAAGGTCCAGCGTCCCAGCGTCTGCAACGCGGTCGAGACCGTGCTCGTGCACCGACAGGCCGCGCCGCGGCTCATCCCGCTCGTGGCCAGTGCGCTGCAGAGCGAGGGTGTGGCCATCCACGGAGACGACATCGTCGCCGGGCTCGTCAGCAACGTGATCCCGGCCACGGAGGAGGACTGGGAGACCGAGTACCTCAGCCTCGACATCGCGATGAAGGTCGTCGATTCCCTCGACGACGCACTGGCGCATATCCGCCGGTACAGTACCGGGCACACGGAGGCGATCATCACGACCGATTCCCGCAGTGCGGAGCGATTCCTGGCCGAGGTGGATTCCGCGGTCGTGATGGTGAACGCCTCCACGCGCTTCACCGACGGCGCGGAGTTCGGCTTCGGCGCCGAGGTCGGCATCTCGACGCAGAAGCTGCATGCCAGAGGGCCGATGGGGCTCTCCGAGCTGACCAGCACGAAGTGGCTCGCGCGTGGGGCGGGGCAGACGCGCGGCTGAGCGATAGGATGGGGGAGCGCGTTCGCGCCCCCGGTCACGAAACGGAGCAAGGATGAATCTCGTCGCACAGTTCGCGATGGCAGCCGCCGAGACCGAGCACCACGGAAACGTGGCGCTCGAGACGCTGATCTTCGGTGTCATCGCCGCGATCGTCTTCGCGCTGCTCGGGCTGGTGACCTTCTCGTATCGCCACGTCGCCAACCGCCACTCGGCCAAGGCCGAGGCCTGGGCGGCCCAGCACGGCAAGGACGGCCACGGGGCAGGGCACGGCCACTGAGCCGCGGATGGAGCACACGAACTCGCGGGCGCCGCGTATCGGGGTGATGGGCGGAACGTTCGATCCGATCCATCACGGTCACCTCGTCGCGGCCAGCGAGGTCGCGCACGAGTTCGATCTCGACGAGGTCGTCTTCGTGCCGACGGGCCGACCGTGGCAGAAGCGGACGGTGACCCCCAGCGAACACCGCTATCTGATGACGGTGATCGCCACGGCTTCCAATCCCCGTTTCACCGTCAGCCGCGTCGATATCGACCGTGAAGGCGACACCTACACCATCGACACGCTGCGCGATCTGAAGACGCAGCGGCCGAATGCGGAACTGTTCTTCATCAGCGGCGCGGATGCCGTAGCGCAGATTCTCAGCTGGAGGGACCATGATGAGTTGTGGGATCTGGCCCACTTCGTCGCGGTCTCGCGTCCAGGACACGTTCTGAGCACCGATGGACTCCCGAGCGACGATGTCAGCCAGTTGGAGGTGCCGGCACTGTCGATCTCCTCAACGGATTGCCGCCAGCGCGTCCACGAGGGTGAACCGGTGTGGTATCTCGTCCCCGACGGAGTCGTTCAGTACATCGCGAAGCATCACCTGTATCGGAGCAAGGCATGAGCACATCGGACAGCGAAGGGAAGGAACCGCTGACGCGCAAGCAGCTGCGGGAGATCCGCCTGACTGGCGCGACACCGGTGATCACAGCGGAAGAGGCGGCGGCGGCCTCCGCCCCCGCACCGACGCCTCAGCCTCCGCTGCCGCGCGCCGCCGAGCCGGCCGAGGTGCCGCCGGCTCCGGTCGCCGACGAAGCGGTCGATCTCGGTGCGCTGCCGCTGACACGACGTCAGGCGCGTGACCAGGAGCGGATCCGCACGGCTTCGGTACCGGTGATCGGCGCGGAAGAAGCAGCGGCGGCACAGATGGCTGCGGAATCGGATGCCGCAGAAGAAGCCGCAGCGCACCGGACCGAGCCCGAGGACGCCTCGGACGAGCACGCGATCGTCTCCGCTGTTCCCGTGTTCGCCCCTGTATCGGCATCCGCACCGGCGCAGGAGACCGCGACGGACTCCGACGACGAGGACGCGGCCGACGTCGAGATCGAGCAGTCCAGTGAGTCCGCGGTCGACGCCGACGCGGTTGAGGCTTCGGCCGACGCCGACGCCGACGATGCCGACGCCGACGTCCAGGGCGAGAGCCCTGACGAGGACGCCAGCGCAGACACGGAAGCGGAACTCGTGGACCTCGGCGTCGATGCCGACGCGACCGAGCACGACGACGACGCCGAAGACGCCGAGCAGGACGAGCGTCCGACCGTCAACCCGACCTTCGGGCAGAGCGTCCTCTCCGAGGAGAAGACGACGACGCCGTTCACGCCGTCTTTCGACGAGCTCATCACGGTCGGCGACTCCACAGGATCGCAGCACGCCGCGCCCAGCGCCCTGATCTTCAACCCGCCGCCAGGGGAGGGATCGCTCTCCGGACCGGTCGCCTCGACCGGCGAAGTCCTGATCACCGGATCCTACGACCTCCCGGAGGGCCTCGGCTCTCGGGGACACGCGAAGGGGACGACCGACGGCAAGGACGTCGACGCTGTCCTCATCGACGGTGAGCTGCCGCCGGCATCCTCACCGACGCCGATCGCGGCGAGTTCCGCGGTCAGCACCATCAAGCCCGCCGGCGAGGTCATCCGCCCACCAGCTCCCGAGAAGGGCAACAAGCTGATGCTGATCCTCGCGATCACCGCCGGCGGTCTCGCTCTCGCGCTGGCGGCCGCGCTGATCATCGCCTTCACCACGAATGTGCTGTGATGCAATCACCTGAAACCGCGGAGCAGATGCTCCAGATCGCCGCCAACGCGGCGGCTTCCAAGGGCGGCGAGGATCTCCTCGCGCTCAACGTCTCTGAGCCGCTGCCGCTCGTGGACATCTTCCTTCTCGTCACCGGAAACAGCGAGCGCAACGTCGCCGCGATCGCCGACGAGATCGAGGACAAGCTCATCGAGGCCGGGCACAAGCGCGTCCGCCGGGAGGGCCGTGCCGAGTCCCGCTGGGTCCTGATGGACTTCGGCGACCTGATCGTGCACGTGTTCCACGCCGAGGAGCGCGTGTACTACGGCCTCGAGCGTCTCTGGAAGGACTGCCCCGTCGTTCCGATCGAGCTGGCAGAGCCCGCCGACCGCGCCTGACATGGCCGTCCACCTCATCACGGGCGCCGGCTCCGGAATCGGAGCGGTGCTCGCGCGTCGGCTGCTGGAGCGCGGCGACGACGTCATCCTGCTCGCCCGCGATGTCGGACGGGCGCGCGAGATCGCCGGTGCGCTCCCCGGTGCATCGACGCTCGTCGGCGACCTGTCCCAGCCGGGGCGGTTGTCGTGGGCATTGTCCAAGCAACGGCTTCCCGACCGGATCGACGCTCTCGTGCATGTCGCGGGTGTCGTCGATCTCGGTCCGGTCGCCGACCTGCCGGCGACGCTGTGGGAGCAGCAGCTCGCCGTCAACCTCGTGGCTCCGGCCGAACTGACCAGGCTGATGCTGCCGGTGCTGCGGGTGTCCCGCGGCCAGGTCGTGTTCGTCAACTCCGGCGCCGGACTGCACGCGCACGCCGGCTGGTCGGCGTACGCGGCATCCAAGCACGGGCTGAAGGCATTGGCCGACGCGCTGCGCGCGGAGGAGGCCGAGCACGGCATCCGCGTGACATCGGTGTACCCCGGCCGCACGGCGACGCCCATGCAGGCACGCGTGCACCAGCAGGAGGGGAACGACTACGAACCAGAGCGGTTCATCGATCCCGAATCCGTCGCGACGACGATCCTCACCGCGCTCGATCTGCCGCGGGACGCCGACATCACCGACGTGACGGTTCGCCCGGGCGCCTGATCGGCTCGACTGCACCCGCGGTGCATCTCGGCACCTGTCAACCCTCCTGCGTTCGTCCATGATGCCGGGCAGGATGACGGCTGTGCCGTCCTCCCTGATGCCTTCGATCCGTGCAGCCGTGGCGCCGCCACGGCTGCTGTTCGCCGCGAAGACCGCCCTGGCCGTCGGTATCGCGTGGATCATCGCGCACTACCTGCCCGGGTTCGCCGACGACCATCCGTACTATGCGCCGCTCGGCGCGCTGATCAGCATGCATCCGACGCTGATGGATTCCGTGAAGTCGAGCGTGCAGACCGTGACCGGTCTGGCCACGGGCATCGTTCTGGCGCTCCTGGTCGTGTTCACGTTCGGGCCGACCGTATGGACGCTCGCACTCGTGGCCGGCGTCGGGGTGCTGCTGTCCGGAACCGGATGGTTCGGCGCCGGGAGGGAGTACATCGCGGTCGCCGCCGTTTTCGTGCTCATCCTCGGCGGACATGACGCGGACGCGTACTCGCTGAGCTCTCTGGCGCAGATGGCCGTCGGGCTCGTGGTCGGGCTCGTTGTCAATCTGCTGCTCGCCCCCGGGACTCTCTCGGCCACGGCGGAGGCGCGCGTCGAGGAGTATCAGAGGGAGCTCTCCGATCACCTCGCGGGCATCGGAGACGCTCTCGAAGAGTCCTGGCCTCCGGAGCGCACCGAGTGGACCAGGGGAGCGGACGCGCTCGAGACCACCGCGCGCGACGTCAGGGCGGCCCTCGCGGAAGCGGACCGGAGCCGCAGAGGCAACCCACGAGCAGTGGGTGGACGCCACGGCACCCAGGCTGCACACGAACGACTCGAGACCCTCGAGCCGATCGCCGTGCGGGTGCGGGACATCTCCGATGCGCTGGAGGACGTGGTGCGTGAGCGTGCGGCGGCATTCCCGCTCGATCGCGAACTGGTTCCGGCGATCGCACACGCGTGCCAGGCGACGGCGGCTGCGATAGCGGTCAACGGCGCGGATGACCCGCCCGCGCACCGGGCGCGAGAGGCGGCGGCGCAGGCCGTCCGGCTGCTGGTGAACGCCCTCGAGGCAGGGCAGGAGTCGGCACGCAGCATCCTGGGCCCCGGCGTTCTGGTGGCGACGCATCTCAGGCGGATCGTGGTGCTCCTGCATGCGCGGTCAGGAAGGAAAGACGATGTCCGCCGCCGCTGATGAGCATGAGGCATCGGCTTCGCCGCTGCCGTGGCGCCTCGGCCGGGATGCGTGGGCGCTCGCGCTCCGGCGTGCCGTGCGCAAGTTCGGCACCGATTGGTGCCCGGATGCCGCAGCAGCGCTGACGTTCTACGCGGTACTCGCGATGGCACCCGCGTCGATCGCCGTGATCTCGCTGATCGGGCTCGTCAGCCGCGACGGCTCACGCTTGGAGAACGTGGCGCGGGTGGCGAACGCCGTGCTTCCCGAGGGCGCCGGTGCCGCGCTGCGCGGGCCGCTGACGCAGCTCGCGGAGGCGACGGCGACCGGATGGCTCCTGGTGGCCTCGCTCCTGGTCACGATCTGGTCGGCCGGCCGGTACATCACATCGTTCAGCCGCGCGGCCAACCGCGTCTACGGCGTCGAGGAGGGGCGACCGTTCTGGAAATCGAAGCCCATGCACCTCCTGCTCACCGTCGTGCTGATCGTGCTGGTCGCGATCGCCGTGATCGTCGCGGTCACCGGGCAACGGGTCTCGCGCGGCATCGGCCAGCTCTGGGGCGTGGGCGAGGCCGGTCTTCTCGTCTGGTCCATCGTGCGCTGGCCGGCGCTGGCGATCGTCATGATCTTCCTCATCGCGATCCTGTACTGCTTCGCTCCCAATGTCGCGCCGCGGAGCTTCCGTTGGATGAGCCTCGGGGCGACGGCTGCGCTGGTCGTCTTCGGCATCGCGTCAGCGGGGTTCGGCTTCTATGCCACCGTGGTCGCGGACTACGAGCGCCTCTACGGCCCGTTCGCGAGCGTTCTCGTCTTCCTGCTGTGGCTCTGGATCGCGAACATGGCGCTGCTCCTCGGCATCGAGATCGATGTGGAGCTGGAGCGCGCGCGTCAGCTGCGCGCCGGGATCCCGGCCGAGCGGCAGGTGCAGGTCGAACTGCGCGACACCACGGCGATCGCCGCGGCGGTGCGTCGAGACCGTGAAGAGGAGCGGAAGGCGGCGCACGTCCGTCGCGCGGGAGGGGACCAGCGCCCTCAGACGAGCGAGCGATAACGCAGTTCGGGGCGACCGACACTGCCGTAGGTCGGCGCGCTGTCCGCGAGACCCGAATCGACGAGTCGTTCGAGATAACGCCGCGCGCTGACCCTCGACATGCCGAGGGCATCGGCGATCTCGGTCGCCGACATCGGCGCCTCCTGCGCCTCCAGCGCTGCGGCGACGCGCTGCAGCGTGGCGGGGGAGACGCCTTTGCGCTGGGCGGCGATCGCGAGGGCGTCGTGACGCATGAGCGCGTCGACGGTGACCTGATCGAGTTCGGCTGTGCCGGTGAGCTCGGCATCCCGTGCGATCACTCGCCAGATGTCGTCCAGGCGCTCGTGCAGCGTCTGCATCGGGAAGGGCTTCACCACGTAGTGGTGCACGCCGTGCGCTCTGGCGCGCCGGACCGTCTCCAGGTCGCGGGCGGCGGTGACCGCGATCACCTCGACGTGCGCGCCTGCGGCGCGAGCGCGACGGAGCACCTCGATGCCGGACATGTCGGGCAGGTAGACATCCAGCAGCATCACCTGCGGTTCCAGCTCATGCACGGCGCGCAGGGCATCGGCGCCGGTCGGTGCGACCCCGACGACCTCGAAACGCGGATGCCGTTCGACGAAGCCGCGCGTCACGTGTGCGACGGCGAAATCGTCCTCGACGATCAGGGTGCGAAGTCGCGTCATCGGGGCGTCCCCGCGTGCTGGACAGCCGGGAGCCGCACGGTGAACCGCGCGCCGCCTGCGGGGGACGGGCCGAGGTCGATGGATCCGCCGCGTCGTTCGACGATGCGCGCCACGATGGTCAGACCGTATCCGCGCTGACGGTCGTCGGGTTTCGTGGAGAAGCCGAGCCGGAACACGTCACCGCGTCGCTCGAGAGGAACGCCGGGGCCGTCGTCCTCGACGACGACGTGGACGTCGTGGTCGTCGTCCTGGGTGAGTGCGATGCTCACGTGGCCGCCCTGCCCCGCGGCATCCAGAGCATTGTCCAGGAGGTTCCCGACCACCGTGCTGAGGTCGTCGCCGCCGCTGTCCGCCGGCAGCAGCGAATCGTCCGTGACGGTCAGCACCACGCCGAGCTCGCGGGCGCGGGCGCGCTTGGCGAGCAGGATCGCGGCGAGCTCGATGTCCTGCACGCCGGTGGGGGCGTCCAGGCGATTGAGCGCCCCGCCGTCGCCTGCCCGCTCCACGACCCGGCGTGCCGCGTCGACCTCGCCGAGCTCGATGAGTCCGCCGATCGTGTGCAGCGTGTTGGAGAACTCGTGCTGCTGGGCGCGAAGGCCCTCCGCCAGGCTCTGCGCGCCGGCCAGCTCGCGGAGGGCGTGGTCGAGTTCGGTCCGGTCCATCAGCGTGACCACCGTTCCCACGCGACGGCCCTTGACCCGCACGGATGCCGCGCGTGCCAGCAGCACGCGCTCACCGGAGAGCACCAGACGCTGAGCGGGGTCGTCATCGGCATCCGCTTCGGCGATGACCAGCGTCAGGTCGTCCAGGAGATCGGATGCCGCGCGCCCCGTCGCTTCGGCCGGCGACGCCAGGCCGAGCAGACGCGCCGCGGAGTCGTTGCACAGTGAGACCCGACCGTCCTCGTCCAGCGCGAGCATGCCCTCGCGGATGCCGTGCAGTGTCGCCTCCCGCGTTTCGAGGAGTCCGCGGATCTCCTCCGGCTCGAGACCGAAGATGCGGCGCCGCACGATGCGGGCGACTCCGGTCGCGGCGACGACGCCGACCACCGTTGCGCCGCCGAGCGCGAGAAGGAACCCCGTGATGTCGCCCATGAAGTCGGCGCGCAGGTCGGATTCCAGGATCCCGACCGAGACCTGCCCCATGACGGTGCCGTCCTTGTCGAACACGGGGACCTTCACTCGCCAGGATTCCCCGAGCGTGCCGGTCTGGGTGCCGGTGTACATCTCACCGGAGAGCGGGATGCTCGGGTCCGTCGAGACCTGCTCGCCGATGCGGTCCGGATTCGGGTGCGAGAATCGGATGCCGTCATCATCCGTCACGACCACGTACGCCACGTTCGACGAGTCCCTGATCAGCTCGGCGATCGGCTGGATGACGGCTGCGGGGTCCGCATCGTCGTACGCCTCGACGACGGTCGGGAGCTGCGCGACCGATTGTGCAACGGCGATCATCCGCTCCTGCGACGCCTCACGGATCTGCTTCTCCTGCATGAGCATCGCCGCGAGCCCGACCGTGAGGACGATTGCAAGCACGATGACGACCTGCAGCAGCACGAGCTGCGTGCGGAGCGTCATCGCCTTCACCACAGTCCCCATGCTAGGCGTGCTCGCACCGTCCGTCCGCACGACCAGAATGACCACAATCTCTCGTTACGAACACAACCCGTGCGCGGCATCCGTGCGGATCTAGGTTGGCCGGATACGCACCCGGCACTGTCGCCGGGTTGAGGACTCGAGGAGGAGTTCATGACACAGCACACCCGCACCCGCATCCGCACCCGACTCGTGTGGGGAGCCGCCGTCGGCGCGGCGGCTCTCACGCTCGCCGCGTGCTCCGGCGAGACTCCGTCCGGTGGCGGCGACGGAGGAGGCGGCGGCAGCGAGGTCACGATCGACAGCGTCGCCGTGATCGCCCCGGCCGACCCAGGTGGCGGCTGGGACCAGACCGCGCGCGCGTTCGCGCAGTCGCTGACCGCCGACAAGCTCGTCTCATCCGCGCCCGTCAGCAACATCGGCGGCGCAGGCGGCACGGTGGGACTCGCGTCGCTCGCGACCGAGACGGATCCGAACACGCTGATGGTCACCGGCAGCGTCATGGTCGGAGCCGTCGAGACCAATGCCTCCGACGTGCGCATCGAGGACACCACGCCGATCGCGAAGCTCACCGAGGAGCCGCTGGTCGTCGTGGTGCCCAAGGACAGCCCGTACGAGACAATCGAGGACTTCGTCGATGCCTGGGTGGACGAAGGGGCCGACATGGCCGTGACCGGCGGCTCGGCCGGCGGAATCGACCACATCCTGGCCGGCCAGCTGCTCACGGAAGCCGGAGTCGATGCCGCCGACGTGCCGACCACCCTGAACTACATCGCGAACTCGGGTGGCGGTGAGGCGCTCACCCTGCTGCTGGGCGGTCAGGTGCAGGCCGGGATCTCCGGCGTCGGCGAGTTCGCGCAGCAGGTCGAGGCCGGCGAGCTCAAGGCGCTCGCGGTGTCGTCCGATGAGCCGGCGGCGCTCCTGCCGGATGTGCCGACGCTCACCGACGAGGGGATCGACATCGTCGTCACGAACTGGCGCGGACTGATCGCACCGGGAGACATCTCCGATGAGGAGAAGGCGGCGCTGGAGGAGTTGGTCACGACGACGCACGACGGGGATGCCTGGGCCGAGGTGCTGGAGACGAACGGCTGGACGGACGCCTTCCTGGTGGGTGAGGAGTTCTCGTCCTTCCTCGAGGAGGACATCACCACTACCCAGGAGACGCTCAAGACCATCGGGCTGATCGAATGACCGAGCCCCTCACGACGGGGGCGCTGGCATCGGTCGGCGCCCCCGGTTCCCGCAGAGTCGGTGAGCTGGTCTTCCTCGGGGTGATCGCGGTGTTCTCCGCGGTGGCACTGGTGATGACCGGTTTCATCCGCGAGCCGATGGGGTCGTCGAACATCCTGGGTGCGCGCGTGGTTCCGTACGCGGTGACCGGGCTGATGCTGCTCGCATCGCTCGGCGCGATCATCGCCGTGCTGCGCGGCGACGTCGGTCAGCCCGACGAGGCGGAGGACATCGACACCGAAGCCCGCACGTCGTGGAAGACGGTGCTCATGCTCGTCGTGTCGTTCGCCTCGCTGATGCTCGTGATCCCGCTGCTGGGCTGGCCCGCTGCGGTGGTCGTGCTTTTCACCGGCGCTGCCCTCGCACTCGGTGCCGCGCGCTGGTGGATGGCACTGATCATCGGCGCGGCCCTCGGCATTCTGACGCAGCTGCTGTTCGGAACGCTCCTCGGACTGTCGCTGCCGCCGTTCGGCACTGTCCTCCCAGGGGTGCTCGGTGGATAGCTGGCAGCTGCTCATGGAGGGCTTCGCGACCGCGCTGCAGCCCCAATACCTGCTGTTCGCGTTCATCGGCGTGCTGCTGGGAACCGCGATCGGGGTACTCCCCGGTATCGGCCCGGCGATGACGGTGGCGCTGCTGTTGCCGCTGACCTATACGTTGGATGTCACGAGCGCGATCATCATGTTCGCCGGCATCTACTACGGCGGCATGTACGGCGGATCGACGACCTCGATCCTGCTGAACACACCGGGGGAGTCAGCCTCCATCGTCACCGCGATGGAGGGCAACAAGATGGCCAGGATGGGGCGGGCGACCGCTGCGCTGGCCACCGCGGCGATCGGGTCGTTCGTGGCGGGTACGATCGCCACGGCGCTGCTCACGCTGTTCGCGCCGTTCATCGCCGACTTCGCGGTCACGCTGGGCCCGGCGGATTATTTCGCGCTCATGATCGTGGCGTTCCTCACCGTGGGTGCGCTGCTCGGATCCAGCCCCGTCCGCGGCATCGTGTCGCTGTCGATCGGACTGTTCCTCGGGCTCGTCGGCACCGACACGCTGACCGGCCAGGCGCGGTTCACCTTCGGCATCCCGAACCTCGGCGACGGCATCGATGTCGTCATCATCGCGGTCGGTCTGTTCGCGGTCGGTGAGGCGCTCTACGTCGGGTCGCGGCTGCGTCACGGAACCCTGCCGATCATCCCCGTCTCGGGGAGCTGGCGGACCTGGATGTCGAAGTCCGATTGGAAGCGGTCATGGAAGCCGTGGCTGCGCGGCACCGCGATCGGATTCCCGATCGGCTCGATCCCCGCGGGCGGTGCGGACGTCGCGACCTTCCTGTCGTATGCGACCGAGAAGCGGCTCGCGAAGAATCCGTACCGCCAGCAGTTCGGCAAGGGTGCGATCGAGGGCGTGGCCGGTCCTGAGGCGGCGAACAACGCTGCGGCGGCCGGCGTGCTGGTGCCGCTGCTGACGCTGGGCCTGCCGACGACGGCGACTGCGGCGATCATCATCTCGGCATTCCAGACCTACGGCATCCGTCCTGGGCCGCTTCTGTTCGACAGCCAGCCGGCGCTCGTGTGGGCGCTGATCGCGAGCCTGTACATCGGCAACGTCGTGCTCATCATCCTGAATCTGCCGCTGGTGGGGATGTGGGCGAAGCTGCTGAGGATCCCGCGGCCGTACCTGTATGCCGGCATCCTGGTGTTCGCGGGGCTCGGAGCCTATGCCGCCAACTTCACGGTCTTCGACATCGGCGTGCTGCTGCTGCTCGGCGTGATCGGTTTCTTCATGCGTCGGCACGGATACCCGGTGTCGCCGATGGTCGTCGGTGCCATCCTCGGCCCGATGGCGGAGGAGCAGCTGCGCAAGGCGATGGCCATCAGCCAGGGCGACCCGCTCTATCTCGTGCAGAGCCCTGGGTCGATCGTCATCTACTCGGTCATGATCGTGCTGATCGTGCTGGGCCTGTGGCTCAAGCGCCGTCAAGCGCGCTTCGAGGCAGCGCTTCCGGATATCGACACGGCGACGATCAGGACCGTGGATGCCGAGATCGCCGAGCAGCTGCGGGAGAGGTGAGCGACGGTCTTGTGCGTCAGTGCACGAGAGCCTTCAGGATAACGAAGACGATGCCGAAGCAGGCGGTCCCGATGGCGCCCGCGATCCGCACGATCAGCGAACTCCCGCGGCGGAGGAAGGCGATGTACCCGAGCAGCGCGAGGATGACGGTCCCCGACCACAGCGCGAGATCGTTCGCGAGGTCGTCGGGGATCACCCGCGTCGTTCCGGCGAGCAGGATAGCACCGGGTACGGCTGCCGAACTCAGCATCCCGAAGGAGTGCCCGAGCGACCTCCTCAGAGCCGTGCCGACGTCGATCACCTGTCCTGTCGCGTCCTCGTCGCCGACGCGGGCGACCGTTCCGGCGTAGACGTGCGCCGACCAGAACACCAGTACGGTGATGCCGACCGTGATGAGAACAACGGCTGAGGTCTCGCCGTGTGCGGAGGAGACCGCGATCAGCCCGCTCATGAGGATGGTGCCGTAGACGGCCGCTTCGGTTCCGAAACCCGGCCGGAGAACACGGTGGAGCCGGAGGAGGCTGTGATCGGGATCAGGGCTCGGCATGTCGCCAGTTTAGAGCGGGTGCTGTCCGACCCAAGATAAGCATTGACTTATATAAGGCGTGGTGCAACCATTGTCTCATGCATGCGCTCGATGTTCTCGGCGATCCGGTTCGCCGGCGCATCCTCGAACTGCTCGCAGTCGGCGAGGAATCCGCGGGTGAGCTCGGCTCGGTGATCACGGCCGAGTTCGGCATCAGTCAGCCCGCTGTCTCGCAGCACCTGCGCGTGCTGCGGGAGAACGGGTTCGCCACGGCGCGGCCGGTCGGCGCCCGACGTCTGTACGCCGTCGACCCCGCTGGCGTCGAAGCCGCCAGCGCCTGGCTGTCGCCGTTTGAGCGCTTCTGGCGCGGGCCGTTGGCCGCGCTCGACACCGAACTCGCGCGTGGACCCAGCCAACGGCGTCGCGCCGGTCAGATCGATGAACGAAACGAGGAGTGACATGGTCGACATTCAGAAGCAGCTCGATGCCGTCGAGCGGGAGTTGCGCACCGAAGACGTCGAGGGCGGGCCGTCGTACGTCCAGAGCATCAGCCAGGACTATCCGTCCGGCATCCAAGAGGTGTGGGATGCCGTGACGAGCGCCGATCGTATCGCGCGCTGGTTCCTGCCCGTCTCGGGCGATCTGCGGCTGGGCGGTCGCTATCAGCTCGAGGGCAACGCCGGGGGAGAGATCCTCGCGTGCGCTCCGCCCGTCGACGGCCGCGCGCAGTACCGGGCGACCTGGGAGTACGGCGGCGGAGTCACCTGGCTCACCGTCTCTTTGAACGAGGTGGATGCGGGCACGACCCGCCTGCGCCTCGAGCACGCGGCGCACACCGCCGATGTCCCGGCCGAGATGTGGGACGTGTTCGGACCTGGCGCGACCGGCGTCGGCTGGGATCAGGGGCTGCTCGGCCTGGCGCTGCACCTCGGTGCGGTGGAGGGCGCGATCGATCCGACCGAGGCAGAGGCCTGGCAGCTGTCCGACGAGGGCAGGGCGTTCTCGCGGGCGGCGGCCGACGGGTGGGCGAAGGCGCACGTCGCTTCCGGTGCGGATCCTGCCGTCGCCGCACAGGCCGCTGATGCGACCTACGGTTTCTACACCGGTCAGCAGTAGTCGAGAGCAGGATGGGCAGATGACCGAGACGCTGGAGGACATCGCGGCCGAACTGCACGCCGTTGCGCTGGAGGACTTCGTCTCGGCGCGGAACGAACGCGCCAAGGCGGTCGCCGACAGCGATCTCGCTGCCGGTGTGAAGGCGCTGCGCAAGCCCCTCGCGCCGGCGTGGGTGGTCAACCTGTTCGCGCGCGAGCGCCCTGACCAGCTCGCGCAGGCGCTGGAGCTGGGGGAGTCGCTGCGTGAGGCGCAGGAGGATCTGGACGCGAAGACGCTGACTGCGCTGACGCGCCAGCGCCGCACGCTGGTGAAGGAACTCGCCCGCACTGCGACCGACCTCGCCGAGCATGCCGGTGCGCACGTGACGGCGCAGACCACCGAGGCGGTCGAGCAGACGCTCAACGCCGCGATGCTGGATGCCGGAGCCGCCGACGCCGTGGCATCCGGTCGTCTTGTCCGCCCGCTGGAGCCGTCCGGCGGCGATGCGATCGATGTGTCGGATGCCGTGGCCGGCGCGGTCCCGCCGCGACCGGTTCGCGAGACACCGCCCGACGAGCTCAAGCAGCGCCGCGCGCGCAAGGAGGCCGAGACGGCCGTGCATTCGGCCGAACAGCAGGCGGAGCGAGCCGAGCGGCGCCTGCGCGACAGCGAGCGCGAGCATGAGGCCGCGTCGGCGAGGCTGGATGAGCTGCGCAAGAGGGAAGCGGAACTCGCGGCCGAGCTCGAACGGGTCCACACGGGCATCGAGGAGGCGGAAGAGACTATTGCGGGCGGCCGAGAAGCGCGCGCTGCGGCGGAAAGCGATGCGCGTGCTGCACGTGATGCATTGGAGGATGCTCGGGCGCGCGTCCCGAGCTGATCGGTGTGAGGGTGATCTGTCCTCAGCGATCGTCAGGAGTGCGTCCGCGCCGCCCGGTCCGCAGCTCGCGTGCCGCGAGATTGGGCCGGTAGCCCAATTTCTCGATCGCGGCCTCGACCCGTTCCCGCGTCGCGGGGGACACCCGGACCGTGCCGGTCACGACGTTGGACACGGTCTTCATGGAGACGCCGGCGATGGCGGCGACGTCCAGCATCCGAGGCGCGCGCCCCGTGGACGCGATCACATCCGCAGCCGCTTCCTCTGGTGAGTTCCGTCGGCGCATCTTGACGTAGTTGCCGCAGCCCGCCATCGTGCACCACCGACCCGACTGGTTGCGCGACGCATCCCAGTAGGCCCATCTGCAGGTGTCCCGTGAGCACGCCTTCACGCGGTTCCAGTTCCTGTCGGTGCTGAGCGTGTGGACGGCTGCCATGACGGGATGGAGGAAGAACTCGCCCTCGGTCGTGATGGTCGCGTCGCCGTGCTCACCGAAGCGAAGATGCATCGGGAACTCCGCGAGCAGCGCGTTCATCTCGTCGATCGCGCCCGCTCGCGGCTCGTGTCCGGCGTGCGTCAGGAGTACCTCGCGCAGTCCCTCGCGGAAACGACGCGCCAAGATCAGGTCATCGTCCGTGAGATCGGTCGGCGCGACACCGGTCCGTGATTCGACCCAGTCCGCGAGCGCGCCGGGGGATACCCAGGTCTCCTCGTCGGTTTGCCATTCGACCGTGTTCACGTAATCGATGAGCAGTTGCGCCGCGTGTGGCGTCGTCCCGGTATCGACGAACATGACACCAGTGAAACCTTTTTGCCGGTGTCACGCAAGGTGTGGGTGCCAGATGACTCACGACGCGAGCAGGCGCAGGGATGCGTAGGACGCCGTGTGGGCGGCGGCGGTGTAGGTGAGGATGCGCTGACCGTTGGCTTCGGGCAGGTGGAGGACCTCGTAGTCCACCTGGAGCGACCCGACCTCGGGGTGGCGGAGACGCTTCGAACCGCTGGTGCAGAGTCTGACGTCGTGACCGGCCCAGAATGCGGCGAAGTCCGGACTGTTCAGGCTCAGCTCGCCGACGAGTTCGGCGAGTCTCCGATCATCGGCGAACTGTGCAGCCACGTACCGCAGGGAGGAGACCGCCAGCGCCGCTTCCTCCTGCCAATCGACATACAGATCTCGATTGTGCTCGTCGAGGAACAGCAGCTTCAACTGGTTGGGACGTTCGTCGATGCGACTCGGCGCGTCGCCGTCGAGGTGGCCGGCCAGCAATCGGTGGCCGGCGCGGTTCCAGGCGAGGATGTCGTTGAAGCGGCCGAGCAGGACCGCTGGTACGTCGCCCATCGCGTGCAGCAGCTGCTCCGCGCCGGGCTTCGCGACCTCTGGCAGCGATGCCTGCGGACGCCTAACGGGGGCGGGATGCGCGAGCGCGTACAGGTGCGCCCGCTCGTCGGCGTCGAGCTGCAGAGCGCGAGCGAGCGCGTCGATGATCGAATCCGAGGCGTTCTGTGACTGCCCCTGTTCCAGCCGGGTCAGATACGTCACCGACACGCCGGCGAGCTGAGCGAGCTCTTCGCGGCGAAGCCCAGGGACGCGGCGGCGGCCGTAACTGCTCACGCCCGCTTCGTCGGGCGTGATGCGGTCTCGCCGGGAACGCAGGAACTCACCGAGTTCTGTGACGGGAGCCTCGGCATCGAGCGGCTGTGAAGACATGTCAGTCATTGTGCCGCACCTCGCGCCGCCGAGCCTGGCCCTGTCGGTGGTAGGCAAGCGCAGACGATGCAATCCGAGGTTCTGGTTACGTGGGGCGCGCCCGACGAATCTGGAGCCATGAGCAGAACACAGATCGCCTCACCATCACGCACGGTTGCGAACAGCATCGAGTCGGAGCGCTTCACGGCGGCGCAGAAGGTCGCCATGGCGGTCCTGCTGACGGCCAACTTCACTCTCGCCGTCGACTTCTCGATCCTGAACGTGGCGCTGCCGCACATCGGCGACGAACTCGGATTCGCGACGTCCGCGTTGCAGTGGATCGTGACGGCGTTCGCCCTGACTGCGGCGGGATTCACCCTGTTCTTCGGTCGTGTCGCCGACCTCTTCGGACGGAAGCGGCTCTTCCTGATCGGCATCGTTCTCCTCGGTGTCTCGTCCCTGGCCGGCGGCCTCGCTGCGGAACCAAGTGTGCTTCTCGCCGCTCGGGTCGGACAGGGCATCGCCACGGCGATGGTGACCCCCGCAGCGCTGTCGCTCATGACGACGATGTTCCCCGAGGGGCCGACGCGTTCTCGGGCGCTCGGCCTGAACGGGGCGCTGATGGCGGCAGGTTTCACCGCCGGAGCCGTGCTCGGCGGACTGCTGACCGGCGCCGTGTCGTGGCGGTGGGCCTTCTTCCTCAACGTGATCGTCGCGGCCGTGGTCATCGTCATCGCGCCGTTCGTCCTCCGCGAGCCGATCCGCGGCGCACGACCGAAGCTCGACGTGCCCGGCGCCATCACGATCACCGTGGCGCTCGTCGCACTCGTGTTCGGCATCGACAACGCCGGTCATCATGGTTGGGCTCAGGCCACGACCTGGGGTCCGATCCTGGCCTCGTTCGTGCTGTTCGGCATTTTCTTCATGATCGAGTCGCGGGTGGGCGAGCCGTTGGTGGCTCCGAGCCTGCTCAGGCGGCGCAGCATCGCGTGGGGCAATACGGCGGGGCTGCTGGCGTTCGGGACCTTCACCTCCCTGGTCTTCCTGCTGACGCTCTACCTGCAGCAGGTTCTCGGCTACTCCGCGATCGCCGCGGGGCTCGCGCTCGGCGTACTCGGCATCGGCACCGTGCTCGGAGGTCTCATCGCACCGAAGATCATCGGGCGCACCAGCGCCAAGACGGCGATCGTGGCAGGACTCGCGACGCAGGCGCTCGCGACCGTGCCGCTCGCGTTCATCGGCGAAACTCGCGCGTGGCTCGTGCCGGTGCTGGCGCTCACCTTCGTCGGCGGCGTCGCGAATCTCGTGGCGATTGTCGGCTATGTCGTCGCGTCGACCGCCGGTGTTCCGGCCGAGCAGCAGGGACTTGCGACCGGACTCGTCACGATGAGCCAGCAGGTCGGCATCGCACTCGGCACGCCGGTCATGTCTGCCCTGGCCACTGGACTGGTCGCGGCCACGTTGTTGCCGGGGCTGCAGTTCGCCATCGGAGTCAACGCCGTGATCGCGTTCGCGGCCGCGATCCTGATCGCGGCGTTCCTGGTCCTGCCGAACTCGCGAGCTGCGGCGTCTCTGGCGGAGGGGAAAGACTGATCTGCACCCGGAAGCTCGCCCGGAAACCAAGAAATCCCGCGATCTCTCGCGGGATTCTCTGGTGGACCTGAGGGGACTCGAACCCCTGACCCCCTGCATGCCATGCAGGTGCGCTACCAGCTGCGCCACAGGCCCATCTGTTGCTCCGTACCGGTCGGGGCAACTCGAAAAGAATACAACAGGATCGGCATCCGGCGCGAATCCGCGCGCGATCTCGGGAGTGTTCCGCACGTCACCGTGTCATCGGGCTGATGTCCACATCGATGGTGGCGAAGGGGAACGGCGAGAAGACGTAGTAGCTCGCACCGGGGTCGGGCAGCGGCGTCAGCGCGAACCACACGTAGGAGATGATGATGCCCGCCGCTGCCACGATCGCCAGGATGGCGGCGGTCCGGTCGATCATGCGGATCGCGTCGGTTTCGTCGGCGGCGGTGCGGATGATGCGACCGATGACCCAGATCACGGCGATGGCCACCAGGACAGGCATGAGCCCGTTGGGCCGGAGCGTCAGCGACGAGCACATCGGCTGGTCGAGGGTCGGCTGGCCCGCGGCATCCAGATACCCGCCGTCGGCGTCGATGCCACCAGGGCATCCGCCCTTGCTCCCGCCGATGAGGAACCAGCTCCCGATCGCCGACAGGATGCCGACGATGATGAGCCGGCGCAGGCGCATCAGGATCTCGGCTCCGGGCAGCAGTGTGGTCGGCTCCATCGCGGTGTTCGTCATGTCGGCCTCTCCATCCTGACCATCCTGGCATGCAGCGCTCGATCGCTCGAGGAACATCCGCACCACCGGCGACGTTCACATCAAGCGTGGACATCTTCGACAGCATCGTGATCGGCGCCGGCCAAGCCGGGCTGTCGGCCTCGTACCACCTGCAGCGGCTCGGCATCCGACACCTCGTGCTGGATGCCGACAGCGCGCCGGGCGGAGCCTGGCAGCACCGGTGGGATGCCCTGACGATGCGCGATGTCCATGGGGTCGCCGAGCTCCCGGGGTCGATGCCTCCGCCCCGTGATGAGCAGCGCGCCAACCGGGCGGTGCCCGCATCCTTCGCCGCCTACGAACGCGAGCACGACCTGCCGATCGAGCGTCCGGTCACCGTCGGCCGGGTCACGGATGACGACGGCATCCTCGTCGTCCACGCCGGCGACCGCGAATGGCGGACCCGCACGATCGTGAACGCGACGGGAACCTGGAGGCATCCGTTCCTGCCGCACTACCCGGGTATGGAGACCTTCCTCGGTGAACAGCTGCACACGATCGACTATCCGGGTCCTGAGCACTTCAGAAGCAAGCGCGTCCTCATCGTAGGCGGGGGAGCGTCGGCCGTGCAGTTCCTCGGCGCACTGGCGCCGATCACCGACACGCTCTGGGTGACGCGTCGCGAACCGATCTGGCGCACCGATGATTTCACACCGGAGGCGGGCGCGGCCGCCGTCGCGCTCGTCGAGCAGCGCGTCGCGCAGGGGCTGCCTCCGCAGAGCGTCGTGAGCGTCACCGGTCTCATGCTGCGCCCGCAGGAGCGGGAGGCCGAGCGGCTGGGCGCCTACACCGCACGGCGCCCGATGTTCTCCCGCATCGAGCCCGATGGCGTGCGCTGGGCCGATGGCTCGTTCGAGCGCGTGGATGCCATCCTCTGGGCGACCGGATTCCGACCGGCCATCTCGCACCTCGCCCCGTTGCATCTGCGCAGCGCCGCCGGCGGCATCCAGCTGGATCGAGGTGGCCGCGGCACGACGGCGGTCGCGGACCCGCGCATCCAACTGGTCGGCTACGGCCCGTCGGCGAGCACGATCGGGGCCAACCGTGCGGGAAGGACGGCCGCCAAGGGCGTCCAGCGCGCGCTGGCCGCGACCGACGCCAGCGTCGCCGTGTAGGGAGAACGACCCGCGATTGTGATCGGTAGGGACCGGTCCCGCTAGCCTGGATCCGTGTTTCGGATCATCGTTCTCATCGTGTGGGTCCTGCTCTCGGCCTGGCTTCTGATCTGGGTCGGCGAGGGCCTGTTCGGTGTCGATCAGAGCTCGTCGATCCTCCCCTTCTACAGCGGCGACGGGTTGACGGCGCCCATCATGATCGGCGTCGCGTGGGGGATCATCCTCACCCTCGGCGGGCTCGCGCCCGGTACCGGTCGCCGTTCGAAGCCGCGCGGCGAGACGGCGATCGGGGTGGGGCGGATCGTCGAGACCTCCCGCACGGGCCTGACCATCAACGACGTCCCGCAGTACGACATCTACCTGCGCATCGCGCCGGCGGACGGCGGCGAATTCATCAGTCGGATGCGGATGCTCGTGCCGCACTCGGATCTGCTCGCGATGCAGCCCGGCTCACCGCTGCCCGTCCGCTACAGCACCACGGACCACGACACGGTCGAATTGGCCGACATCAACGACCCGCAGGTGCGCGAGGCGATGCTGGATTGGCGGGTCGCCCGCGGCCTGATCGACCCGCGCCAGGTGCGCGCGCGGCGGCACGGCCTGCAGGCACCGGCATCCGTCCTGTCCGTCCGCCCGACCGGAACGCGGCGCGAAGGACAGAGCGAACTGGCAGTCCGGCTGCTGATCACGCCGGAAGGGCAGTCCGGCTGGGAGGCCGACACCACGGTCTTCGTCTACCCGGAGGCGATCTCGCGCCTCCAGGTCGGATCGCCCGTCTGGGCTCGCTACCTGCGCGAGGATCCGCACACCGTCGCCCTCACGATCGAGCAGGAGGTCGGCCGATGAACATCATGGACACGATCGTCTGGCTGGCGAACTTCCCCGTGACGCACGGGTACGCGATGGTGTTCATCGCCGGGTTCTCCTTCATGGGGCTGTTCGCGCAGTCCTTCCGCAAGATCGGCAGCCGCTCGCAGCTGTCCGTGATCCGCGACCGCGAAGGGCTCCCGGAGCCCGATTCCGCCGGCGCAGGACGCACCGTCTTCGCTCATCTGCAACGACTCTTCTTCCGGGTCCTGACCGCGGTGATGGCGGTCAGCATCGTGCTGGCGATCCTCGGACTCATCGGGGTTCCGGTCACGTCGTCGTACATCCACGACAACGGGCAGCCGGCCGTCGCCACGTTGGACGGCGACTGGGTGACCTTCACCACGGCGACCGGTGAGACCTACACGCTGCCGCACGACTTCTTCACTCCGTCTGCGTACCCGGATCGCGACGCCTGGATCCCGGGGCCGGACGTGGTCGTGCGCTACCTGCCCTCGCATCCGCAGGCCTATGTGATCGACACCTCGCAGCTGGCAGACTGAATTCCTACTGAGCCACGGAGGAAACATGTCGCGCATCATCGTGTTCGGCGGCCACGGTCGCATCGCTCTTCTGCTCGCTCCGCTGCTGGTCGCCCGGGGCGACGAGATCACCGCGGTGATACGGAATCCGGCGCACGCCGATGAGGTCGCCGCGACGGGGGCGACACCGGTCGTCGCCGACATCGAGAACGAGGATGCCGGTGCCGTCGCCGAGCTCGTCTCGGGCCACGACGCGATCGTCTGGTCGGCTGGAGCCGGCGGCGGCGACGCACGACGGACGTACGCCGTCGACAGGGACGCGGCCATCCGGACCATGGATGCCGCGGAGGGCACGGGCGTCCGTCGTTACGTGATGGTCTCGTGGACAGGCTCCAGGGCGGATCACGGCGTCGACCAGGAGAACAGCTTCTTCGCATATGCGGACGCGAAATGGCAGGCGGACGCGCACCTCGCCGGCACCGGTCTGGACTGGACGATCCTGGGCCCCGGAACGCTCACGTTCGACGAGCCGACGGGACGGATCCAGCTCGACGAGTCGGGCCGTGCAGGCGTCGCCAGGGCCGACGTCGCCGCGGTCATCGCGCAGACGCTCGTCGAGCCGGCGACGATCGGCCGGACGATCCGCTTCGGCAACGGCATCGACGGCTCACCCGAGCGGATCGACGAGGCGCTGCGCGACTGAGAACGCGCCCGGCGCGCAGTTCAGGCGGCTGTGCCCAGCCAGGATTCCAGGATGCGCTCCCGCAGCGCATTGCCTCGTTCGGCGAAGCCGCGCTGACGACGCACGTACTCGGACTTGCCTTCCGCCGTCTCGATCGGAACCGGTACGACACCCCACTCGGAGAGGTCGTACGGGGCGGCCTGCATGTCGAGCTCACGGATGTCCCGCGCGAGTTCGAAGCAGTCCAGCAGAAGCTCACCGGCCACGAGAGGGCCGAGCTTCATCGCCCACTTGTACACATCCATGCCGGCATGCAGGCAGCCCGGCTGCTCGAGCGCGGGCTGGCTCTCGCGCGTGAGCGGCGAGCGATTGCGCGGCACGGCCTCAGGGGTGAAGAACCGGAACGCGTCGAAGTGCGTGCACCGCAGATCGTGCGTCTCGACCACGGCATCCGTCCCGGCCTGTCCGAGCCGCAGCGGCACGGGATGCCGGTGCTCCTGCTCGCGGTAGACCATCGCCCATTCGTGCAGCCCGAAGCATCCGAACTGTCCAGGTCGCGAGGCGGTGCGCCGCAGCATCCGTTCGACGAGCGCCGCGAGCTCTGACTTGTCCGCGGCGAACGCCGCCGCATCAGGGCGAGCCGAATCGACGGACGGCCCTGGGGAGTACCAGCGCCACGCCAGCCGCTCCGGTGCGTCTTCGAGGACGACGCCCGCCCCGGGGTGCCACCGTCGCAGCTGCGCCGGCTTGTAGCTGTAGTACGTGAACAGGAAATCCTGCACGGGGTGCTTCTCGCCCCGCACCGCGCGCTCGCGATGATCAGCGGTGAGCGCATCGGCCCGCTCCCGGTGCGCCTGCTCGCGTGCGCGCCACTCGGCCGAGCTGAGCGCCGCGATGCCCATCAGCGCAGGATCCCCGCATCGCTGAGGCGCTCGCGCAGCCCTGCGCCGTCCGAGGCGGTGACCCATGGCGCGGCATCCCCGGAGTGATCATCGGACGGGGCCCGCCCTCCGGCCAGCATGGCCTCGGTCGTGGAGAGCTGGCGGATCGCGACTCCGGCGACGGACTCCGGATGCTCGTCCTGGAACGCGGTGTAGATGGACTCGTCGTGCTGTCCGTCATCCCCGATCAGCAGCCACCGCACGTGCGGGAACTCGGCCGCCAGCCGACGAAGGTTGGTCAGCTTGTGGTCGCGGCCGCTGCGGAACCAGCGGTCGTGCGTCGGACCCCAGTCCGTGAGCAGCATGGATCCCGCAGGGAAGAGATGACGGGTGAGGAAGCGGCTGAGGGTCGGCGCGATGTTCCACGCGCCGGTGGACAGATAGATCATCGGGCACCCTGGATGCTGACGCATGATCTGCTCCAGCAGCACGGCCATCCCCGGCACAGGGAGCCTCGCATGCTCGTCGACGACGAACGAGTTCCACGCCGCCACGAAAGGGCGGGGGAGCGCCGTGACCATGACGGTGTCGTCCACGTCGCACACGACGCCGAAGTCGACGTTCTCATCCACGATGAAGACGGTGCCCTCGACGGAGGGCTGGCCCTCCACGGACATTTCGATGGACTGCCAGCCTGGTTCGAGGTCCGCCTTGATGACGGTGTCGACGACGCCACCGCGATCGGCAGGGACGACCTGTGTCCTGCCGCCGATCGTGACCTCGACGTTCGCGAACCCGACAGGGATCCCGACGAAGCTGCGCCAGCCGCGGATGCTCGCGTATTCGCCGTTCTCATCCTGGCGCTGCGGCGGCACGATCAGCACGCGGCCGACCACGCGGACCCAGCCGGCGCCGCCGTACCCGGGGAACGGCAGGATCGTCGCCGTGCGTCCGCGCCTGCGGGCACGACCCTCGCGCCACACGTGGAGACGGTGCTCCAGACGGGCGAACCAGTGGATCCTGGCCGGAGGGGCGGGCTGATCGGGCATCCCGATCAGTCTTTCATGCCCGGGCCGGTGCCCTCGCTCTCGCTCGCAGAAATCTGCTCGTCCGGGTGTTCGTGCATGTGCCGGCTCTCCCAGGCGCTGAGGGCCTTCTTACCGAGCAGAAGCACGACCAGGAAGACGACGATCACGCCGACGAAGATGTACCCCGCGAAATGCACCTGATCCACGAGCTCACGGAAGCTGCCTGCCGCCAGCGACGTGACGCTCACGTAGGCGGCCGCCCAGAGGATGCATGCCGGCGCCGTCCACGCCAGGAATCGGCGGTACGAGTAGCCGCTCATGCCGACGGTCAACGGCACGAGCGAGTGGAGTACCGGTAGGAAGCGCGACAGGAAGATCGCGAGACCGCCCCGCCGCCGCAGGTAGATTTCAGCGCGCGTCCAGTGCGCCTCGCCGATGCGCCGGCCGAGCCAGGAGTGCCGGATGTGCGGCCCGAGCCACCGGCCGAGGGCGAATCCGATGCTCTCGCCGATGAGCGCGCCGATGACCACGGCGACGCCCAGCGCGAGCCCCTCGGCGGGGCTGGCGACGCCCATCGCGGCGATGATCACGATCGTGTCGCCCGGGACGATGAGTCCGATGAGGATGCTCGTCTCCAGCAGCACCGCGACGCCGGCGATCAGCGTGCGTGCGATCGGGTCGACCGACTGCACGGCATCGAGCAGCCACAGCAGGAAGTCGTCCACGCTGACGAGGATACGCCGCGCCGCGCGGTCGTACGCTGGGAGCGTGCCGCACATCTCCGCCCTCCGCGCCAGAGCTCTTTCGGTGACCGCAGCGCCGGAGCAGCTGTTCCTGAGCGAGCAGGTCGAGCAGGAGTCCGTCTTCTGGCTGGACGCCGGTTCCGCAGCGCGCGACGGCTGGAGCATCGTCGGGTCCGGCGAGGTGGAGTCGGATGCCGAGGCACCCGGCGCCGTCCGCATCGACGACGTGCCGCCCCGCGACAGCGCGCGTCCGCCGTTCGCCGGCGGCTGGGTCGGCTGGAACGACTACGAATCAGGCGCCGCGGCGGCCGGTGCACCTGTCGCCGACCACGATCGCGCGAGCGGTGCGTGGCTCCGGGTGCGCCGCGCCGTCGCGTTCGATCACGCCTCCGGAGTGCTCTGGGCGCTGGCTGCCGAGGACGAACTCGATGCCTGGGCGTTCGAGGTCGCAGGGCGGTGCACCGCGGCATACGAACCCGTCGTCGCGGCGGACGCGGTGCCGTCGGTCGCGCGTGGCAGGCACGCACCCGGCGAATACGCGGCGCTCATCGAACGCTGCCGTGAGGCGATCCGCGCCGGCGAGGCGTATCAGCTGTGCCTCACGACGCGATTCGACGTCCCGGGTGCGCACGATCCCGTCCAGGCGTACCTGCGGCTGCGGCACGCGACGCCGGCGCACCACGGCGGATTCATCCGGATCGGTGGGCGTGCGCTGCTCAGCGCCAGCCCGGAGCAGTTCCTCTTCACCGACCGCGGCCGCATCGTCACGCGTCCGATCAAGGGAACGCGGCCGCGCTCCTCCGACCCCGTCGAGGATGCCGCCCTCGCCGTCGCCCTCGTCGAGAGCGTCAAGGAGCGGGCCGAGAACGTCATGATCGTCGACCTCATGCGCAACGACCTGTCGCAGGTCTGCACCCCGGGATCGATCCGCGTCGACGGTCTGTGGGAGGTGGAGAGCTACCCGGCCGTGCACCAGCTCGTGAGCACGGTGAGCGGGGCGCCTGCGCGATCGACAAGCGTCGCCGATCTGTTCGCCGCGGCCTTCCCTGCCGGAAGCATGACCGGAGCCCCGAAGCTGTCGGCGATGACGATCCTGCACCGTCTGGAGCAGGGGTCGCGGGGCGTGTACAGCGGATGCTTCGGATACATCGGCTTGGACGGCGCGATCGATCTGGCGATGGTGATCCGCAGCATCCTGATCGACGAGCGGGGCGCCCACGTCGGAGCCGGTGGGGGCATCACCTGGGGCTCCGTGGCGGATGCCGAGGTCGCCGAGGTCGCGATCAAGGCGAGGGCTCCGCTGAGGGCCCTCGGTGCGCAGCTGCCGGACGCCTGGCTCGCGGAATGATCCGATAACCTGGAACTTCGCGATCTCCGCGTTCCCCTGCTTTCCAGATTGGCCGTTCGCTCTTGTCCGAGAACACGTTTGAAGAAGCATCCGCTCTGCCGTCGCCGCACGCCCTGCAGGTGAAATGGCAGAAGTACTGGGCCGAGAACGAGACCTTCCTCGCGGGCGGATCCGATGACACGCGACCGCGCAAGTACGTGCTGGCGATGTTCCCGTACCCCTCCGGCGACCTGCACATGGGGCATGCCGAGAACTACCTCTACTCCGACATCGTCGCGCGCTTCTGGCGTCACCGCGGTCACAACGTCCTGAACCCGATCGGGTGGGACTCGTTCGGACTGCCGGCCGAGAACGCCGCGATCCGTCGCGGTGCCGACCCGCGCGAGTGGACGTACAAGAACATCGCGCAGCAGAAGGCCGGCTTCGAGCAGTACGGCGTCTCCTTCGACTGGACGCGCGTGCTGCACACCTCCGACCCGGATTATTACCGCTGGAACCAGTGGCTGTTCCTGAAGCTGCACGAGCGCGGGCTCGCGTACCGCAAGAAGAGCCCGGTGAACTGGTGTCCGAACGACCAGACCGTGCTGGCGAACGAGCAGGTCGTCGACGGGCGTTGCGAGCGGTGCGGTGCCGAGGTCGTGAAGAAGAAGCTCACGCAGTGGTATTTCAAGATCACCGACTACGCCGACCGTCTGCTGGACGACCTGAACCAGCTCGAGGGCTTCTGGCCGCACAAGGTGCTGCAGATGCAGCGCAATTGGATCGGCCGTTCGGTCGGCGCTGACATCGACTTCCTGATCGAGGGACGCGACGAGCCGGTGACGGTCTTCTCGACGCGCCCTGACACCCTGCACGGGGCGACGTTCTTCGTGGTCGCCCCGGACTCCGATCTGGCGTCGGAGCTGGCCGCCGGTGCACCGGAGGACGTGCGCGCGCGCTTTGCGGTGTACCTGGCCGACGTGCAGAAGACCACGGACATCGACCGCCAGGCGACCGATCGCCCGAAGACCGGTGTCTTCCTGGAGCGCTACGCGGTCAACCCGGTCAACGGCGAGAAGCTGCCGATCTGGGCCGCCGACTACGTGCTGGCCGATTACGGTCACGGTGCCGTCATGGCCGTCCCCGCGCACGACCAGCGCGACCTCGACTTCGCACGTGCCTTCGATCTGCCGATCAAGGTCGTCGTCGACACGACGGCCCCGGTCACCGGGGCGATGCCGATCATCGAGGTCGACGAGGACGGTGTTCCGATCGACACGCTGCCGAGCCTCGACGACCAGCACCCGTCGGTCACCGGCGTGGCGCTGACCGGCGAGGGCCGCCTGATCAACTCCGGCGAGCTGAACGGGATGTCCAAGCGCACGGCGATCGCCCGCACGATCGAGAAGCTCGAGGCGGCCGGCACCGGCCGCGCGGCGAAGAACTACCGCCTGCGAGACTGGCTGATCTCGCGCCAGCGCTTCTGGGGCACGCCCATCCCCATGCTGCACGCCGAGGACGGCCGGATCATCCCGGTGCCCGAGGAGCAGCTGCCGGTGAAGCTGCCCAGCATCGAAGGCCTCGACCTGTCGCCGAAGGGCGCCTCGCCGCTGGGCGCTGCCGAAAGCTGGGTGCGCACGACCGACCCCGCCACTGGCGACCCCGTGCTGCGCGATCCGGACACGATGGACACCTTCGTGGACAGCTCGTGGTACTTCCTGCGGTTCCTGTCGCCCGGCAACGAGCAGGTTGCATTCGAGCCGGCGCAGGCCGACCGCTGGGCCCCCGTCGCCAGCTACATCGGTGGCGTCGAGCACGCGATCCTGCACCTGCTGTACGCGCGTTTCATCACCAAGGTCCTCTTCGACATGGGCTTGATCGACTTCACCGAGCCGTTCTCCAGCCTGATCAACCAGGGCATGGTGATTCTGGACGGCGCGAAGATGTCGAAGTCCAAGGGCAACCTCGTGCTGTTCCAGGAGGAACTCGACGCGCACGGCGCCGATGCACTGCGCGTCGGACTCGCGTTCGCCGGCCCCGTGGAGGACGACAAGGACTGGGCCGATGTGTCCACCACCGGAGCGCAGAAGTTCCTCGCCCGCGCGTTGCGCGCCGCGCACGATGTCGCCAGCCCCGTCGACGTCATCTTCGCCGGTGGTGACGCCGCTCTGCGCCGCGGCACCCACCGCCTGCTGGCCGATGCCCCTGCGCTGGTCGAGCAGACGAAGTTCAACGTCCTCGTCGCACGTCTGATGGAGCTGGTGAACCTCACCCGCAAGACCATCGACTCCGGGGCAGGCGCCGCCGACCCGGCCGTGCGCGAGGCTGTGGAGACCATCGCCGTCATGCTCGATCTCATCGCACCGCACACCGCGGAGGAGATGTGGGAGGTGCTCGGTCACGAACCGTCCGTCGGCCTCGTCCAGTGGCGCTCCGCCGACCCTTCGCTGCTCGTGGAGGACTCCATCACCGCTGTCGTCCAGGTGGGTGGCAAGGTCCGCGCTCAGCTCGAGGTATCGGCCAAGATCGGCGCCGAGGAGCTCGAGAAGCTCGCTCGCGCCGATGAGCGCGTGATCCGCGCGATCGGCGACAAGGAGATCGTGAAGGTCGTCGTCCGCGCCCCGAAGATCGTGAGCATCGTCGTCAAGGGCTGACCTGGCTGTGGGCTGAGTCCACTCGCACTGCACCGATCCCGGCATCTCCGGAGTTCTCCACGGATGCCGGGATCACTGCATCCGGGCCACCGCATGCGTGCGTAATGTGGCGGAGTGCCAGCCGATCCCGAGACGTCAGAGGCCCGCCAGCGGGCACGTCTGAAGCTCGGCGTGGGCGCCGCCGTCGTGCTCGGGCTGGTCGTGCTGTCCGGTGCCGTCGGTCTCGGCATCCTCAGAGGTCAGGCGTCGCCGTCTCAGGTGATCGACACGTCGGATGCCGGGTCTGCGACGGTCGCTCCGGCAGAGGTGTACGTGCACGTCCTCGGGCGGGTGTCGCATCCAGGGCTGTACGTGCTGGAGCAGGGCACGCGGGTCGCCGATGCGCTGGCGGCGGCGGGCGGCACGCTCGACGACGCCGACCTTCAGGCCGTGAACCTGGCCCGGTTGCTGTCGGACGGCGAACAGATCGTCGTGCCGCAAGTCGGCGCGGCACCCGCACCGGGCTCGGTCGCCCCCGGAACGGGCGGAGACGGCGTCATCGACCTGAACTCCGCGGACCAGGCAGCGCTGGAGACGCTGCCGCGGATAGGTCCGGCACTGGCGGAGCGGATCATCCAGTGGCGCGACGACAACGGCCGATTCGCCTCCGTCGACGATCTGCTCGCGGTGCCCGGGATCGGGGAGAAACTGCTCGAGGGGTTGCGGGACAAGGTGCGGGTGTGAGCGGGCGGGCGGATCGGCTGCGCTGAGACGCGTGCGGGTGGGCTCTCGGCTCCAGCCGCTGTCTGAGCGGCTGGCCGAGATCAGGGGTAGCTGGCCATGAGTGGTGCCTGGGTCGCACTCGGCGCAACTGGTCGACGAGGCTGGACAAGCCCCCGCGCATTCTGACGGCATCGCTATCGCGTCACAGAGGATGCCAGGGCGGGAAGCTCCCGTACCGACGGGAGAGCGGAAGTCAGGACGACGACCAGCTGCGCGGCGAAGACGATGACCGCCGCTGCGATGCACCAGGACATTCCGACCGTGGCCGCTAGGACGACGCCCAGCCCTGCGCCGATAGGTCGGGCGCCGTATGTGGAGACCACGACCAACGACGACACTCGGCCGATCATCGGTGCCGGGGTGACGGCCTGACGGAGCGATGTGGTGGATATGGTCCACAGGACTGGTCCGAGCCCGAAGAGGAAGAACGACGCGAACGCGAAAGCGGATGCAGGTACCCACAGGGTTGTGACCATCAAGGTGGCGGCGATGAACCCGCCGGCCGGCCCGAGCACCGTCACCAGCCCGAACCGCAAGCGTCGTGACAGCGGTCCGGAGAGCGCGGCGCCGATCACCATTCCGCCTCCGTTGGCGCCCAGGGCGATTCCGACCGTGGTCGGTGTCATTCCCAGCCGGCCGAGTGCATGGACGACGAAGACGGATTGGATCAGGAACCAGCCGATATTGAAGATGGTCGAGGTGACGATCATCGGCCTGAGCAGCCGGTGCCCCATCACGTAGCGGATGCCGTGGGCGACGTCGCTCCAGGCAGAGGCGCGGGTCGAGAATGCGGTTCCGGGGATGTCGAGTCGAATCAGCAGCGCGGCAGCGGCGGCGCAGGCGATGGTGGCGACCACGAGTGCCGTGCTGGCATTGGTCGCCGACACGATGGCGCCGGCGAGGATAGGGCCGGATATGAAGGCGGTGCTCCGTCCGAGTTCCAACCAGCGGTTGGCGTCCATCAGGTGCTCGGATGCCACGAGCCGCGGTACCGAGGAGGGGACGGCGACGCTGACGCCCACGGTGCCGATCGCGCCGACGAATCCGAGGACGAGGAGCGCGCCGAGGGAGAGCGCATCGAGTGCGATAAGCATGACGATGGTGCCCAGCGTGGCCATGCGCAGCAGCTCCGAGGCGAGAAGTACTCGCTGGGGGGACGTGCGATCGATGATGAGTCCGAACGGCAGTGCGAGCACGAGGAACGGCAGCGTCTGGGCGACCTGGAGCAGTGCCGTCTCCGTTGCTCCGGCACCGAGCATCAGGACGGCAGCGAGGGGTACGGCGACCAGTGCGATCTGTTCTGCCATCTGGGTGGTCACGCTCGACCACGCGATCCGTGTGAACGCGCGCGGGAGAGGATCGCGTCTGGGTGTGCTCATGCTTCGAGTCCACCAGTGACGAGCCCGCAGTTCCGGCGGAAATCAGACGTCGCATCCGCTCGAACCGAGGGATGCGCGCTCGTTCAGGAGCAGCTGACTTCACCGAATGGCAGGGTAGCCGCGGATGCAACGCTTTCGCGTGCCCCCTGTGTATGGGAAGAAGGCGCGGAGATCGGTCTGCCCACGAAATCCTCCGAAAGCTCACCCTCGTGATTCGTCGCTGTCGAGGCTGATTCGGGTCCCACGGGACGTCACCACCCACCCCCGGGTCAAGAGATACCCGCAGGGCTTCGACTCGCAGAGCCGGATGCCAAGATCGGGCGCGGGCTGAGCACGAGGTCAACAATTCAAGCGCTCGAATGAGAGCGGATACGTCGTTTCTATTTGTAACTCGCGATGAAACCGACCGCACCGATAATGTCGTGAATGCTGCGCGCCCCCACCGCGCCATCCCGCTTTGACCGGAGAATCATGAGACTCAGATCACGTCATGCACTGGCTGTTGCCACCGCGATCGCGCTGGGCGCCACGGGGCTGTCGCCGGCCGCCGCAGTCGCTGTTGTCCCCGTCTCGGCTACCCAGAGCGCGGCAGCCACCTCCGGACCTGCGGCCACGACCTTCGTGATGCCGCTCGCGGCGAAGTCGTACGACGTTTCGGCGTGGCAGGGTCCGCGCTGCATGCCGGCCCCAGGCGCCACCACGTCGCACGGCGGCGTCGACCTCGCGACGAAGAACGGTTCGCCGATCTATGCCGTCGCGGCAGGCGTCGTCACCGCTGCCGTCTCGGGAACCAGCTCGGTCGCCGGACACATCGACATCCGACACACCGTCGGCAAGGTCACTTACACGACGAAGTACCTGCACGTCTGGTCGGCGACGACCTACGTGAAGGTCGGCCAGGTCGTGAAGGCCGGGCAACGGATCAGCTCCGTGGGCACGAGCGGAAACACCACCGGCCCGCATCTGCACCTGGAGCTCTGGGAACATACGGCGGGCGGGAGCAAGCTGCTCGATCCGGTCCCTTGGTTGAAGAGCCGCGGCGTCGATGTGGTCAAGCAGGCCACCCGGATCACCGCCAAGACGGCACCCAGCACCTGCACGTATTACACGACCGGAGCGGTGAACCTGCGCGCAGGAGCATCGACTTCAACGGCGGTCGTCGTGAAACTCGCCGCCGGCACCATGGTCACGGCGGTACCGGGCCAGGTCTCCAACTCGTTCCTGCCGGTCAAGGCGGGTTCACGCAGCGGTTGGATAGCGAACTGGCTGCTCACCCCGAAGCGCCCCGCCGTTTCAACTCCGGAGCCGGCACCCGCCCCGGCGCCAGCTCCATCTGCTGTCACGTACAAGACCACAGCAGCTCTGAACCTGCGGCCCACGGCGTCGACGAGCCAGAAGGCACTGCTGACGATCCCCAAGGGCAAGGACGTCGGTCAGATCCTCGCCTCGAGCGGTTCGTGGCGCAAGGTGACATACGCCGGGAAGACCGGTTGGGTGCACAGCGACTTCCTCACGAAGTCGACCTCGACGTCCCCGGCGCCGAAGCCTGCGCCGGCACAGCAGCCAGCAACCTACAAGACCACGGCGGCGTTGAACCTGCGGCCCACGGCATCGACCAGCCAGAAGCCGCTGCTGACAATCCCGAAGGGCAGGAGCGTCGGCCAGATCCTCGCGTCGAGCGGTTCGTGGCGCAAGGTGACGTACGCCGGGAAGACCGGTTGGGTGCACAAGGACTTCCTCACGAAGCAATGACGTCTGAACCGCGTCGTTCATGAAGCAGAGGTCGGGTTGATATTCGGCTGGCAGATACCCGGAGCCCGCTCTGGTCGGGCGAGCCATCCCGCTATCTCTCGGCTGGGACAGCGCGAGTGTCACACCTCGCCGTAGGCTTCCACACATGCGCACCACGTTCGATGCCGATGCAGACGCCGCCTACATCTCCCTCGCGCCCAAGACAGCGTCGGGACCCTCTGTGCGGAACGTAGAGGTCGAGAGCACTGACGGATCCGTCGTGCTCGACTTCGATGCTGAAGGCGTGCTGCTCGGCGTGGAAGTGCTGGGCGCGACGAAGATCCTGGATCGGGAATTCCTCGATGCCGCTGAGCGGATTGACGCACCAGTTGAACTCGGACGCTGGGCCTCGCACTAGATCTGCACAGATCCCGGAGTCGCTGGAACTGTCCACGGATGCCGGAATCGTCGCGTTGCGACACTGACGCGTGCGTAGCGTGGCGGGGTGCCCGCGGAATCCAGTACGCCCCGGCCGCGCCCACGGGCGCGGTGCAGCAGGGTGCGCGTGTGAATCGCCGCGATCTGAGACTCGTGCCTGTCGCGACCGTCGCCTGGGCTGCTGCATTGGCGTGCGTGTTCGTGCCGGCGTTGGGCTGGTGGATGCTGGCATTCGCGCTGGTCGTGGGCGCGGTGTGCGTCGTCGCGGCGCAGCGGGGTCGCATCAGCTGGGCGCCGCTGGCCGCTCTGGCGTGCGCCGGCGCGGCGGCAGCCGCGCTGACCTGCGCGCTCACCGTGCCAGCGCGCGCGTCGGTCTCGGAATTCAATGGACGTGTCGTGACGGTCGAGGCCGATGTGACGTCTTCGAGCACGACGGGCGTCGACGGCCGCTCGTGGTTCGACGCGCAGACCGTGCGGTTGGGGCCTAAGGGCTCCGAGCGCGAGCTGTCGGTCGCGGTGCGGATCGGGACGGATGAACTGGACGGCGCGGTTCTGGGTGCGCGGGTCCGGGTGACAGGTCAGGTGATGGCGACCGAGCCGTCCGAGCGCGCGGCACTCGTGGTCTTCGCGACGTCGGCCGAGGTGATCGCGCCGGCCGTGGGCGTGTTCGCGATCGCCGCCGCGACGCGAGTGGAGTTCGTCGCACGTGCTGTGAGTCTCCCCGAGCCCGGGGCCGGCCTGCTTCCCGGACTCGCCGTTGGCGACACGACCGCCGTATCGGCCGAGCTGAACGACGCGATGCTCACCAGCGGACTCTCACACCTCACAGCGGTCAGCGGCGCGAACTGCGCGATAGTGGTGGGTGCCGCGTTCTGGTTCGTCGCGCTGTGCGGCGGCGGCCGGAAGACCCGCGTGTGCGTCGCCCTGGCGACGCTCGCCGCGTTCGTCGTGCTGGTGACACCGGAACCGAGCGTGATCCGTGCGGCGACCATGTCCGGTCTCGGCATGCTCTCGGTGCTGCTCGGTCGTCCGAGCGCGGGCGTGAGCGTGCTGTGTCTCGCCGTCACCGGCATCCTCGTGGCGGATCCGTGGTTGGCGGCGACGCCGGGGTTCGCCCTGTCGGCCGCGGCGACGGGGGCGCTGATCCTTCTCGCACCGCCGCTCGCACGGGGTCTCGAACGCTGGGTTCCGGCTCCGCTCGCGCTGGGCCTTGCTGTGCCTGTCGCCGCGCAGCTGGTGTGCGGCCCGATCATCGCGCTGTTCGCCGAGCAGCAGTCCCTGATCGGCATCATCGCGAACATGCTCGCCGCTCCCGCCGCGCCGATCGCGACGGTCGTCGGCCTGCTCGCGTGCCTCGCAGCGCCGGTTCCGCTCGTCGCCGACCTTCTTGCGGCTTCCGCCTGGCTGCCGGCCGCATGGATCGCGACGACCGCGACGACGACGGCTGCGATGCCAGGGGCGCAGCTGCTCGTCGTCCCCGGCATCCTCACGGCGGCCATCGTCCTTGTGGTGAGTGCGTCCTGTGCGGTGCTGCTGTGCCGCAACCGCGCACGGACGGCGACCTCGTCGGGGCTTCGGCGCGCCGCCGGCGCCGTGCTCGTGGTCGCGGTCGCGTTGGGGGCGGCGCGCGTCCTGCTGGACGGCCCGCTCGCAGTCGTCGCTGTATCAGCCGACTGGTCGATCGCGGCATGTGATGTCGGGCAGGGCGACGGGCTCGTCGTGCGTTCCGATGCGCGGATCGCGGTGATCGACACCGGGCCGGAACCCGAGGCGCTGACTCACTGCCTGTCGTCGCTCGGCGTCGAAAGGATCGACCTGCTCGTGCTCACGCATTTCGACCTCGACCACGCGGGTGGCGCATCCGCGCTGGTCGGCCACGTCGGCACGCTGCTGCACGGACCGGTGGGGGAGGCGGAAGACGAACGCCTGATTGCTTCGTTCGCGGCGGGCGGCGCGGCGACGGTCGAAGCATCCGCCGGTCAGCGCGGAACCCTCGGCGCCGCGGACTGGCGGGTGCTCTGGCCGCGCGCGCACCAGGCGGCATTCCCCGCGGGCAATGACGCGAGTGTCGTCATCGAGATCGAGGGCACCGACGTGCCTCGGTCGATCTTCCTCGGCGACCTGTCGGCGACCCCGCAACGTCTGCTCGCGGCATCCGGAGCGCTCAGGCCGCCGTACGAGGTGGTCAAGGTCGCGCATCACGGGAGTGCGGACCAGGATGCCGGGCTGTACGCCGCTCTGAGCCCGGCGGTCGCCCTCTTCAGCGCCGGCGCCGACAACGACTACGGGCATCCACGGAAAGAGACCCTGGATCTCGTCGCGGCGACCGGAGCGACCTCGCTGCGCACCGATCTGCAGGGCCGTGTCCTGGTGGGCCGGCGCGAGGGCGAACTCGTCGTCTGGACGGAGCGTTCGGACGACGCGGACGCACCGTCCGAGGTCGGCGGCCCCGGGTAGGCTGGCATCTATGGCAGCCGCTCGCACCCCCGCACGCAAGGCGGCGGCGAAGATCCCGCAGGTGTCGTGGCGAGAGCCGCGTCCCGCACCGCTCGTGCTCGTCTCCGGGCCAGAGGAGGTGTGTGCGGAGCGGGCCATCGCCGGCATCCGCGAATACCTCCGCGCCGAGGATCCGGCGCTCGAGGTCAGCGACATCCGCGCCGATGACTACGCCGCAGGGACCCTGCTCGCCGTCACATCGCCCTCACTGTTCGGCGAACCGCGCCTGGTGCGGGTCTCCGGTGTCGAGAAGTGCTCGGATGCCTTCCTGAACGAGGCGGTGTCGTACCTCGAGAATCCTCAAGACGGCGCGACCGTGGTCCTGCGTCACACCGGTGCGAGCGTCCGCGGCAAGAAGCTCCTCGACGCGCTGCGTGGTGGCTCAGGCGGCGGAATCGAGATCGCGTGCCCGGCGGTCAAGCGCGACAGTGACCGATTCGATTTCGCCGCGGGGGAGTTCAAGGCCGCGAACAAGCGCATCCAGCCGCAGGCCCTGCGTGCTCTGGTGTCCGCATTCGCCGATGATCTCACAGAGCTCGCCGCCGCGTGCCAGCAGCTGATCAACGACGTCCAGGGCGACATCTCCGAGGACGTCGTCACGAAGTACTACGGCGGTCGTGTCGAGGTCTCCGCGTTCGTGGTGGCCGACACAGCGATCGCGGGGCGCTATGGCGAGGCTCTGGTGTCGCTCCGGCACGCCCTCGCCTCCGGCGCCGATCCTGTTCCGATGGTCGCCGCGTTCGCGATGAAGCTGCGCACGATGGCGAAGGTCGCCGGCATCCGCGGGTCGAGCCGCGAGATCGCGACCAGGCTGGGCATGAAGGACTGGCAGATCGACCGAGCGCGCCGCGACCTGGCCGGGTGGAACGAGCGATCGCTCGGGCTCGCGATCCAGGCGACTGCGCGAGCGGATGCTGAGGTGAAGGGTGCGGCGCGCGATCCGATCTTCGCCCTCGAGCGCATGGTGACGGTCATCGCGACGCGCACCCCGTTCGGCGAGTAGGGCTCGGGCGGACGTCCTCCGGGTACGACGAAGGCCCGCACCGCGAACGGGACGGGCCTTTCGAAGAATCAGCTCAGCGAGCGGATGCAGCTCAGAGAGCGGCGACCTGCTTGGCGATCGAGGACTTGCGGTTCGCCGCCTGGTTCTCGTGGATGACGCCCTTGCTGACGGCCTTGTCGAGCTTCTTGGTCGCCTTCTTCAGCGCTGCCTCGGCAGCAGCCTTGTCACCGGCGGCGATGGCCGCACGGGTCTGACGGACGACGGTCTTGAGCTCGGACTTGACAGCCTTGTTGCGGGCCGTCGCCTTCTCGTTGGTCTTGATGCGCTTGATCTGCGACTTGATGTTTGCCACGCGTAGAAGCTTTCGTTCAGAGATGGGATTGGGAATGCCGGGAGCAGTAGAGGGGCTGCTGTCCGACGGTCGTGAGGGGTTCACCCACACGCAAGCCAAGAACCAATGCTACCAGGTTTGCCGCGAACCGCCGTGCGCGGCTGGCGCTTGGCGCTGTGGATACGGCAAGCTGAGCGCAGCCGAGCCGAAGGAGCCGCCGATGCCGCATGCGTCTGCCACGCGAACGGCCAGGGTCGGCCGCGGCTGGATGACCGTCTTCGCCATCGCGTGGCTCGCGGTGTGGACCGTGCAGCTCACGCCCGTTCAACTGCTGCTTCCCCTCCAACTGGACACGCAGCGCACGCAGGGCGCGGAGGGCGGGTGGATCGGGGGCGTCGTGTGGGCAGGTCTCATCCTGTCCATCGGGGGGCTTGCGGGCGTCGTCGCAGGGCCGGTGGCGGGGACGCTGTCCGATCGCACGATCTCGCGGTGGGGACGACGGCGGCCCTGGATCCTCGGCGGCTCGGTGCTCACCGCGGCATCCCTCGTCCTGACCGGTGCCGGCACCGTGCCGATCGCGGTCGGTGCGGCCTGGATCGGCGTCTCGACGGGTATCGCGGTCGTGTCGGCGGCCCTGACGGCGCTGATCGCCGATCAGGTCGAGGCGCAGCGCGGCACGGCATCCGCCCTGGTGAGCTCCGCGCAGGCCGTCGGGATCGTCGTCGGGGTCGGCGCGGTCGTTCTGCTCGGACTCGGCATCGCCGAGAGCTATCTGGTGCTGGCGGGTTTCATCCTCGTCGTCGGGTTCGCGGCCGCGGCGCTGCTCCCAGATCCGCCGGCCGTGAGGCGACCTCTCGGCGTCGACGCAGCGGCTCGCGACCGCTGGGGCGCGCTGCGGGATCACGATTTCATCTGGCTCCTTTTCAGCCGGCTCGCCGTCAACATCGGCAACGCACTCGGGACGGCGCTGCTGCTGTTCTATCTGCTCTACGGGGTCGGATCACCGGCGGACACCGCCGAGGACGACCTGCTCGTCCTCATCGTGATCTACACGGTGTTCGTCGTGGCGGCATCGCTTTTGGCCGGCACGATCTCAGACCGCACGGGTCGCCGGCGGACGCTGGTGATCGCCGCCGCGTTGGTGCAGGCGCTGTCGGCAGTGCTCATCCTGTTGTCTCCGACGTTCCTCGGAACGGCGATTGCAGCGGCCGTCATGGGGGTCGGTTACGGCGGCTACATGTCGGTGAGTCTCGCCCTGGCGACCGATCTGCTGCCGGATGGCAGGGATAACGCCAGGGATCTCGGCGTCGTGAACGTATCCGCCAGCCTGGGGCAGCTGCTCGGTCCGCTGATCGGCGCCGGCCTGGTCGCCGCGGTCGGAGGATTCTGGCTGCTGTTCTTGGCGGCGGGGGCGCTGTCCGTGATCGGAGCGATCATGACGACGGCTGTGCGTCCCGTTCGAGAGTCGCGACGGCCAGATCCAGCAGTGCGTTGAAGACCCGAGGCCGCATCGCGGTGACCAGGTGCGTCGTCCGCGGTACGACGATGAGTTCGGAGTGCGGCGTCAGCTGCTGGAAGAGCCGCTCGTGGATGCGCAGCTGATCGAATTGACCGTTGATCCACCACACCGGGATCCGGATGCGGGGGAGCGCCGTCTCGAGATCCAGCTCGCCGAGACTGGTCAGCGCGACGCCCTGCGTGTCGAACGCGTAACCGCCGGCCTCGAAGTCCGCACGGGTGTCCTCGGGGAGCGTCGCGGCCAGCATGCGCCTGGTGAGCCACAGTCCGCGATCGGGCAGCGCATCGAACCGCTGCGTGAGGAAGCGATACGTCGACAGAGCGACGCCGCGGGGGAACGTCGTGCAGGCGGCGCCGATGAGCCCCGCGAGTGGCGGAGTATCCTTCTGCCCGGCGTACGCCACCGAGAGCAGACCGCCCATCGACTGGCCGACGAGCAGCACAGGCGCCTCGGCCGCGGCATCCCGTACGGCGCGGTCGATCGTCGCCGATGCCGCGGTCAGTGTGAACGGCTCGTGCATGCGCGAGCCGTGCCCCGGGAGATCCACGGCAACGGCGCTGACGCCGCGTGCCGCGAGATGGTCGAGTTGGCTGCGCCACATGGTCCGTGACGTTCGGATGCCGTGGACGAGGACGACGCGGGGTTTCACGAGCCTCAGCATAGAGAACAGACCCGCCGGAGAACGCGAAAGCGGGGCCGGTGGATCAACCACCGGCCCCGCCTCAGGAGTGCGAGAAGTTACTCCTTCTCGTAGCCCACGTTCTCGACCGGCGTGATGCCGAACAGGTCGAGGCCGACGTACGGCTCAGGCGTGAGGTTCGCCAGGCCGGCCTTGACGGTCCAGATCTCCGGGCCGTTCAGGACGGGGATGATGCCCCAGGTCTCGGAGAAGATCTGAGCTTCCATCTCCATGGCCTTCTTCGTCTGCTCCACCGGGTCGGAGATCGTCTCCAGCTCCTCGTGGATCATCTTGTCGATCTCCGGGGTGCCGGTGCCCGACAGGTTCAGGCCGCTGTCCGAGCAGTACAGCTGGCAGAACCAGGCGGCACCGAACGGGTCGGACGACGTGAAGTTGAGGAAGAAGATGTCACCGTTCTGCGTGTTGTAGTCCTCGGCGAACTCCGCGGACGGACGCTGATCGATCTCGACCTCGACGCCGACGGCTTCGAGCTGCGACTGCACCGCGAGCGAACGCGCGCGGGCGGTCTCGGTGTCGGAGTGGACCGGGAAGACGAGCGACAGGCGCTGGCCGTCCTTCTCGCGGATGCCGTCCTCACCGGGAACCCAGCCGGCCTCGTCGAGGAGCTTGTTGGCACCTTCGGTGTCGCCGTCCTTGCGGCCGGCCTCCTCGAGAGCGTTGCTGTAGTCCGGCTGGAACGAGAACAGCGTCAGCGATCCAGCGGGCTCCTCGGTGTAGTTGAGACCGTTGAAGACGATCTCCTTGATCTGCTCGATGTTGATCGCCTCGAAGACCGCCTTGCGGACCTCGAGCTCGGAGAGCACCGGGTTCGTGGCGTTCAGCGTGAAGATCGCGTTCGCGGTCGCCTGACCGCTGTAGGTCTCGACGCCCTCGAGGTCCTCGACCTGGGCCAGCAGCTCGGCGCTGCCAGTCTCGGCCATGTCGACCTCGCCGTTGCGCAGCGCGTTGACGGCAGCGGTCGGCTCCATCTGGATGAAGGTGACCTTGTCGAGCAGCGGCTCGTCGCCCCACCACTTCGGGTTCGGCGCGAGCGTGACGACGCCACCGGTCTTGTCGTAGTCCTCGACCGTGTAGGGACCTGCGCCCCACTCGGGGTGCCAGTCACCGAGGAACGCGGTGTTGAAGAGCTCCGGCGTGTTGACAGCCGGGTGCAGCAGCTGGGAGAAGACCATCTCGGGCCAGGCGAACTCGCCCTTGAAGGTGACGATGACGTCGTGGTCGTTCTCGCCGGCCTCGACGGACTCGATTTCCTTCCAGCCGTCGGTCGCGTTCGGCAGGTACTCCGGGTTCTCACCGTTCTGGGCCGTCCAGGTGGCCTGGAAGGCGGTGACGTCGATCGGAGTGCCGTCGTTCCAGACAGCCTTCTCGTTGACCTTGAAGTGCAGGACGGTCTTGCCGTCCTCGACACCGAAGGAGTAGTCGTCGAGGTACGCCGGGTTCGGCTTGACCGTGCCGTCCGGGTCCATCAGCAGCACCTGCGGGCGGAACCAGGTTCCGACCTGCGTGACGCGAGCGTCGCCATCGCTGTGGAAGTAGTTCAGCTGCTCCGCGATGTTGGAGATGGGGATGCGCAGCTCGCCACCGGCCTCGAGGTTCTCGCGGGGCTGGGGGTTGTAGTCGGCGCCTTCGACGGTCTGAGGGCCTTCGCCCTCGCCTTCGTTGCCGCCGCCGTTGGTCGCTGGTGCACATGCGCTCATGGCGAGTGCGAGGGCGCCACCGAGAGCGGCGATGCCCATCAGCTTCTGATGCCGTTTCATGGTACTCCTTAGTGCCTGTCGGCCTTACTTGGGATAGGGGCAGACTATTCCGCCCCTGGCGAGCGGATCGCATTGCGTGCCGATTCGTTATCGGACTGTGCAGAAAGCGTCACAAGACTGTTTCACACGCGTCATCGATCGGTGCGGAATGCGTCCACAGGTCAGCCGGCGACGACCGCCGTCGCGTCGAATCCTTCGACGGGAAGGATGATCCGCTCGCGGGTCCGCTCGATGTCCGGGTCCGGAATCGGGATGGCGGAGAGCAGTGCCTTCGTGTACGGATGCTGCGGGTTGTCGAACACCTGATCGACATCGCCGTGCTCGACGAACGACCCGCGGTACATCACTGCCACGCGATCGGCGATGTGCCGGATGACCGCGAGGTCGTGCGCGACGAACAGGTACGACAGACCGAGCTTGGACTTGAGCTCGTCGAGCAGGTTGATCACACCGGCCTGGATCGACACGTCGAGCGCCGAAACGGGCTCGTCGAGCACCACGACCTTGGGGTTCGTGGAGAGGGCGCGGGCGATGCCGATGCGCTGCCGCTGGCCGCCGGAGAACGCGGTCGGGAACCGGTCGCTGTGCGCCGGGTCGAGTCCGACCAGCGCCATGAGCTCCTCGACGCGGTCGAAGACCTCGTCCTTGTGCATCCCGATCGCGAACATCGGCTCGGCGATGATGTCCCAGACCGTCATGCGGGGGTCGAGGGCGCCCATCGGGTCCTGGAACACGATCTGCAGGTCACGGCGGAGCTTGCGCTCGTCGGAGCGCGACTTGATGTCCGCGACGCTCTTGCCCGCGATGCGGATGTCGCCGTCCTCCTGCTTGACGAGGTCCATGATCTGCAGCAGCGTCGTGGTCTTGCCGCTGCCCGATTCGCCGACGATCGCGAGGGTCTCGCCCTGGCGCACATCGAAGCTGAGGCCCTTGACGGCGTGAACTTCGCCGACCTTGCGCTTGAACAGCGAACCCTTCATCAGAGGGAACGTCTTGTTGAGGTTGACGGCCTCGAGCATGATCGGACGCTCTTCGCGCGGCGTCTGGACGAGCGCGCTCTCGGGGATCTCGGGGACCGGGAACACCGGCATCCCGCCGATCGTGCCGTCGTCGTCGATGTCGTCGGCCCTGATGCAGGCGACATCGTGGTCATCGCCGCCTGCAGTGTGGATCGGCCGCAGCGCCGGCTCGCCGTCACGGCAGGCGTCGATCGCGATCGGGCAGCGGTCCGCGAACGGGCACGCATCCGGCAGGTTGATCAGCAGCGGCGGGTTGCCCTTGATCGGGATCAGCGGCACCTTCTCCGCCTTGTCGACGCGGGGGATCGCGCCCAGCAGACCGATTGAGTACGGCATCCGAGTACGGTAGAACAGCTCGCGCACGGCGGCGTGCTCGACGGGCTTGCCCGCGTACATGACCAGGACGTCATCGGCGGTCTTGGCGACCACGCCCATGTCGTGCGTGATCATGATCATCGCCGCGCCGGTCTCATCCTGTGCCTTGCCCATGAGCTCGAGGATCTGCGCCTGGATGGTCACGTCCAGAGCCGTGGTCGGCTCGTCCGCGATGATCAGCTTCGGGTTGTTCGCCATCGCGATCGCGATCACGACGCGCTGACGCATTCCCCCCGAGAACTCGTGCGGGAACGACTTCATCCGACGCTCCGGCTCGGGGATGCCGACGAGCGAGAGCAGCTCGACCGAACGTGCCCACGCCTCCTTCTTCGACAGGCTGCGATGGACCGTGAGCGCCTCGATCAGCTGGTCGCCGATCGTGAACACCGGGGTGAGCGAGGTCAGCGGGTCCTGGAAGACCATCGCCATGCCGTTGCCGCGGATCACCGAGAGCTGCTTGTCGGTCTTGCCGATGAGTTCCTGACCGTCGTAGACGATCGAGCCGGTGACCTTCGCGTTGTCGTCGAGCAGACCCATGATGGCGAGCGATGTGACTGACTTGCCTGATCCGGACTCGCCGACGATGCCGAGCGTCTTGCCGGATTCCAGGTCGAAGGAGACGCCGCGGACGGCATCCACGCGTCCTGCCTCCGAGGGGAAGCTGACCTTGAGATCGCGGACGGACAGAACTGTACTCATGCGCGACCTCCAGCCGCCGAAGTCGGATCGAGGGCATCGCGCAGTCCGTCCGCGATGAGTGCCATCGAGACGGTCAGCAGCGTCAGGGCGATGGCCGGGAAGTAGAACAGCCACGGCGCGCTGACGAGCGTGCTCGAGCCGTAGCCGATCAGCGCGCCGAGCGAGACGTCGGGGAGCTTCACGCCGAACCCGAGGAAGGACAGCGCCGTCTCGGTCAGCACAGCGGAAACGACTCCGAGTGTGAAGTTGATCACCAGCAGCGAGCCGATGTTCGGCAGCATGTGCCGGGTCACGATCTTGAAGCCGGGCAGGCCGGCGTAGCGCGCGGCGTGGATGTACTCGCGCTCGCGCAGCGAGAGCGAGAGCGTCCAGATGATGCGCGCCGGCATGAACCAGCCGACGATGAACACCATGACCAGTGAGATGACGATCCAGTTGCCGCCCGCGTCGTTGGAGATCATCGCGAGGATCAGGAAGTTCGGGATCACCATCATGAAGTGGATGACCGCCAGCATGATGCGCTCGTACGAGCCGCGGAAGTAGGCGGCCGTCGCACCGACGATGGCCGAGACGGCGGTGGTGCCGAACGCGACCACCACGGCGATCATCATCGAGCGCTGGAGACCGGTGGCGACCTGCGCGAAGTTGTCGTTTCCTGAGCCGTTCGTGCCGAACCAGTGCTCGGCGGACGGCGCCTGCCGCAGTGCCAGGAAGTCCAGATCGGCCGGGCTGTACGGCGAGATGAGCGGACCCACGATCGCGAACAGGACGAGCAGGATGAGGATCACGACGCCGAGCATCGCTCCGCGGTTGCGCATGAAGCGACGCGTGTACAGCTTCATGAGCGACGTGCGCTTGCGCGTCTTCAGCTTGTTCTCGATCTCCGCGGAGACTTCGATTGCTTCGAGGGACATCAGCTCACCCGCACTCTCGGATCGAGGACGACAACGGTGATGTCGGCGAGGATGGCGCCGATCGCCGTCATGAGGGCACCGAACGCGGCGACCGCGACGACGCCATGGATGTCATTGCCGTTCAGGGTCTGGATGAAGTAGCGGCCCATGCCGTTCCAGTTGAAGATCGTCTCGGTCAGGACCGCGCCGGTGAACACGGCAGGGATCGTGAACGCGACCTGCGTCGTGACAGGGATCAGCGACGTGCGCAGCGCGTGCTTGCGGATGGCCTGCTGCTTCGTCAGGCCCTTCGCGCGAGCGGTGCGGACGTAGTCGGCCTTGATGTTGTCCAGTAGGAGTGAGCGCTGCAGGAAGTGGATCGACGCGTAGCCGGTGATGACGAGACCCAAGGTGGGAAGCGTCAGGTGCTGGAGCACGTCGATGAGCACGGGGAAGAAGCCCTCGACACCAGGGCTGGAGGAGCCCACCACGTAGAAGACGGTCGTGCCGACGGCGTTGTTGAAGTTGATCGCCAGGAGCACGAGCGCGAAGCCGGCGACCACCGTTGGGATGTTCATCGTGATGATGCTGGTGCCCTGACCGATGCGGTCTGCGAGCTTGTACTGCCGGGAAGCCGTGTAGACGCCGAGCGCGATGCCGAGGATCGTCGTGATGATCGTCGCACCGAGCACGAGTTCGGCGCTGATCCAGATCCGGTAGGCGACCTGCTCGTTCACCGATTCGCCGGTCGGGCCCATGCCCCAGTCCCAGCGGAAGATGATGCCGGACAGCCACGTCCACCACCGCTCGAGCAGCGGTACGGATTCGCTGAGGTTCCGCGGGACGAGCAGAGCATCGATCTGCTCCTGCGAGAGCGGGGGTCGCCGTCCGACGTAATTGTTCTCAGGATCGAGGAAGTTCCAGGCAAGGAAATAAGTGATGTTCGTCGCGATGACGATCATCAGCACCCACCCCAGGAGGCGGCGCACGAGATACTTGATCAAGGTGATGAGTCTTTCTCTATACAGACGCGCGCGGGATCTTCCGACGCAACGCTGGGTCGGGATGATAGTCAAGCACCATCCGCGGTCTTGCGCGATGCAACACCGTTACGTGTCTGTTACGGAGTCGTATCGCCTGTGGAACTCAGTGTCACTGAGCGAGCCAAGGCAACTTCGCGAGACTATCACTGGTTTCCACGAATCGGGGATTAGGGACGGCTCACCGTAGAATCGTCGGGACATGTCACCACGCGCTCTCACTTCTCTCTCGCCGGCCGCGACGCCGCCCGCGCAGATCCGGAATTTCTGCATCATCGCCCACATCGATCACGGCAAGTCGACGCTCGCCGACCGGATGCTGCAGATCACCGGCGTCGTCTCCGACCGCGACATGCGCGCGCAGTATCTGGATCGGATGGACATCGAGCGCGAGCGCGGCATCACGATCAAGAGCCAGGCCGTCCGGATGCCGTGGCAGATCGACGGCGACACCTTCGCCCTCAACATGATCGACACGCCAGGCCACGTCGACTTCACCTACGAGGTGTCGCGGTCGCTGGCCGCCTGCGAGGGGGCGATCCTCCTCGTCGACGCCGCCCAGGGCATCGAGGCCCAGACGCTGGCGAACCTCTACCTCGCGCTCGAGAACGACCTGCACATCATCCCGGTGCTGAACAAGATCGATCTTCCTGCGGCCGATCCGGAGAAGTACGCCAAGGAACTCGCCTCGCTGATCGGCGGCAAGCCGGAGGACGTGCTGCGCGTTTCGGGCAAGACGGGCGTCGGCGTCGAGGAGCTCCTCGACCGACTGGTGCAGGAGATCCCGGCGCCGAAGGGCGACGCGGACGCTCCGGCGCGCGCGATGATCTTCGACTCCGTGTACGACGCGTATCGCGGTGTCGTCACCTATGTGCGCATGATCGACGGCAGCCTGAGCCCGCGCGAGCGGATCCAGATGATGTCCACAGGCGCGACCCACGAAGCGCTCGAAGTCGGAGTCTCCAGCCCCGAGCCGGTGCCATCGAAGGGACTGGGCGTCGGCGAGGTCGGCTACCTGATCACCGGAGTGAAGGACGTCCGACTGTCGAAGGTCGGCGACACCATCACCACGGCGCGCAAGCCGTCGACCGAGGCGCTGCCCGGTTACACCGACCCGAAGCCGATGGTGTTCTCCGGCATCTATCCGATCGACGGCAGCGACTACGCCGAGCTGCGTGAAGCGCTCGACAAGCTCAAACTGTCCGACGCCTCTTTGCAGTACGAGCCCGAGACGTCCGTGGCGCTCGGATTCGGGTTCCGCTGCGGATTCCTCGGACTCCTGCACCTCGAGATCATCACCGAACGCCTCGAACGCGAGTTCGGCCTCGACCTCATCACGACGGCGCCGAGCGTGATCTACGAGGTGCTGACGAGCGACACCGGGGAGACCGTGACCGTCACGAACCCCAGCGAGTACCCCGACGGCCGCATCGGCTCGGTGTCCGAACCTGTGGTCAAGACGGCGATTCTGCTGCCGAAGGACTACGTCGGCACAGTCATGGAGCTCTGCCAGTCGCGCCGCGGCACGCTGCTCGGCATGGAGTACTTCTCCGAGGAGCGCGTGGAACTGCGGTACAACATGCCGCTCGGTGAGATCGTGTTCGACTTCTTCGATCAACTCAAGTCGAAGACGCAGGGGTACGCCTCGCTGGATTACGAGCCCGCCGGCCAGCAGGAAGCGGATCTGGTCAAGGTCGACATCCTGCTGCAGGGCGAGAAGGTCGACGCCTTCAGCTCGATCGTGCACCGCGAGAAGGCGTACGCGTACGGCACGATGATGGCCGAGCGCCTGCGCAAACTCATCCCTCGCCAGCAGTTCGAAGTGCCGATCCAGGCGGCGATCGGTGCACGCATCATCGCCCGCGAGACCATCCGAGCGATCCGCAAGGACGTCCTCGCCAAGTGCTACGGCGGTGACATCACCCGCAAGCGCAAGCTCCTCGAGAAGCAGAAGGAGGGCAAGAAGCGCATGAAGATGGTCGGCCGGGTCGAGGTCCCCCAGGAGGCGTTCATCGCTGCGCTCTCCGGCGACGTCGACGGCAAGGACAAGAAGTAGTCGGGTCCGCGGGTCGGAGGACCCTCCCAGACAGGATGGGTAGGCTGGAGAACATGCGGCGCGGTACCTTCCGAGACGACACGGTGGACTATGCGGCCGTGGGGGCGACGCACGCCCCCGACCTCATGCAGTATCCGCCCGAGCACAGCATCCCCGCGGAGCAGTCCTGGCGGATCGGCAGCGGGGTCGAGCGATTCCGCACAGCCGGCGATGCTCTCCTGTCGTGGACGGCGCAGCGCGCGGCCGGACTCTCGGTCGAGGACGTGCGGCCGGCATCCGGACCCTCCTATGCGGGTGTCAGCTTCGATGCCGAGGGCAACGCGATCGCTCCCAGCCGCCGTGACGTGGAGCAGCGGTTCGATTCGGAAGGCCTGCCGTACGCAGGCGCAGGAATGACTCTGCACCTTCGCGGACGCGTCGCAGGCATGCGCGCCGACGCCGAGCTGCGTGTGATCTCGGTGACCGAGGACGCCAGGCGGGTCGGATTCGTACTGGGCACCGTCGGCGGTTCCGTCGTGCGCGGCGAGGAGTCCTTCGATATCGAGTGGCGCGAGGACAACGACGAGGTCTGGTTCACGGTGCGCGCGTTCGATGCGCCCAACGGCTTGCTGTATCGCACGCTTCCCGGGCTCGTGAAGCGTCGGCGTCGAGAGCTCTTCGCGCGGTACCTGCGCGCGATCTCGCCGCTGTACGCGACTCCGCTCTGATGGCGGGTCCTCTTCCGATCGGCGACCCGGCTCCTGTCGACGGTCGCCTGCCCGCCGATCTGCGCATCGATTCCTCGACGTCGTTCTCGGCGTATCTGCACGTGCCGTTCTGCCGGGTGCGCTGCGGGTACTGCGACTTCAACACGTACACCTCGAATGAGCTGCGGGGCGCCAAGCAGGAGGACTACGCCTCCACGCTGATCACCGAGATCGAACTCGCGCGCCGCGTTCTCTCCGAAGCCGGCGAGCTGCGCCCGATGGACACGGTCTTCTTCGGCGGCGGCACACCGACGCTGCTGCCTGCCGGCGACCTGGCGCGGATGCTGACCGCGGCGACGGATGCATTCGGCCTGCGCGATGGGGCCGAGGTCACGGTCGAGGCCAACCCCGACACGGTCACGCCCGCCGTGGCGCAGACGCTCGCCGATGCCGGAGTCACCCGCCTCTCGATCGGAATGCAGTCCGCCGTGCCCCACGTGCTCGCCGCCCTCGACCGCACGCACGAGCCCTCGAACGTGCAGACCGCCGTCGAGGCGGCGCGCGGAGCAGGGCTGGCTGTCAGCGTTGACCTGATCTACGGTGCGCCGGGAGAGTCGCTCGAGGACTGGAGTGCATCGCTGGATGCTGCGCTCGCGCTCGACCCTGATCACATCTCGGCGTACGCGCTCATCATCGAGGACGGCACGAAGCTGGCGCGCCAGATCCGTCGTGGTGAGGTTCCGGAACCGTCGGACGATCTGCAGGCAGACATGTACGAACTCGCGGATCGCGTTCTCGCCGAGGCCGGATTCGAGTGGTACGAGGTGAGCAACTGGTCCCGTCCTTCACACGTGTCGGGGACCGTGGACAACCGGTCGCGCCACAACCTCGCGTACTGGCGCGGCACGGACTGGTGGGGGTTCGGCCCAGGAGCGCACAGTCACGTGGCGGGTCTGCGGTGGTGGAACGTCAAGCATCCTGCGGCCTACGCCCAGCGACTCGCCGGCGGTGAGTCGCCGGCCGCCGGCACCGAGCGTCCGGATGACGAATCCCGGATGCTCGAGCGGGTGCTGCTACTGAGCCGGATCCGAGAGGGCCTCGTCATCGCAGAGCTTCCGGAGGCGAACCGCACGCGGGTCGCCGGGCTGATCGCCGATGGGCTCGTCGATGCGGGTGCTGCACTCGGCGGTCACGTTCAGCTGACGCTGAAGGGGCGCCTGCTCGCCGACGCGGTCGTGCGAGAGCTCACCGACTGATCGGCAGCAGATCCAGCGGTTCCTGTCGACGCTGAGGGGCATCGATGATCCGCGTGTCGTACACGCGGGTGAGTCGGCGCTCGTCGAACGCGGGCCAGCCGGGGTCGCCCGTTGCGATGAAGCGGACCCAGTCCGCATTCATCTCCGCCGCGAGGGATGCCGGAGCATCCGGACCGGAGAGCCGCTGCGACTCGGCATCCGTCAGCGTGTCGAAGACGAAGCCGAGTTCGAGCGCATGCGCGGCTCGGAGATCGCGGGCCGGACTCTGCCAGGCGAATTCGTAGACGAACGTCGGCGACGGCTTGGCGGCCGCGACGCGGGTCGCGGGGGAGCGGAGGATGAAATCCGTCGCCACCTGACCGAAGATCTCGCCGGTGGCCGCGACGGGCCACGTCTTCCGATACGCACGCACCGCACGGGCGGGGATCCGCAGGGCCAGGCGGGCCGCGAGCAGCGTGAACGCCGTCACCCCGGCGAGTGCCTGCGGGGTGAACCAGAGGCGGTACTCGTCCGTGTTGGTGCCGATGAGCAGCGGGGTCTCGATGGTCGGAAGGACATGGTGGGGCGAACGCGGCAGCGACTCCTCGTCGATCACCAGCTGGAATCCGGGTGCGCCGCCCATCGGAGTGCTTCCCGCCGATTGCCTTTGTCGCGCCTCGAGCAGAGCCGCAGGCGAGACGGCTGAGAACGCTGCGCCGGACGCGCGAATGCCGAGATGCTCGGCGAGCTGGGCTGTCACGCGTCCGCCCTGCTTCGCGGACTGCGCCTGGAGGGGGCCCGACTGGATGATGGCGCGGGCGATCAGGGCCCGGGAGTCGTCGCGGGCGAGAAGCCCGGAGACGAGCGTGCCGCCGGCGGATTCGCCCATCACAGTGATGCGGGCGGGGTCACCGCCGAATGCGGAGATCTCCCGGTGCACCCACTCCAGTCCCGCTGCGACGTCCCGCAGACCGAGGTTGCGGGGGACGCCGTCGAGGACCGAGAAGCCCTCGGAGCCGAGACGGTAGCCGATCGAGGCGAAGACGATGCCGGTTCTGGCGAAGGCGGTTCCGTCGTACCCGGGCAGGGCGGGCGTGCCGCGCTCCAGTGCGCCGCCGTGGATCCACAGCACGACGGGCGCGTTCGCGGCATCCGATGGCGTCCAGACGTTCGCCGTCAGAATGTCGTCACCGGGGATCTCGACGCTGCCGAGGAGCTCGCCGATCGCACCCGGGTACGGCAGCTGCGGAGCGGTCGCTGCGAAGGCGGTGGCGTCGCGGACGCCGTCCCACTGCGCTGGCGGGCGGGGAGCGCGGAAGCGGTTCTCGCCGAAGGGCGGTGCGGCGTACGGGATGCCGAGAAATCGGCGGATCCCGGCATCCTCTTCGCCTCGCACAGTGCCGGTGGAGATCGTGACCTGGGGCTGCGCGCTCATATCCAGCATCGTACGGGCGCGCCTATCCGCGAGATGAACGCGGCCGGGCCCGCCCAGCGGGTAGAATTGGCACTCTGAAGCGGTGAGTGCCAGCGGGAGGGAGACGGGTCATGGTCAGTGAGCGCGGTCTGCAGGTCCTTCGTGCGATCGTTCAGGACTACGTCGCCACCCACGAGCCGGTGGGCAGCAAATCGATCGTCGATCGCTACTCGTTCGGCGTCTCGGCGGCCACCATCCGCAACGACATGGCGCTGCTCGAGGACGAGGAGCTCATCACGGCGCCGCACACGTCTTCCGGCCGTGTTCCGACGGACAAGGGCTACCGGGTCTTCGTCAATCACCTCGCACAGCTGCGACCGCTCTCGACGGCGCAGCGCAGTGCGATCGAGATGTTCCTCGCGGATCCCGCCGATCTCGACGATCTCATGGCGCGCACCGTTCGGGTGCTCACCCAGCTCACGGGACAGGTCGCGCTGGCGCAGTACCCGTCGTTCGCGCGTGCGCATCTCACGCATCTCGAACTCGTCGCGCTCGCGCCGAACAGGTTGCTCGTCGTGCTCGTGACCGATGCCGGCGGGGTCTCCCAGCGCATCGCAGGGCTGCCGGTCGACCTGGATGAGGCCGAGGTCGCCGTGCTGCGTGCCCGGCTGTCGGCGTCCATAACCGGACGGGCTGTCAGCGAGGCCCGTGAACTGGTCGGCGCGCTGGCTGCGGCGGTGAAGCCCGGCCGTTCGGAGATCGCGCAGCGCGTGCTGGCCGGCGTGATCGCCGAGGAGCTGGACGAGTTCCGTCAGGAGAAGCTCGTCATGGCAGGAGCGGCGACGCTGGCGCGACGCGAACAGGACTTCCGGGGCAGCATCCATCCGCTTCTCGAGGCGATCGAGGAGCAGGTGACGCTGTTGCGGCTGATGAGCGAGATGGTCACCGACGAGCAGGGACTCGCGGCCAGCATCGGAACCGAGAACGAGCCGTTCGGTCTGGGCGAGGCCTCGATCGTGGCCAGCAACTACGCCACCCCTGGTGGGATGGCGCGGGTCGGCGTGATGGGCCCGACCCGGATGGATTATCCGAGCAATCTGGCGGCAGCGCGGGCAGTGGCCCGCTACCTGTCCCGGCTGCTCGACGAAGACGAGAGGTGACTGTGGCGGACCACTATGAGGTCCTCGGGGTGGCGCGCGACGCCTCCCAGGACGAGATCAAGAAGGCGTACCGGCGTCTCGCACGGCAGCTGCACCCGGATGTGAATCCGGGTGATGACGCCTCGGAGCGGTTCAAGCTCGTCACGCACGCGTACGACGTACTGAGCGACGAGGAGTCGAGACGCCGCTACGACATGGGCGGCGACGAGAACGGCGGATTCGGAGCAGGTGGCTTCGGCGGGTTCGGGGACATCTTCGAGACCTTCTTCGGCGGAGCGGGCGGCGGACGCAGCGCGCGGCCCCGATCGCGGCGGGAGCGGGGACAGGACGCCCTGGTGCGAGTGAACCTCGACCTCGGCGACGTGGTCTTCGGCGCTCATCGCGACATCGAGGTCGACACCGCGGTGCTCTGCGAGACGTGTCAAGGATCCTGCTGCCAGGAGGGCACGTCGCCCGTGACCTGCGACATCTGCGGCGGCTCCGGTCACGTGCAGCGCCAGGTGCGCAGCCTCCTCGGAAACGTGGTGACATCCCAGCCCTGCGGGACGTGCGAGGGCTACGGGACGACGATTCCCTACCCGTGCGCGACCTGCGGTGGCCAGGGCCGCGTCCGGTCGCGTCGGACGGTGTCGCTCGACATCCCGGCCGGCGTCGAGACGGGGCTGCGCCTTCAGCTGCCCGGCTCCGGAGAGGTCGGCAAGGCCGGTGGCCCGAACGGCGATCTGTACGTCGAGGTGACCGTCGCGTCCCACCCGACCTTCAGTCGCGAGGGCGACGATCTGCTGGCGACGCTCGAAGTCGCGATGACGGATGCCGTCCTTGGCACCGAGACGACGATCGAGGGACTCGACGGGCCGGTGGAACTGGAGATCCGTCCCGGCGTGCAGTCCGGTGACGTGCTGACCATCAAGGGGCGTGGCATCACGCCGTTGCGGGGGACCCAGCGCGGAGACCTGCGGGTCGGGGTGCAGGTGCTCACGCCCACCAAGCTGGATTCGGCCCAGCGTCGACTGATCGAGGACTTCGCGAAGAAGGCCAAGGCCCCCGAGCCCCAGCTCGCGCAGTTCCAGCAGGGGCTGTTCTCCAAGTTGCGCGACCGGTTCCGCGGGCACTGAGTCATGGCGCTGCATTTCGTCGTCGAGTCCGCATCGGATGCCGGTGAGGGAAGCATCGTCTCGCTCACCGGAGCCGAGGCGAAGCACGCCGCCGTCGTCCGGCGGGTGCGCGTCGGCGAGGCGGTGACGATCGGCGACGGCGCCGGCGTGTGGCTGGAAGGCGAAACCGTCGACGTGTCCGCGTCGCGCGTCGATGTGCGGGTGATGCGCCGGGTCGCGAGGGAACGGCCGTCGCCGCGTCTCGTGCTCGTCCAGGCGCTTGCGAAAGGCGATCGGGACGAACTCGCCGTGCAGGCGTCGTGCGAGCTCGGCGTCGACGAGATCGTGCCGTGGCAGGCGGCGCGCAGCATCTCGCGCTGGGAGGGCCCGAAGGCCGTCAAGGGACGCGAGCGCTGGGCCTCGATCGTGCGGGAGGCCGCCAAGCAGGCGCATCGCGCGTGGGTGCCCGAGGTGATGTCGGTGACGTCGACGGCGCAGCTGGTTCAGCGCGCCGCAGATCAGCGCGTGCTCGTGCTCGACCCGACCTCGGACGTTCGCCTGTCCTCGGTCGTCCCGGATGGTCGTGATCTGGTGCTCGTCGTGGGCCCGGAGGGCGGGATCAGCCCGGAAGAACTCGAGCGGCTGTCGTCTGCGGGCGCCGAGTGCGTGCGACTGGGGGATACGGTGCTGCGCACTTCGACCGCAGGACCCGCTGCGATCGCTGTCCTTTCGGCGAGCCTCGGACGCTGGTGATCTGGGCTCCATGACTGCGTCGGCCCGGCACGAAGACCTCGGATTGCGTGCGTGGGCACTGGCGCGGACGGCTGCCGAACGGATCGTCCGAGTCGACGAGACCGGGCTCGCCGGTGGAGCAGTCTCGGATGACGTCGCGCGGGTGCGATTCCACGGCGACACCGGTGCCGAGATCTCGGTCGTCATCAAGACCGCGACCTCGGCGGAGATCGCCGGTCTCCTGCAGGCGCAGAAAGTCCGTGATGACGGGGGAGTGATCCCCGAACTGGTCGCTTCCGGCGCGGACTGGGTCGCTGTTCCTTTTGCGTCCGGGCGTCCTCTGGGTGGCGAGGCGCTTCCGGACGATGTCGTGCGCGCGCTCGCGTGCCTGCATGCCCGATACCTGTCGGAGCCGCCGTCCGGAGTTCCCGTCGTGACCGATCTCTGGTGGCGGCAGATGCTGCTCGACTGGGGAGTGCCGTTCGTGCGGAACTCCCGCACGCCGGCGAACTCCGCAATGGCGGAAGAGGCCGTTCGGGTGATGACCGCTGCGGCGGGCCATCCGTCCGTATCGCGCATCCTGTCCGGCATCCCCGCGACCCTCGTACACGGTGATGTGCATGGTGGGAACGTGCTGGTCGGGGAGAAGGGCAGCCGACTGATCGACTGGGGGAGCGCCCGCGTGGGGTCGGCGATGCTCGATCTGATGAACAGTCCCGATCCGGACGGCGCTGTGCTCGCCGCGTATCGGACGGTCCGGTCAGCTCTGGGCGTGCCGCTCAGCCCGGTCGAAGAAGTGACCGGTGCTTTGTGGGCTCGAGTGCAGATCGCGATGCAGTATCTGCCATGGGTGGTGACCCACGAGCCGGCCGATCGCGCAGCGGTTGCGCTTGATCGCGCCACGGAGGCGCTCCGGGTGCTGGATCACTTCGTCTGAGCGCCTGACCGACCCGAACGTGTGGTTCAGATGAACATGACGCGTGCGGGTGGGCGGGCGGTCTGAACCACGGCCGCCGACGTGGCCCGGCGGATAGACTGAACGCATGACGGAGCCCTCCATCTTCACGCGCATCCTCAACGGAGACATCCCCGGTGAGTTCCTGCTCGACACCGAGCGGGTCTTCGCGATCCGTGACATCAACCCGCAGGCACCGTTGCACGCGCTTGTGATCCCCAAGACCGAGCAGTACCGCGATGTCACCGAGCTCGCGGCCGGTGACCCGGCTCTGCTCGCAGACATCGTCGCCGCAGCCAAGCGCATCGCTGACGAGCACGCGAACGGCGAGTACCGACTGATCTTCAACAACGGCGTCAGCGCCGCACAATCCGTTTTCCACGTGCACGCACACGTGCTCGGCAACCTCGAAGAGAGCGACCTCGTTGGCTTCTGACGACACGAACGGCGCCACAGAGCGCATCTATGCCGATGGCGTCGCCATGGTGCAGCTGCTCGGTCCGCAGGATCGGCTGCTCCGGATGCTCGAGAAGGAGCACCCGGAGGTGCAGGTGCTCGTGCGGGGCAATGAGATAACTCTGACCGGCGATGCCACCCGCGTCGCCGCGGCCAGATCCCTCGTCGAGGAGCTGCTCACCATGACCAGGCAAGGACACGACCTCGCGCCCAGCGACGTCACCAGTTCAGCGCGCATGCTCCGCCAGGAGGGCGGACCGCGCCCGAGCGAGGTGCTCGGCGAGGCGATCCTGTCCACGCGGGGCAAGGTGATCCGGCCCAAGACGCTCGGCCAGAAGGAATACGTCGACGCCATCGAGGAGAACACGATCGTCTTCGGCATCGGCCCGGCCGGTACTGGCAAGACCTACCTGGCGATGGCGAAGGCCGTCCAGGCGCTGCAGCGCAAGGAAGTCGCGCGCATCATCCTGACCCGCCCAGCGGTCGAGGCGGGCGAGCGGCTCGGCTTCCTGCCCGGCACGCTGACGGACAAGATCGACCCGTACCTGCGTCCACTGTACGACGCGCTCAACGAGATGATGGACCCCGAGATCGTGCCACGCCTCATGGCAACGGGAACGATCGAGGTGGCACCGCTCGCCTATATGCGCGGGCGGACGCTCAACGACTCCTTCGTCGTGCTGGACGAGGCGCAGAACACCACCCCTGAGCAGATGAAGATGTTCCTGACCCGTCTCGGATTCGGGACGAAGATGGTCGTCACCGGTGACATCACCCAGGTGGATCTGCCCCAGGGCGCCTCGGGGCTGAGACTGGTCACACGCGTTCTCAAGGAGATCGACGACATCCACTTCTCGCGGCTCACCAGCGACGACGTCGTGCGCCACTCGCTGGTCGGGCGCATCGTCGACGCGTACAGCGAGTACGACGAGCAGCGCACGGCCGCCAAGGTGGAGCGCGACCAGGCGCACGAGTTCGCGAACCGCGCGGAGCGACGAACGGGTCTGCGACCCGGACCCAGGGACCGGATGCCGAAGCGAGGACTGTCATGATCGAGATCAACAACGAGTCGGCCATCGAGGTCGACGAGACCGTGCTGCAGCGTCTCACCGACTTCAACCTGGCTCAGTTGCACGTCAGTCCGGATGCCGAGGTCGCGATCGTGCTGGTGGACGAGGGTGCGATGGAGGCCCTGCACGTGCAGTGGATGGACGAACCCGGCCCCACGGACGTCCTGAGCTTCCCGATGGACGAGCTGCGCCCCGGTACCGAGGACCGCCCGACCGCACCCGGCCTCCTCGGCGACATCGTGCTGTGCCCGCAGGTGGCAGAGACCCAGGCGCAGGCTGCGGGGCACACGCTGATGGACGAGTTGATCCTGCTCACCACGCACGGGCTGCTGCACCTGCTCGGATTCGACCACGCAGAACCCGACGAGGAGCGTGAGATGTTCGGGCTTCAGAAGGAGCTGATCGTCGGGTTCGCCCGCGCCGAACGCGGCCGATGACCGAGACTCTGCTGCTGATCGCGGCTGTCCTGCTGGTCGCCTTCGGTGGCCTTATGTCGGCGATAGATGCGGCGTTCGGCGTCACATCGCGGTCGGACCTGGAAGAGCTGGGCGAGCAGGGCCGCAACGCGGCCTCGTTGCGCCTGATCGCCGAGGACCCCGACGTGCACGTCAACGCGGTCGCGTTCATCCGCGTGCTCGCCGAGACGACCGCCGCGGTCCTCGTGACCGTCGCCTTCACGAATCTCATCGGCAACATCTGGTGGGCGATGCTCGCCGCGGCCGTCCTGATGACCGGCATCACGTTCGTCCTCGTCGGCGCGAGCCCCCGTTCGGTCGGCCGCCACAGGGCGCCAGGACTGCTGCGCGCCTGTGCGCCCATCGTGCGCGGGCTGCGGATCATCCTCGGACCGCTGGCACAGGGGCTCGTCGCTCTCGGCAACCGGGTGGCGCCCGGTGCTGGTCGCAGCTCGTTCACCAGTGAGGACCAGCTGCTGAGCATGGTCGATGAGGCCGCGTCGAACGACCTCATCGAGGAGGACGACCGCGACCTCATCCACTCCGTGTTCGACTTCACCGATCAGTTCGTGCGCGCCGTCATGGTGCCGCGCACCGAGATGCTGGCGGTGGATGCCGCGGCCACCACGAGCGACGCGATGGAGCTGTTCCTCAGCCGCGGCGTCTCGCGGATGCCGGTCGTGGATGACGACGCGGACGATGTGGTCGGCGTGCTGTACCTGAAGGACCTCGTCCAGTTCGCGTACCGCGACGAGAACGCGTGGCGCGGCGTCCCGGTGCGTCCGATCGCCCGGCCGGCGACCTTCGTCCCCGAATCGATGCGCGCGGAGACTCTGCTGCAGCAGATGAAGCGCGATGCGGTCCACGTGTGCATCGTGATCGACGAGCACGGCGGGATCTCGGGGCTCGTGACCCTGGAGGATCTCATCGAAGAGCTCGTCGGCGAGATCGCCGACGAGTACGACCACGGCCCCGCGGAGGTCGTGGCGCTCGGCGATGGGCGGTATCGTGTGAGCGCACGCCTTCCGCTCGAGGACGTCGGCGATCTGTTCGGCATCGAACTCGAAGACGAGGACGTCGACTCGATCGGCGGCCTGCTGGGCAAGGCGCTCGGCCAGATCCCGCAGCCGGGTGCGACGGCGGTGCTGGGCGGGCTCGTCCTGACCGGCGGCGCATCACGAGGGCGCGGGCGTGGAATCGCGACCGTGTTCGTGGAGCGCGCTGCGGAACCCGATGAAGGAGACAACGATGACTGACCACTCCCGGAGCGGATTCACGACCTTCGTCGGGCGTCCGAACGTGGGCAAGTCCACGCTCACCAACGCCCTGGTGGGGGAGAAGATCGCCATCACCAGCGAGAAGCCTCAGACGACGAGGCGCGCGATCCGCGGCATCCTCAATCGTCCGGACGGTCAGCTGGTCATCGTCGACACCCCCGGCATCCACAAGCCGCGCACGCTGCTCGGCGAGCGTCTCAACGACCTCGTCGAGCAGGTGCTCGGTGACGTCGACGTCATCGGCTTCTGCGTGCCGGCCACGGAGAAGGTCGGGCCGGGCGACCGGCGCATCGCCGCGTCGCTGGACGGGTACCCGCGCGCGAAGAAGATCGCGATCGTGACGAAGACGGATGCTGCGAGTCGCGACGAGATCACGGCGCGCCTCATGGAGGTCGATGCTCTGCGCGAGGACTGGGATGCCGTGATCCCGCTGTCGGCTTTCACCCACGAGCAGCTGGACGTCCTCGCGGACGAGATCCTGCAGCTCATGCCCGAGGGGCCGGCACTGTATCCCGAGGGCGTCACGACGGATGAGTCGACCGACGACCGCATCGCGGAGATCATCCGCGAGGCGGCGCTGGAAGGCGTCCGCGACGAGCTGCCGCACTCCATCGCCGTGGTCGTCGACGACATCGCGCGTCGGGAGGACAGCGACCTGACGGACGTCCACGCGCAGATCGTCGTCGAGCGGGACAGCCAGAAGGCGATCATCATCGGGCACAAGGGCTCGCGTCTCAAGGACGTCGGTGCTCGGTCACGCGGAGCGATCGAAGAGCTGCTCGGCACGAGGGTCTTCCTCGGCCTGCACGTCAAGGTCGCGAAGGAATGGCAGCGTGACCCGAAGCAGCTGGGACGGCTGGGATTCTGAGCACCCGGTCGGAGCAGCGTCAGGCGGAGAAGCGCCGCGTCTTCGATCGGCTCTTCTCCGAATACTGGTTGCCCGTCACGCGGCACGTCGAGTGCTACCTCGGTGTGGATGCCGAGGTGTACGAGGTCGTGGCGGAGGTCTTCCAGCTCGCCTGGGAGCGGCTGCGCGTGGCACGGCCCGGCGGGCTCACCTGGTTGCTGCGCATCGCGGAAGGCGTTCTGCGCGAGCGACGCCGTCGCGGTGATGTTCGCGAGCCCGTGCTGGAGGCCGTGCAGAAGAATGTCGTGACCAATCAGGTCGAAGGGAGTACTCTCGACCGTCGGGACGTCCTCCACGCGATGGCGCAGCTGAGTGAGCGCGAGCGCAGGGTCGTCGTCCTGATGTATTGGGACGGTCTCTCCGTCGGAGAGACCGGAGAAGTCATGCGCAGCCGGCCGGGGGCGGTGCGCGCCACGCTTCGGCGGGCGCGGGACACGCTGCGCGATGCACTGGAGGGTGAGTCGTAGTGGTGACAGTGCTGGACGACGACGCGTTGACGCGTCTGCTGATCGACGCGAACCCGGCGAGGACGCCGAGAGATGCCGAGCTCGACGCAGCGGCGATCAGGATGCGTGAGCGCATCATCAGGACAGGACCACGTCCGCAGCACCGCGAGCCGCGTCGGACGGCGCGGGTCGCGTGGGCATCCGCGCTCACGGCGACAGCCGCGGCCGGCGTCGTCGTGTTCGGGCTGGTGACGCCGGCCGGGCAGGCCGTGGCAGTGACGCCGGAGCCGCTCACCTTCACGGTGGCGGGCAGCACGCAGCAGGTGGTGGAGCGGGCGACTGCTCTCCTCGCCGATGGTTCTGGGCCCGCTGACCCTCAGCGGTCGGTGGAATCCGCGATCTGGGCACTGGCGGTCGATGTCGACGAGCAGCAGACGGCCGTCGTCCCGCAGTTCTCCTCTTTGACCTGGCACGAGGACCTCTCCGGTCGACTCGTCACGGTCGCCGGAGAGTCGTACTGGCCCGGTGATGCACCGGACGAATCCGCCGAAGCGGTCCCTGGTGACGAGGTTCTGTTCGACCTCGAGATGGCGCCGGGTGAGTTCGGCACGCCGGTCGTCGAGCCGCCGGGCGACAGCGCAGCCGACGTGCTCGCGATGCTCACGGCCTATGGGATGCCCGCGGATCCGGATGCCTCGCAGCTCGTCGACTCCGTGGTGACGGCACTCGATCAGTGGACGCTCACCGACGCGCAGCATGCGGTCCTGCTTGAGATGCTCGATGCCGAAGACGGCGTGAGCGTGCTCGGCGAGAGCACGGATCGCCTCGGGCGTCCGGTGTACGCTCTGAGCGTGCCGGCTTCGGCGGACGGAACGGATGAGACGGTTCTGATCAGTACGGAGTCCGGCCGAATCGTGGGGGTCGAGTCCGAGCAGGGCTCGGCGGACGGCATCATCCCGGAGGGCGCCGTCGTCATGTACGACCTGTGGTTCTGAAACTGAGGAGTTCTCGATGAAGCGAGCGATCACGACCGCCCTGGCGGGCGCGGCCATCCTGATCGCCGGTGCGTTCGGCGCACCGGCAGCGGCAGCAGCGGAGACGGCAGTCGAACCGGATCCCCAGATCGCCGCCATGCTCGACGCGGTTCCCGGCGGTGTCGTGCTCGACGCGTACCACGCCGTGTGGCCCGAGCTCGACATGGAGATGACGGTCGCCGCACCGCAGGCCGACTCGTACTCCGCACGTTCGTCGGCGATCGCCTCCGTCGGCGCCTGCGCCACGGGCAAAGTCTGCGCATTCTCCTTGTCCGGTACGAACGGCGCCAAGCTGAGCTGGGGAACCTGCAACACGTCGTTCCCGGTCGGCACCTTCACGGTGCGCTCCATCGCGGATGCGCGCTCCAGCGGCTACATGCAGGCCAAATACGGCACGACGGTGCGCGCGACGGCGTACGCGGGCAACTGGACGAACGTGTACGGCACGGTGAGCCGCATCTCCTGCGTCTCCTGATCTGCTGATCACTCGACTTCGCGCAGTGCGGAGCGGATGGCCACGGCATCCGCTCCGAAGTCGTCGTCCGCGGCCTGCTGCCGCGTTCCGTCGTCCCAGACGACGTCCACCACGAGGACGCCGTCCGCGGGCCACGAGGCCAGCAGCATCTCGGGTGCACTCGAGAAACGGGTGACGATCTCATCCTGGATCTCTTGAAGCTCCGCTGGTGTCTTCGATCCCTGACCATCGGTCTGCTCGTCCATCGGCATCGGGTCGTAGAGCGCGAGCGATGTGGGCGCCTCCGTCACGGTGAGGGCCTCGCCGTCGAACTCGCCGGTGACGGCGTAGGCGCCCCAGCGCACGTCGTCGACCTGTTCGCTGCCGTCCACGCCGTCCCAGCTCCACCCGATCATGGGAATGCCCGAGCACTGCGGCGGATACGATTCGGCCACCGGACCGAGGCAGAGCTTCACGTCACCGCCGATGTCCATCACGGTCCCGGTGCCGATGACCGGCGCGTTCGGTGGTCCTGGCATCAGCGAGCCGAGGCTCTGACCGGAGGGGGCGTCGGAGCTCACCGGAGCGGGGGTGCCCGGTGACGCGGCGCAGGCGCTGACGGCGAGCATTCCGATCAGGGCGAGTCCGACGGCCGACGGACGGATGTGCATTCTGCTCATATCCTTCAGTGTCTGCGTGCATTCGATCGTCTCACCGGAGTCGTCGCATCCGTGATGCCCTGTTACTATGGCGGCATGCCTTTCGGCGGTCTGCTTCTTCTTAGCTGCCGCGACGAGTCCTGACAATAGGGCCTTCCTCGTCGCGGCGCTTGTGTTGGCCCGATCACATTGACGAAGAGAAGAAGCCCATCATGCAGAACACTCAGCGCCCGTCCACGATGCCGATCCACAAGTACCGGCCGTTCCACGAGCAGATCACCGTCGACCTTCCGGACCGCACCTGGCCGGACGCCCGCATCACCCAGGCGCCTCGCTGGTGCGCCGTCGACCTCCGCGACGGCAACCAGGCCCTCATCGATCCGATGTCCCCCGAGCGCAAGCGCGTCATGTTCGAGCTGCTCGTGAGCATGGGATACAAGGAGATCGAGGTCGGCTTCCCGTCGGCCAGCCAGACCGATTTCGACTTCGTCCGTCAGCTGATCGAAGAGGATCTCATCCCCGATGACGTGACGATCCAGGTGCTGACCCAGTGCCGTGAGCACCTGATCGAGCGCACCTACGAGTCGATCGCCGGCGCCAAGCAGGCCATCGTGCACTTCTACAACTCGACGAGCGTGCTGCAGCGCGAGGTGGTGTTCCGCTCCGATCGGGAGGGCGTCAAGCAGATCGCGCTCGAGGGCGCTCGCCTGTGCCGCGAGTTCGAGAAGCGCATCCCCGAGACGCAGGTGTACTACGAGTACTCGCCGGAGAGCTACACGGGCACCGAACTCGAATACGCCGTCGACGTGTGCAACGCCGTCATCGAGGTGCTCCAGCCGAGTCCCGATCGCAAGGTCATCATCAACCTTCCGGCGACCGTTGAGATGGCGACGCCGAACGTGTACGCCGACTCGATCGAGTGGATGAACCGCCACCTCGCGCATCGTGAGAACGTCATCCTGTCGCTGCACCCGCACAACGACCGCGGCACAGCGGTCGCCGCGGCCGAACTCGGCTACATGGCCGGCGCCGACCGCATCGAGGGATGCCTGTTCGGCAACGGCGAGCGCACCGGCAACGTCGACCTGATCACGCTGGGCGTGAACCTGTTCACGCAGGGCATCGACCCGCAGATCGACTTCAGCGACATCGACCAGGTCAAGCGCACCGTCGAGTACTGCAACCAGCTGCCGGTGCCGGAGCGCAGCCCGTGGGGCGGCGACCTCGTGTTCACCGCCTTCAGCGGATCGCACCAGGACGCGATCAAGAAGGGCTTCGAGTCCATGGCCGCCCGGGCCGAGCAGCAGGGCGTGTCGGTCGACGACATCGAGTGGGCGGTCCCGTACCTGCCCATCGACCCGAAGGACCTCGGCCGTTCGTACGAGGCCGTGATCCGCGTGAACTCGCAGTCCGGCAAGGGCGGCGTCGCCTACCTGCTCAAGGCCGACCACTCCCTGGATCTGCCCCGCAAGCTGCAGATCGAGTTCTCGGGGGTCGTGCAGGCCAAGACGGATGCCGAGGGCGGCGAGGTCACCAGCGACGCGATCTGGTCGATCTTCAGCGACGAGTACCTTCCGTCTCCGGATGTCGCCGACAAGTGGGGGCGCTTCGAGCTGCTGGCGACGCGCACCGCGAGCGAGATGACCGGTGACGTCGAGCTGAACGTGCGTCTGCGCGACGGCGAGGCGGCGAGCGACGAGGTCGGACACGGCAACGGTCCGATCGCGGCGTTCCTCGAGATCATCCGGTCGCGCGGCTTCGACATCTCGCTGTACGACTACGTCGAGCACACGCTCTCCACCGGAGGGGATGCTCAGGCGGCGGCCTACGTGGAGCTGCAGGTCGAGGGCGATCGCCTGTGGGGCGTCGGGATCGACGGCGACATCTCCACGGCATCCCTCAAGGCGATCGTGTCGGCGGTCAACCGCTCGATCCGTGCGCGTGAGGACGCGCAGGAGCTCGTCGCCGTCTGAGAGGTCTCAGGGCTTGACGATCGGGATCGTCCCGGTCTCCGCCGCGACCTTGCGGCGGTAGATCCGGCGCTGCTCCGGCAGCGACAGGTCGAAGATCACCGCGAGCACGCGGATGATCGCGGTGGCCACGATCCCGATCACACCTGCGGTGACGATGTCGACGCCGACGGCGTGCAGGAGCACGATCACCGTGCATCCGACGCCGGCGGCCACCGCGTAGAGCGAGCCGACGTGCATGATCGCCACGGGCAGGCCCATGATGACGTCCCGCAGGATGCTGCCGCCGACGGCGGCGCACACCCCGATGAAGACCGCAGGCACCGGAGGAACCCCCAGACCCAGTGCCTTGCTCGTGCCAAAAGCACCGAACATGCCGATGACCACGGCATCGAGACCCACGATGATCGCGTTCGCCCGGCTCAGCAGGCCTGCCAAGAGCATGCCGATGATGGCGGCCCCGGCGGCGGTGACCAGATACCAGTTGTTCTGGAGCGTCGCCGGGGGCTGCCCCAGCAGCAGATCGCGGATGAGGCCGCCGCCCATGCCGATCAGGATGCCGATGATGGTGACACCCAGCAGATCCAGGCGTCGTTGACCCTGGAATCCGGAGGCGAACATCGCCCCCTGGATGCCGCCGAGGCCGACTCCGAGCAGATCGGCCCAGAGCGGAATGGTGAAGAGCGGTTCGGTCACGGGTCCATTCTCCCGTGAGCGGAGGATAATCGGACAGTGCCCACATATCGAGACGAAGCGGTGATCCTGCGCACCCACAAACTCGGTGAGGCGGATCGCATCGTCACGATGCTGTCGCGACGCCACGGGAAGATCCGAGCGGTCGCCAAGGGCGTTCGGCGCACCTCGTCGAAGTTCGGCGCACGGCTCGAGCCGTTCATGGTCGCGGACGTGCAGCTGTACCAGGGGCGATCGCTCGACATCGTGCAGCAGGCCGAGTCGCTCGGCTCCTACGGCACCGACATCGCCGTGCACTACGACCGGTTCACCTCGGCGAGCGCGATGGTCGAGACGGCCGACCGCCTGAGCGACTCCGAGGCGACGGGCGATCAGTACCTGCTGCTGGTCGGCGGGCTGCGCGCCCTCTCACGCGGAGAGCACGCTCCCCGCAGCATCCTGGACTCCTATCTGCTGCGCGTCATGGCGCTGTCGGGCTGGGCGCCGTCCTTGACGGACTGCGCCCGGTGCTCGAAGCCCGGCCCGCACTCGTCGTTCGTCGGTCAGCTCGGCGGCACGGTGTGCGCCGACTGCGCGCCGGCCGGCAGCCCGCGCATCGCCCCCTCAACATCGAGCCTGCTGCGTGCGCTGATGGCGGGGGAGTGGGACGAGATCGACGCGGCGCCAGGCGCTGATGGGGCCGCGGCTTCCGGTGTGATCGCGGCCTATGCGCAGTGGCATCTCGAGCGCGGGATCCGTTCGCTCGCTCACGTGAGCAGCACCACAGGAGAGGGAGCACGGTGACTCCGAAGCCGTACACGCACAAGGATGCGGTCGCGTACCGTCCGCTGGATTGGACCGGAGTGCACCCGCCGGCTTTCCCGAAGGTGCCGGAGCACGTCGCGATCGTGATGGACGGCAACGGACGCTGGGCCAACCGGCGCGGGCTCAGCCGCATCGAGGGCCACAAGGCGGGCGAGGAGGTGCTCCTCGACGTCGTCGCCGGCGCGATCCAGGCCGGGGTGAAGCATCTGTCGGTGTACGCGTTCTCGACGGAGAACTGGGCCCGATCGCCCGAGGAGGTCCGCTTCCTCATGGGTTACAACCGGGATGTCCTGCACCGTCGGCGCGATCAGCTCAACGAGTGGGGCGTGCGCGTCCGATGGGCAGGGCGCAAGCCGCGGCTGTGGGGCTCGGTCATCAAGGAGCTGCAGTACGCCGAGCAGCTCACCCGGGGCAATGACGTGCTGACGCTCACGATGTGCGTGAACTACGGCGGACGGATCGAACTCGTCGACGCGATGCGGTCCCTCGCCGAGGAGGTCAAGGCCGGGCGCGTGAAGCCCAATGCGATCAGCGAGAAGATGATCCGCCGGCACCTGTACGTGCCGGACATGCCGGACGTGGATCTGTTCCTGCGCAGCTCGGGGGAGCAGCGCACCTCCAACTTCCTGCTGTGGCAGTCGGCGTACGCCGAGATGGTGTTCCTCGACACTCTCTGGCCAGACTTCTCCCGTCAGGAGCTGTGGCGGGCGATCGAGGTCTACCTGTCGCGCGATCGGCGCTTCGGCGGCGCCGTCGACGCGCCGAACGAGGCACGCTAGTTCGCTGCGCCAGCCGATGCGCGTGCCAACCAGGCGTCCGCTTCGCGGGGATGCCGAAGCCGCACGATCGTCAGGTGCGGGAAGCGTTCGGCGTATCCCGGCATCCGCTCTGCCCAGTGCCCGAGCGTCTTCGTCTGCCAGGCGAGGATGTTCTCGTCGGGGTCTCGTGTGGCGAGCAGGCGCCAGATCGGGCGCTCGAGGTTGCCGTTGTACATCTCGGTGCGCAGGATGCTGCGGCCGAGCGTCCGTCGCAGCAGGCGTGAGCGCACGACCCGGTACGGGTAGTCGAGCCACACCACGAGTTGTGCGCGCGGCGGCAGAAACGCATCAGTTCCCTTGCTCGTGTACTGCCACTCCGTGACCCAGCGCTCCTCGGCGGCGAACGCGCGGACGTCATCGAGGAACTCCGGACGCGGCGTCCACTCCGGCCCGTGGAACAGGGCATCGATCTCGACGTGACGCAACCCCCAGACGGAGGCGAGACGCCGTGCGAACGTCGTCTTCCCCGACCCGGTGACCCCGGCGACGAGCACGCGCTGCGGTGTGGAGGGGATGGGGTCGGCGGCGGAGAGGAACGCGCTCACGTTGCGTCGATCCGTGGGGAAGTCAACCAGGCATCCGCCTCGCGGGGATGCCGCAGTCGCACGATCCTCAGGTGAGGGAAGCGCGCGGCGATATCCGGCATCCGTTCGTCCCACTTGTATCGGGTGCTGGACTGCCAGCGCAGGATGTCGTTCTCGCCGGTCCAGGCATCACGGGTCCAGATCGCCGGTTCCACGTTTCCGTTCCAGAGACGAGTGCGCAGGATGCGGCGCTTCATCGTCCGGCGCACGAGCCGCCCGCGGACGAGCGACCACGGGTAGTCAAGCCAGATCAGCAGGTCCGCGCGCGGAGCGAGGATCTCGTCCGTGCCCTTGCTCGTGTACTGCCACTCCGTGACCCAGCGCTCCTCGGCGGCGAAGGCACGCACGTCGTCGAGGAACTCCGGACGCGGCGTCCACTCCGGTCCGTGGAACAGGGCATCGATCTCGACGTGACCCAGGTCCCACTCCTCGGCCAGACGCGCGGCGAACGTGGTCTTCCCCGACCCGGTGACACCGGCCACCAGCACCCGCTCGGCACCGGACGGCATCGGGTCGTCGAACGAGAGCATTCGAAGAGCGTAGCAACCGGCGACGATCGACGAACGCGATGACGAATCACGAACGGGCTGGCGCCGAGCTGTCCGTGATTCGTCACCGCATTCGTGATTCGTCGCACCGATCGGAGGAATACCCGCCGCCTGCATCGGGTTGACTACAGATGTGACTGAACCCATCTCGATCGACATCTGGTCCGACATCGCCTGCCCCTGGTGCTACATCGGCAAGCGCAATCTCGAGAAGGGGCTCGAAGCCGTCGCCGGCGACGACGACGCACCAGAGGTGAACATCACGTTCCACTCCTTCGAGCTTTCCCCCGACACCCCCGTCGACTTCGACGGCGACGAGATCGACTTCCTCGCCGGACACAAGGGGATGCCGCGTGAGCAGGTCGAGCAGATGCTCGCGAACGTCACCGGTATCGCGCAGAAGGCGGGTCTCGAGTACCGCTTCGATCTGCTGCAGCACACCAACACGGTCAAGGCGCACGAGCTGCTCCATCACGCCAAGGCGAACGGCCTCCAGCACGAGATGGAGGAGCGCCTGATGTCCGCGTACTTCACCGAGGGCAAGCACGTCGGTCGCATCGACGACCTCGTCGAGCTCGCTGTCGAAGTCGGGCTGGATGCCGAGGAGACCCGCAAGGCGCTGGAAGCCGCGACCTACCTCCCCGCCGTCCGTCAGGATCAGGCGCAGGCGCAGGCCTACGGGATCCAGGGCGTACCCTTCTTCGTGATCGACGGTCAGTACGGCATCTCGGGCGCGCAGCCTCCGACCACGTTCGAGAGCGTGCTGCGCGACCTCTGGTCCAAGCGTGATCAGGCCGAGCCCGAGGCCGCCGCGGCGGTCTGAGGCCGGACTGCGATCAGCGCGCCAGCGCCGTCTCGATCGCCGACACGATCTCAGGGTCGTCCGGGCGCTGCTTCGGACGGAACCGCTGAACGGAGCCGTCGGGGCTCACGAGGAACTTCTCGAAGTTCCACTCGACGCGTCCGGACTTCCCGCCGGCATCCTGAGTCTGCTTCAGTTGCTTGTACAGCTCGGTGGCGTTGCGGCCGTTCACCTTCACCTTGTCGTTGATGGGGAAGCTGATGCCGTACGTGGTCGAGCAGAACTCCAGGATCGTGTCGATCGAACCGGGTTCCTGCCCCATGAACTGGTTGCACGGGAAGCCGACCACGGTGAATCCGCGCTCTCCGTACGTGCGCTGGAGCTGCTCCAACTGCTCGTACTGCGGGGTCAGGCCGCACTTCGAGGCGACGTTGACGACGAGCAGCACGTCGGCCGCGTAGTCGTCGAGGGTCCTGCTGGTTCCCTCGGCATCCGTGAAGGGGATCTGGCGCACGCTCTGATCGGTCATATCCACAGCCTAAGTCGCCTGTGCCGCACCGGCTCCGGAGGATGGGAGAATGGAGGGGATATGAGTCTCGCCACTGCACCAGCGCGTTCCCTGCGCATCGGGCCGATCGACATCGACGTGCCCGTCGTCCTCGCCCCCATGGCCGGGATCACGAACACGGCGTTCCGTCGACTCTGCCGCGAATACGGTGCCGGCCTGTACGTCAGCGAGATGATCACCTCGCGCGCGCTCGTCGAGCGCAACGACGTCACGATGCGTCTGATCCGTCACCACGAGTCCGAGACACCGCGTTCGATCCAGCTCTACGGCGTCGACCCGAAGACGATCGCCGAGGCGGTGCGCATCATCGTGGCCGAAGACCACGCCGACCACATCGACCTCAACTTCGGCTGCCCGGTACCCAAGGTCACCCGAAAAGGCGGCGGTGCGGCTCTGCCCTGGAAGACGCAACTGTTCGCAGACATCGTCGATCAGGCGGTGAAGGCCGCGGGTCCCATCCCATTGACGGTCAAGATGCGCAAGGGCATCGACCGCGACCATCTCACGTTCCTCGACGCCGGCCGCGCCGCCGAGGATGCCGGTGCCGCCGCCGTCGCGCTGCATGCGCGCACGGCGAGCGAGTTCTACTCCGGCCACGCTGACTGGAACGCCATCGGCGAGCTGAAGCATGCCGTCACGAGTATCCCGGTGCTCGGCAACGGCGACATCTGGTCGGCCGACGACGCCGTGCGGATGATGGCTGAGACCGACTGCGACGGCGTCGTGGTCGGCCGCGGATGCCTCGGCCGCCCTTGGCTGTTCGGCGACCTCGCCGCGGCGTTCGGCGCCGAGTCCCGACCTGTCGACGCGACGCTCGGGTTCGTCGCGGACGCTTTCCGCCGTCACGCCGACCTGCTCGTGGAGTTCTTCGAGGACGAGGACCGCGGGTGCCGTGACATCCGCAAGCACGTCTCCTGGTACTTCAAGGGCTACCCGGTCGGCGGCGAACTGCGTACGGCCCTGGCGAAGGTCGAGAGCCTGGCGCAGATGGACGACCTGCTGTGCCAGCTTGATCGCGACGCGCCCTACCCCGGTGCGGATGCCGAGGGCCAGCGCGGCCGTGCCGGCCACCCGAAGCGCCCTGCCCTTCCGGACAAGTGGCTGGACTCGCGCGATGTCGCCGACGACACCCGGCAGATGCTGCGAGGAGCGGAGATCGAGAACAGTGGCGGCTGACTCGCTGGGCGACGCGCAACCGGATCGATTGGGTCGCGTCGACGGCTACGACGCGCACGACACCGAGCGCTTCTTCGCGGAGACCCACCGCTCGGAGCGCGATCACTTCGCCCGCGACCGCGCCCGCGTGCTGCACTCGGCCGCGCTTCGACGCCTCGCCGCCAAGACCCAGGTGCTGAGCCCCGCGAGCACCGCCGACTTCGCCCGCAATCGCCTCACGCACTCGCTCGAAGTCGCCCAGGTGGGGCGCGAACTCGCGATCGCGCTCGGCGTCTCGGCTGATGTCGTGGACACGGCATGCCTCAGCCACGATCTCGGCCACCCTCCGTTCGGCCACAACGGCGAACGAGCGCTCAACGAGTGGGCGGAGCCCATCGGCGGCTTCGAGGGCAACGCGCAATCGCTGCGCATCCTCACACGGCTCGAAGCCAAGGTGCTCGATGACGACGACCGATCGGTCGGCCTCAACCTGACCAGGGCCAGCCTCGACGCGACCTGCAAGTACCCGTGGACCGTCGACAGCCCGATCCCCGATCCAGGGGGGCGACTGAAGTTCGGCGTCTATCCCGAGGACGAGGACGTGTTCCGCTGGATGCGCGACGGAGCTCCAGGGCGCCTGCGCTGCATCGAGGCCGAGATCATGGACCTGTCCGATGACATCGGCTACTCGGTGCACGATTTCGAGGACGCGATCGTCAACGGCTACCTCGACGTCGCGCAGCTGTCCGATCCGGCCGAGCATCACGCGCTCGTCGGGCGCGTGCAGCAGTGGGTCGGCTACGACTACACCCGCGAGGAGCTGGCGGACGGGCTCTACCGTCTGACCCGCCAGCCGATGTGGCTGCGATCCTTCGATCGCTCGCGCCGCGACCTGGCCCGGCTGAAGAACCTCACGAGCGACATGATCGGCCGGTTCGCCCGCGCCGCCGTCTCCGCGACGCGGGAAGCCTATGCCGGACCAGCACTGGCACGGTACAACGCGCACGTCGTCGTGCCCCGCGTCATCGAGGTCGAGATCGCGGTCCTCAAGGGGATCATGGGTCAGGCCATCGTCACGATCGACGCGCGCCGCGGCGTGTACAAGGAGCAGCGCCGCGTGCTCAAGCGTCTCGCCGACGCGCTCTGGTCGACGGACACGCTGTGGACCGCCGGTGCCGACGTGCTCGAGCCCGCCTTCGCGGCGGACTTCCTGGATGCGCCGACGGATGCCGCGCGCGCCAGAGTCGTCGTGGACCAGATCGCCAGCCTCACCGACCAGACCGCTCTGGACTGGCACTCCCGTCTCGTCGGGGACATCGACCCGGCCGAGGTGGGGATCTGGTCGCCGCGGCATGTGCGGCCCCGGGCAGCGCACGGCGCGGTCCGCGCGGTCCCCGAAAGGGCGCACTGATGCCCCGCATCCGTCAGGCAGACGTCGACGAGGTCAAGGCCAGGATCAACATCGCGGACATCGTGGGGGAGCGGGTCGCGCTGAAGTCGGCCGGTGTCGGTTCTCTCAAGGGTCTGTGCCCTTTCCACGACGAGAAGAGTCCGAGTTTCCATGTGCGCCCGCAGGTGGGCTACTACCACTGCTTCGGCTGCGGCGCGTCGGGGGACGTGTACTCGTTCCTCCGCGAGATGGACCACGTCAGCTTCACCGAGGCCGTGGAGCGACTCGCCGGCCGGGTCGGGTACTCGCTGCACTACGAGGACGGCGGCGCCGCGCCGGAGACGAGCGGACGCAGCCGACTGTACGCCGCGAACACGGCTGCGGCCGAGTTCTTCCGCGCGCAGCTGCTCACCGCGGATGCCGAGACCGGCCGGCGCTTCCTCGGCGAACGCGGCTTCGATGCGGGTGCGGCCGCGCACTTCGGCGTGGGGTTCGCCCCCCGAGGATGGGACGGTCTGCTCAAGGCGATGACCGCGCAGGGGTTCAGTCGCGAGGAACTGCTCGCTGCCGGACTCCTGTCGCAGGGACAGCGCGGCGTGTACGACCGATTCCGCGGACGGCTGGTCTGGCCGATCAGAGACGTCACCGGTCAGACGATCGGCTTCGGAGCTCGCAAGCTGTTCGACGATGACCAGGGGCCGAAGTACCTGAACACCCCGGAGACCCCGATCTACAAGAAGGCGCAGGTGCTCTACGGCCTGGATCTCGCCAAGCGCGACATCTCCCGCGGCGACCCGCGCCGAGTGGTCGTCGTCGAGGGGTACACCGACGTGATGGCGTGCCACCTCGCCGGTCTCACCACGGCGATCGCGACCTGCGGGACGGCGTTCGGCACCGACCACATCAAGGTGCTCCGGCGGGTCATGGGCGACGACTCCGGCGCCGGTGAGGTCGTGTTCACGTTCGACGGCGACGAGGCAGGCCAGAAGGCCGCGCTGCGCGCGTTCACCGAGGATGACCGGTTCAACGCACAGACCTTCGTCGCGGTCGCCCCCGACGGACTCGACCCGTGCGATCTCCGGCTGCAGCGCGGGGATGCCGCGGTGCGCGCTCTCATGGATGCCAAGCAGCCGATGTTCGAGTTCGCGATCGATCGCAAGCTCGCCGGCTTCGATCTCTCGACGGTCGAGGGCCGGGTCGGCGCGCTTCGCGCCGCGGCGCCGATCGTGGCGGAGATCCGCGACCGGCTGCTGCGCCCGGGTTACGAGCGGGTGCTGGCACGCAGGCTCGGTATGGATCCGACCGACGTGCACGCCGAGGTCGAGCGCGCCGCACGCGGTGTCCCGCATGCGCCGGCGCGGCGAGAGGCGACCGCAACGGCATCCGACGGCGCACCGGCGACGCCGGTGATCGAAGCCGTCACCATCGCGAGCCTGCCCCGCACAGCCGATGTCGCGCTCGAACGGGACACGCTCATCGGAACCCTCCAGTACGGTCACCAGGTCGATGCGGAACTGCTCACGCGGGCTCTCGGCCAGTCTTTCCGCAACCCGGCCCTCGAAGCGGTGCGCCAGGCCGTCGTCGATGCGGATCGCGCGAAGCCCGGTTGGGTGATGGATGCCGTGAACTCCGTGCGCGAGCCGTATCGTGCGCTGGCGGGCGAACTGCTCATGACATCGTTCCCGGCGCGCAATGAAGAGGGCGCCGTGGCGTCGACGACCGATCTGTCACGGCGATTGATCGTCCGCGCGCTCGAGCAGGAGAAGCAGGAGCTTCTGGGTGCCGTGCAGCGGGTGCCCGCCGAATCCGACGGCGGCAGAGCGCTGCGCGTCCGATTGCGCGACATCGATCTCGAACGTCGTCGTTTCACCGAGTCGTAACGGCTCGCTGCAGTGAAGCCAAGGGAGGATGGACGCATGTCTCGCCGGTCTCCCTCTCCGAACGTGATCGATTGCTCGGATCTGGTGATCGACCGGATCGGACACGGCGGTGCCACCCGAGCGGTGGACGGTGTGACCTTCCAGATCCGCCCCGGCGGACTGCTGTGCGTCGCCGGACCCACTGGTTCGGGGAAGTCCACGCTGGTCGCCGCTCTCGCCGGGTCGACCGACCCGTCCGTCCGGATCGTGGGCGGCACAGCAGAGGTGTGCGGCGTGGATGTGCGCAAGCCGGGACGCCGGCACCGCGAGCTGACCTACCTCAGCGGTTTCGTTCCGCAGGGGGCCGGAGCGACGCTCCCGCCGAGCCTGACGGTGACAGAGGTGATCGCCGAGCCGATCCTCATCCGCGAGAAGAGGGTCAACTCCAGGGCCCTGTCGATCCGCATCGCGACACTGCTCGACGAGCTGCACCTGCCGTTGGGCACGGCGGACAGGTTCCCGTACGAGTTGAGCGCGGGGATGCGCCAGCGCGTCGCGATCGCGCGGGCATTCGTACTGGAGCCGAAGGTGCTGGTCGCCGATGAGGTGCTGGCGAACCTCGACCTCGAGGTGCGCCCCGTGGTGTTCGACGCGATCACCCGTCGCCGCACCGAGCAGGGGATGGGTGCGCTGCTCGTGACGAACGACGCCGCGTTCATCCGCGAGCTCAAAGCGGAGACGCTCATGCTGCGCGGCGGACATGTCGTCGCCCGAGGTGTCGGAGACGACCTGCTGTGGGTGCCGAACGCCGAGGCGGACTCGAGGCGCTGAACGCGACACACCCGGCGGCGCGGAAACGGCCGCGGATGTCATTCGCACCTCTTGACGTTTGCTAAGCTTGTCGAGTTGCTTCGGCAACAAGCCTGATCCTCGATAGCTCAATTGGCAGAGCAGCCGGCTGTTAACCGGCAGGTTGTTGGTTCGAGTCCAACTCGGGGAGCAAGCAGAAGGCGTCACACCTCAGCAGATCTGAGGTGGGGCGCCTTCTTCCGTGTGGGCAACCATGTCCCTCCTCGACAGTGTGGCCGAAGGCTGGCGGTGCCTCCCGTGCCACATCTCAGAGCGGGTCGGGTGCAGCCAGCGGCGGTGGAACGGGACTGTCCGTCACGACACCTTCGATGGATGCTTCGCCCAGCGCATCGGCCACGGCCGTGATCACGTCGGACGTCACGGTGGCCCCGTGCAGCGGATGATGCCAGAACTGCAGCCGGACGATCCACCGCTCTGCCGAGATCTCGCGGACGAGCGCGTGAACCGACTCGCGTGCATGCACGCCGTCCGCCTGGGCCGCAGCATCCGTCAGCAGGTCGACCACCGCCGACAGCTCGCGGCCGGCGGCACGGGCGATGCGCACCTGCACCTCGCTTCGCCGGGCGCCGTGACGCGAGTCGTTGACGAGGATGTCCGAGAGCAGCTTGATGTTCGGGACGTGGACGGTTCGCCCGTCCGCGGTCGTGACGATCACGGAGCGGCCGTTGAGATCCTTCACGATCCCCGTGAGCGGTCCGTCCGGGCCTTCGAAGAGGATCTCCTCGCCGAGCTTGACCGGCTGGCGGGACTGCACCAGGACCCCGGCGGCGAAGTTGTCCGCGACGCCGCGCAGCACCAGCACGATGACCACGGCCGCGATGATCGTGACCGCCAGGACGGGCTGGATGCTCGCGCCGAGGAACCCCAGCGCGATGCCGATTCCGAGGAAGATCAGGACGTACTGCACCAGGCGTGCGGCGACATCGACCATGGTGTCCGAGATGCCGGGTGCCTTTCGTCCGAGAGTCAGCACCCCCTTGCGTGCGAAATGCGACGCGATCCATCCGGCGACGACGGCGAGGACGGCGAAGACGAAGTCCCACACCGTGACGTTGGTCGGGATCGGTTGCGTCAGGTCCACATGCGCTCCGGTTCTGGGTGCCGCGGCACGCGGCTTCCCGGGTCTGCGTTTCATGCTAACCGTGCATGCGTCACACTGTTCCTATGTCCGCACCCCGCGCGTCCGTCAGCCCTCTCGCCGACACCCGATCGACCAGCTCCGCATCCGAGCGCTCGCTGGAGACACTGGGGCTGTGGATGGCGATCGTGGCGTTCATCCTCGTCGGCGTCATCGCGATCCCGGTGTTCGGATTCGACCCAGCCCCGATCGCCGGACAAGGGTCCGTCGGACAGTACGCGGCGATCGCCTCCGCCGTCACCGCGATCGTCGTGTTCATCGGGGGACGACTCGTCGTGGACGACTCGACACGGCGCGGCCGGATCGGTGTCCTCGACGTCGTCGACATGGCGGCGTTCGCCTTCGCGCACGCCATCATCGCTCTGCTCGGCTGGACGCTGACGGCGACGATCCTCGAGCTCGGCTTTATCGATGCCGTCGTGTTCCCCGTTCCGGTGCTGCTTCTCTCAGGAGCGGCGGCATCGCTCACCGCCTACGTCGCCTTCCTGTCGGCGACGCATCTCGACCTGCAGCTGCTGGCCATCGTGCTCGCGACGTTCCTGGCGCTGGGCATCATCACGAGCATGCTGACCGCGAGCGACCCGCATTGGTGGCAGGAGAACCTGAGCGCGCTGGGCATGACCGACGACCTCTCCGCGCGGACCTTCAACCTGACGCTCATCGTCGCAGGAATCCTCGTGACGACCCTCGCACGGTACGCCACGCATCAGGTGCCGACCTCCCACCCGCGGGGCGTCGCGCGCGTGCGGACCTGCCTGGTGATCGTCGGCATCTTCCTGGGACTCGTCGGCGTCTTCCACGTCGACGACTTCTTCGCCATTCACACCGGCGTCGCCAGCGGCATGGCGGTGGCCTTCAGCATCCTCGTGTTCGCACTGCGGCGCTGGATCCCTCGGATGCCGAGCACCTTCCTGCTGCTCGGATACCTGTTCGTCGTGGTCATCGTGACGCTGGCCGTGCTGTTCGCGATCGGGTACTACACGCTGACCGCCGTCGAACTCGTGGCAGGACTCCTCGTGTTCACCTGGATCATCCTCTTCATCCGCAACGCCGACGCGCTGCGTCGGGATGCCGAAGCCGCGGCCGCCGAATCACCTGGCGAGGGACGAGTCATCTCCCATGGGTGAGTCGCGGTGGCCGGTCATCGGGTGCCGGGTAGCGTGCAGAGCGTGAGCGAATCCGACCTCCCGGCGCCGTCCATCGAAGAGGACGCGCGTCCCACGCGGCGTCCCGGGCTGATGCGGCTGGTGCCGGCGCACCCGCTCGTGTCAGGATTCACCGTCGCGCTCGGCGTGATCCTCGCGATCGCCCTGTCGGCGACCGTCGCGTCGCTCTCGACCGTGCTGATCTCGGTCTTCCTCGGTCTCTTCCTCGCACTCGGACTGGATCCCGCGGTGCAGGCGCTGGAGCGCCGGGGGATCCGCCGTGGCGCGGGCATCGCGATCGTCGCCGTCTCGTTTCTCGCGCTCATGCTCGTGATCCTGCTCGTGGTGATCCCCGCGACCGTCCGGCAGTTCGTCGCCGCACTGGAGGCGGCACCAGAAGCGATCGAGGCGATGCAGACCAGCGACTGGTATCTCTCGCTCGAGGAGAGCCTCGGAGTCGACCTCACTGCCGTGGTCGCCGAGGGGATCAAATCCGTCACCAGCATCTCGTCGTTCCTGGCGATCTCCGGCGGTGTGCTGCGCGTCGGATTCGGCATCGTCGGGGCGATCTCCAGTTTCGTCATGGTCGTCGTACTGACGCTGTACTTCGTCTCGTCGCTGTCCGCGATGAAGCAGACCGTCGCCAACCTGGTGCCGGCATATCAGCGCAAGCGCTTCACGGAGCTGCTCGAGCAGATCACCGGTTCGGTCGGCTCCGTCGTTGCGGGCGGCATCACGCTGTCGACCTTCAACGCGCTCGTCGTGCTCGTGATTCAGCTCATCATCGGCTCCTCGGTGCCGGCGGTCATGGCGATCGCCGCGTTCTTCATCACGCTGATCCCGCTGCTCGGATCGCTGATCTTCCTGCTCATCGGCACGGTCGGCGCCCTCTTCATCAACCCGCTGGCCGCGCTGATCTTCCTGGTGCTCTATTTCATCTACATCCAGGTCGAGGCCTACTTCGTGACGCCGCGCGTCATGGGCAAGGCGGTCGCCGTGCCTGCGGTGCTGGTCATCATCGGCGCCATGGTCGGCGCCACGCTGATGGGCCTGCTCGGCGCGCTGGTGGCAATCCCGATCACAGCGTCCATCCTGATCATCATCCGGCAGGTCGTCATTCCGCGGCAGAATGCGGTCACGACCGCTCCCGACTCCGACTGACCACTCAGACCATCCGCACCACCGAAGAAAGGAATCACATGGTCGACTTCCGTTTCGGTCCCGTCGAGCTGTATCTCGTCGGGTTCGAGGGAGAGCGTCCCGACCCGGCGGCGCTCGAAGCTCTCACCGACCTGCTCGCCAGCGGTCTCGTCCGCCTTCTCGACTTCGTACTCGTCTCGAAGTCCGAGGACGGCGATCTCGAGGTCATCGAGGTGGATGCCGAGGCGGACGCGCTCGGACTCGGCGGAGTCGAGATCCACGCCGCCGGTATCGCCGGTGGTGAGGACATCGACGAGTTCGCCGAGCTCATCCCGGCCGGCGGTTCCGCCGCGCTCGTCGTGCTCGAGCTCACCTACGCCCGCACGCTCGCGGAGCGCTTCAACGCCTCAGGTGGCGTCCTGCTGCGCAGCGAGCGCGTTCCAGCCCCCATCGTGAACGCGATGGTCGACATCCTCGAGAACGAAGGAGAATGACATGCCGCTTCGCAGAATGGGACGCCCGGGTCTGATCGGACTCGCCGCACGCACCGCCGTCGTCGCCGGTACGGCGTCGGCCGTATCCGGCGGAATCGCGCGCAACCAGCAGGCCAAGGCGCAGTCGCAGTACGAGCAGCAGCAGTACGAAGCCGCGCAGCAGCAGGCTCAGATCGACGCCGCGGCTCAGGCAGCCGCTGCGCAGTACGCCGCGCCGGCCGCCCCAGCGGTTCCGGCGGCTCCGGCACCTGCAGGCAACGACATGCTCGCCCAGTTGCAGCAGCTCGCCGCGCTCAAGGATGCCGGTGTGCTGTCGGACGAGGAGTTCGCGGCGGCCAAGGCCAAGCTGCTCTCCTGAGCCGTGTTCACGAAGAACGGCCCCGCCGATGGCGGGGCCGTTCTCGGTGAAGGAATGCGTGTCAGCGTGCGCTGGCCTTGAGCGTGCCTTCGACGTCGCCCGCCGGGTCGTAGATCAGGCACTGCACGAGACGGTCATCGCCCTGGGTCCAACTGGACTCGGTCGGCTCGTACCACGTGAGATCCAATGCAGACTCCTCATACGCGAGACCGACGAATTCTCCGAAAGCCGGGAGGCACTGAGCCTCGACCTCGGCCTGGATCGCATCGGCGCCTGGGAACTCCCCGTCGGCGAGTTCGAACTCGTGATAGACCTCGTAGCCATGCGGCTCGGCGCACGGCACGACGTCCGCATCTGTCTGCTCGGTGCTCGACATGGCGTCCGCGGGCATGCAGTCGCCGACCTTCAGCGAGAAGATGTCGATGTTCGACTCCTCGGTGACCTCGCCGGTCTCCTCATCGCGCGGCGCATCGCCCGAGATCAGGTTGCTGATCGTGCTGCACCCCGTCAGCGCGATGCTCAGCGCGACCGCCGAGCCCGCCAACGCGAGCGCGCGGCGCGTACGAAGCTTCATCATTGTTTCCCCCTCCAGAGATTCAGGCGCGGGAAAAGAATGCCCCCGCCCTTGAACGCTATCCAGGACTTTCCCTGTGATGCAACTTTGAAGAGCCGATGAGGAGGCTGTACGCGGTCGAGCTCAGGCCTCGAGGTCGTCGATTCCCGGCGTCCAGCTGCGCCCCGGCTTACCCCAGCCGCGCTTGCGCGCGATCTTCTGCACGGTCTTCCAATCGCCGTCGGAGAGCCGGTCGACGTAGAGGATGCCGTCCAGGTGATCGAACTCGTGCTGCATGATCCGTGCGCGCCAGCCGTCCACCTCGATGCGGACGTCCGCGCCGTCGAGATCGAGACCGGTCACGAGCACGCGGTCGGCGCGACGGAGCGGGAAACGCTCGCCGGGGAACGACAGACATCCTTCGGATTCCTCGTCGGGGTCGGGGGAACCAGGCTCAGGCGGGCTCATCCACAGCACCGGGTTGACGAGGACGCCGCGCCACGGACGATCCTCATCGTCGACGTAGGCGTACGTGTAGATCCGCAGAGCGACGCCGACCTGGGGCGCGGCGAGACCGACGCCTGGCGCGGCATCCATGGTCTCGAACATGTCGGCGACGAGAGTGCGGATCTCATCGGTGATCTCGTCGACTTCGACGGCGGGGGAGTGCAGGACGGGATCGCCCATGATGCGAATCGGAAGAACAGCCACGCCACAACCCTAATGCGCGCCGGGTGCCCGGTAAGGTCGTACTGTGAGCGCGGGGGTGTGGATGGCGGAGATCGACGTCAGCGACCAGCTGGTCGGTGTGTTCGCCAACCCTGGTCTTCTGCTCGGCATCCCACTGGCTCTGGCTGGCGCGGTGTTCATGTCGCTCGGTGCGCAGTATCAGCACCGCGGCGTCGAGAAGGTCGAACGGCTCAGCGGCTCGGACGGAGCCACCGGCCTCAGCATGAATCAGATCAAGCGGCTGCTGACGCGCCCGTCCTGGCTCGTCGGCACGTTGATGCTCGGCCTGGCCGTCATCTGCCAGCTGGCGGCGCTGGCCGTCGCACCGCTGATCGTGGTGCAGCCGCTCGGCGCGATCGCGCTCGTCATCACGACGCTTCTGAACGCCCGGATCACGGGGCACGCGCCGACCAGGCAATCGCTCACCGCCATCTTCGCGTGCGTGGGCGGCATCTTCATCTTCGTGTTCTTCGCCGCGATCTACGCCGTCGAGAAGGAGATAACGAACACCGAGCTCTTCACGATCCTCGCGATCCTGCTCGTCGTCATCATCCTGCTCGGCGCCTGCTGGCTGATCCTCCGCCACCGCATGCGCGCGCTGTTCTACGTGGTCGGCGCCGGCATCCTGTACGGCTTCGTCGCGACGCTCGCCAAGGCCGTCATCACGCGCGTGCAGGACGGCGCGTTCGACTGGATCACGCTGGTGTGCGTGATCGCGCTGATCGCGGCCGCGGCGGTCGGCGCCTACTTCGTCCAGACCGCGTACAGCTCCGGCCCGCCGGACCTCGTGATCGCCGGCCTGACGGTCGTCGACCCGCTGGTCGCCGTGCTGATCGGCGTGATCGTGCTCGGTGAGGCGGATGCCGCTCCGACGTGGGTGATGTTCGCGTTCCTGATCTCCGGTGCCATCGCCGTCTGGGGCGTGATCGGACTGGCACGCTTCCATCCGCAGCTGCTCAGCGAGAGCCAGGAGCTGGGCCTCAAGCGGGGCAGCGGCGGCGGAGCGACGCCCGAAGCGCCTCGGGATGCCGGGGATGAACCACCGGCATCCGATCGCGATCAGTAGGTCTGATCGAAGAGGTCAGGAGAGACCTCGGACGCGGCGGCCTCGTCGACGAAGAACACCGTGCGCTTGCGGCCCTTGGCACCGGCGGCCGGCACGTTGGCGTAGTTCGCTCCGGCGAGTGCGAGGCCGAGAGCCGACGCCTTGTCGGCGCCCGTGAGTACGAGCCAGACGCGTTTGGAGGCGTTCAGCACCGGGCGGGTCAGCGTGACGCGCTCGGGCGGCGGCTTGGGGGAGTCGCGCACCGCCAGGGCAGCGGCATCGGTCACCGTGACCTCGGGGCGGTCGGGGAAGAGCGACGCGATGTGCCCATCAGGGCCGACACCGAGGAAGCACACCGCGAACGACGGCCACGGCTGCTCGTCGGAGCCGAACCGTGCGAGCTCCGCGGCATAGGCCTGTGCGGCCTCGTCTAGACTCAGCCCGCTGTCCGAGGCTGCGACCTCGTGCACGTTCTCGGCCGGGACGGGGATGTGATCCAACAGGGCGCTGCGCGACTGCAGGGCATTGCGGTCGGCATCCGCACGGGCGACGTAGCGCTCGTCGCCCCACCAGAAGTGCACCAGCGACCAGTCGATCTCGCCGACGCGAGGGTGGACGCGGACCGCGCCGAGCACGGCACCGCCCATGGAACCGCCGGTCAGGGCGATGTGCGCGATCCGACCGTTCCTCGTCCGGGCGCGAACCCGGGCGAGGAAGCGATCGGCGACGCGGTCGGCCAGTGCCTGCGGTGTCGCCTCGACGACGACGGTCTTCTCCACGGCAGCAGCCTCCCTGGTGCTCATGCTGCGGACGCTGGCGGACCCAGCTTCTCCCAGCCCTCGGTGATGACTCGACCGTACAGGACGTCGGGGTCGAGGCGACGCAGCTCCTCCGCGAGGCACTCTCGCAGCGTGCGACGCGGCAGGTGCAGGTCGTGGTCGGGCTGACCGGGCTGGGTCAGAACCGCTGTACCCGGCACAGGGCGCTCGAGCAGGATGTCGCCCGAGGGCCGCGTCAGGCGGACCGACTTGATGCCCTCCGACCAGAGCTCGGGATCCTCGTACGCCCAGGTGACCGGAACGTCCAGCGCGAGTCCCAGCCAGCTGGCGAGCAGCGCTGTGGACGGAGACGAGACCGATCCGCGCACCTCGACGGCCGTCACTGACTCGAACGGCGGCTGATCCAGCACGGCGGCGAGCTGCTCGCGCCAGTGGGTCAGCCGGGTCCATGCGAGGTCGGTGTCGCCGGGGGAGTGCTCCTGACCGAGCGTCCCGAGTCGGTCGCGGACGTCGACGGATGCCGCGGCATCCGTGATCCGACGCTGGGCGATGCGTCCGAGCGGTGAGGAGGCAGGGTCGGCCGGTGCCTCTTCAGGCCACCAGGCCACGACAGGTGCGTCCGGCAGCAGCAGGCCTGTGACGAGGCTCTCCGCGTTGCTGGCAGCGTCGCCGAAGGCGCGCAGCACCACGACCTCACTCGCTCCGGCATCCCCGCCGACGCGGATCTGCGCGTCGAGGTGGGAGTCGCCGTCGCCGACGGTGAGCACGATGACGCGCATCGGGTGCTCGCGCGAGGCGTCGTTGGCCGCGTCGATCGCGGCCTCCGCGACACCGTTGCGGGCGGCGATGATGAGCGTCAGCACGCGCCCGAGGGCGACGGCGCCGCCCTCTTCGCGCACGCTGACGAGCTTCTTGGCGACCTGGCTGATGGTCGTGTCGGGAAGGTCGATGATCACGGTCGTCTCCAGACTCGTCCGTCGCGTTCCAGGAGGGCGTCGGCGGATGCCGGGCCCCACGATCCGGGCGCGTACTGCTCCAGCGAGCTGTCCTGTGCGGCCCAGTACTTCTCGAACGGATCCAGGATCTTCCAGCTGAGCTCGACCTCCTCGTGCCGCGGGAACAGGGGAGGATCTCCCAGCAGCACGTCGAGGATGAGGCGCTCGTACGCCTCAGGGCTGGCCTCGGTGAAGGCGTGGCCGTAGCCGAAGTCCATCGTCACGTCGCGGACGTTGGTGCCGTTGCCCGGCACCTTCGAACCGAAGCGGATCGTGACGCCCTCGTCGGGCTGCACACGGATCACGAGGGCGTTCTGCCCGAGCTCAGCGGCATTGGAACGGCCGAACAGGTGTTCGGGGGCGCGCTTGAACACGACGGCGACCTCGGTCACACGGCGTCCGAGACGCTTTCCGGTGCGCAGGTAGAACGGCACTCCGGCCCACCGGCGCGTGGCGATCTCGACCTTGATCGCGGCATACGTCTCGGTGGTGGACTGCGGGTGCATCCCCTCCTCGCCGAGGAAGGAGTTCACCTGCTCACCGCCCTGCCAACCACCGTCGTACTGACCGCGCGCCTGGGCGAGCGACAGATCCTCCGGAAGGCTGACGGCCGCGAGGACCTTCTCCTTCTCCGCGCGCAGGTGCTCGGCGGAGAGGGAGATCGGCTCCTCCATGGCGGTGAGCGCGAGCAGCTGCAACAGGTGGTTCTGGATGACATCGCGTGCGGCGCCGACACCGTCGTAGTAGCCGGCACGGCCGCCGACGCCGATGTCCTCGGCCATCGTGATCTGCACGTGGTCGACGTAGTTGCGGTTCCAGATCGGCTCGTACAGCTCGTTCGCGAAGCGCAGCGCCAGGATGTTCTGGACCGTCTCCTTGCCGAGGTAGTGGTCGATGCGGAAGATCGAGTCGGCCGAGAACGCGACCTCGAGAGCCTGGTTCAGCTCACGAGCGGACTCGAGGTCGTGCCCGAACGGCTTCTCGATGACGACGCGACGCCAGTGGTCGTCGCCGTCCTCGTCGCCGACGAGGCCCGACTCCTTCAGCTGGCGCGCCACGACGGGGAATGCCTTCGGCGGAATCGAGAGGTAGAACGCGTGATTGCCCATCGTCCCGCGTTCGACGTCCAGCTTCTCGACGGTCTCGCGCAGACGCGCGAACGCGGCGGGATCGTCGAACTCGCCCGAGACGAAGCGGATGCCCTGCAGCAGCTGCTGCCAGGTCTCCTCGCGGAACGGGGTGCGCGCATGCTGCTTGACGGCGTCGTAGACGACCTTCGCGAAGTCCTGATCCTCCCAGTCGCGGCGTGCGAAGCCGACGAGGGCGAACCCCGGCGGCAGCAGGCCGCGATTGGCCAGGTCATAGACGGCGGGCATGAGCTTCTTGCGCGACAGGTCGCCGGTCACACCGAAAATCACGAGGGCGCTGGGCCCCGCGATCCGGTTGAGACGGCGATCGTCGGGATCGCGCAACGGGTTGTGCCCGCGCGTAACAGGGACAGACATCGGTGGGGGATTCTCCTGTGAGCTACTTCTGAGCGGCTTCGAAAAGGGAGAGCACGTCGGCGGCGGAGTCCGTGATGGTCAGGGACACCACCGGTCGCCCGTGCTCGGCGAGGACAGCGGCATCGCCGGCGGCCTGCGCCTCGATGAGCTGTCCGAATGTGAAGGGACGGTCGGGGATCTCGAGATCCACATCCGTGCGCTCCAGAATCTGCAGGAACACGCCCTGTTCCGGTCCGCCCTTGTGGTACTGACCGGTGGAGTGCAGGAACCGAGGGCCCCAGCCGAACGTGGTCGGGCGACCGGAGTCGGCGGCGATCAGCTCGCGGAGGCCGGGCAGCTGCGTCAGTTCGAGGCGGTTGACGTAGGCCTGGACAGACACATAGCCGTCTTCCGGCAGCTGCGCCCAGAGAGCATCGAGGACGCCTTCGAGCGTTCCGGATGCCGCCAGGGCCGCGTCGCTGACGCGGACCTCGACGTCGTTCTCGACGAACGCCGGTGCGGTCGCCTCCGGGCGCGCATCGAGCAGACCACGAGCGGCGATCTTGGCGGATTCGACGTCGGGCTGGTCGAACGGGTTGATCCCCAGCAGGTGACCGGCGATCGCCGTGGCGTACTCCCAGACGATGAAGTTCGCGCCGAGCGTTCCGCTGACGAGAATCTCGCCGGGGTGGCGCTCGTGCAGGTGGAACTCGTTGGCGTCGTCGACGAGACGCACGATCTGCAGGTCGGCCGGCAGGGGGTCCAGCTCGGGCGAGACAGGCAGAAGCACGACGGGCAGAATCCCCGTGCCCTCCTTGCCGGTGGATTCGGCGATCAGCTGCTCGATCCAGTCGGGCAGGCCGTCGATGTGCGTGCCGTCCGTGATCAGGCCGAGCTTGTCCCGGCGCGGCGCGGTGCCGGCGATTGCCGCGGCCAGGCGCAGTGCCGGGTTGGAGGCCTCATCGACCGCGACCTCGAGCAGCGATGCCTCTGCCTCATCCAGCAGCTCGGACACGTCGACGCCGGCGAGACCGGACGGGACGAGGCCGAACGCGGTGAGAGCCGAGTAGCGGCCGCCCACGTTCGGGTCCGCGTTGAAGACGCGGTAGCCGGCCTCGCGGGCCGAGACATCCAGGGGCGAACCCGGGTCGGTGACGACGACGATGCGCTCGGTCGGGTCGATGCCGAGGTCGCGGAACGCGGCCTCGAACGTCCGACGCTGCGAATCCGTCTCGACAGTCGATCCGGACTTCGACGAGACCACGAGCGCGGTGCGCTCGAGGCCCTCGTCGAGAGCCGCCAGCACCTGACCCGGCGCCGTCGAGTCGAGGATCGTGAGCGGCACGCCAGCCGTCTGCGCGATGACCTCCGGCGCGAGCGACGAGCCGCCCATGCCGGCGAGCACCACGCGGTCGACGCCCTTGGCGTTCAGTTCGGCTCGCAGCGCCGTGATCTCCGCGATCAGCGGCCTTGAGATCGACACCGCCTCGACCCAGCCGAGACGGACGGAGGCCTCGGCCTCGGCCGCCTCGCCCCAGACCGTCGCATCACCGGAGGTGATCCGGGACGCGATGAGGTCGCCGACGAGGCCGGGAACGACCTCGTCGATGGCGACCTTCGGCGCGCCGGTGGCGTGCAGGGAGAATGTCATCGCTGGGCTTCCAGGCCGGCGGCGACCTGGTTGAGCAGATCGTGCCACGAGTCGATGAACTTCGCGACGCCCTCGTCCTCAAGGACCTGGGTGACATCGTCGAAGTCGACTCCGACCTCGGCCAGACCGGCGAAGACCGCCTTGGCCTCGTCGTAGCCGCCGGTGATGGTGTCGCCCGTGATCACGCCGTGGTCGAACGTGGCCTCGAGGGTCTTCTCCGGCATCGTGTTGACGACGCCGTGAGCGACGAGTTCCGTGACGTACAGCGTGTCGGGGAGAGCGGGGTCCTTGACGCCCGTCGACGCCCACAGCGGACGCTGCAGGTTCGCACCGGCATCCAGCAGCGCCTTGGCGCGATCGCCGGCGAACGTCTGCTCGAACAGTTCGTAGGCCAGGCGAGCGTTGGCCAGCCCTGCCTTGCTCTTGAGCGCGAGCGCCTGCTCGGTGCCGATCTCGACGAGACGCTTGTCGGTCTCGGTGTCGACGCGCGACACGAAGAACGACGCGACCGACTGGATCGTCGACAGGTCGATGCCGGCGGCCTTGGCGGTCTCGAGACCGGTCAGGTAGGCGTCGATGACCGCGGCGTAGCGCTCGAGGCTGAAGATCAGCGTGACGTTCACGCTGATGCCGGCACCGATCGCCTGCGCGATGGCCGGGAGGCCGGCCTTCGTCGCGGGGATCTTCACGAGGAGGTTCGGACGATCGATCTTCGCCCACAGCTCCTTGGCCTGCGCCACGGTGCCGTCGGTGTCGTGCGCGAGGTCGGGGGAGACCTCGATCGAGACGCGGCCGTCGACGTGGCCGGAGGCCTCCCACACCGGGCGGAACACGTCCAGAGCTGCGCCGACATCCTGCGTCGTCGCGGCGAAGACGGCCTCTTCGGCTGTCGCACCGGACGCGGCGAGCTCGGTGACCTGAGCATCGTAGGACGTGTCATCCGGGTTCGTGATCGCGTTCGCGAAGATGGTCGGGTTGGTGGTCACGCCGGTGACGTTGCGGGACTCGATCAGCTCGGCGAGGTTGCCGGAGTTGATGCGCGTGCGCGAGAGGTCGTCCAGCCAGATGCTGACGCCCGCGTCGTGGAGCTGGGCTGTGGGGGTGCTCATGCGTTCTCCTTGATGGTCTCGCGTGCCGCCTCGACGACGGCCTCGGCGGTGATGCCGAACTTCTGGAACAGGGTCTTGTAGTCAGCGGAAGCACCGAAGTGGTCGATGCCGACCGAGCGGCCCCTGTCGCCGACGATGCCGCGCCAGGTGAGCACGGAGCCGGCCTCGACGGACACGCGAGCGGTGACGGCGGCCGGCAGGACCGACTCGCGGTACTCGGCATCCTGCTCGGCGAACCACTCCAGCGACGGAGCGGACACGACGCGGGCGTTCACGCCCTCGGCAGCCAGCGTCTCGCGGGCGGAGACCGCCAGCTGCACCTCGGAGCCGGTCGCGATGAGGATGACGTCCGGGGTGCCGTTCGGCGCCTCGGCCAGCACGTACGCGCCCTTGGCGGTGTTGGTGGCAGACGCGAAGACCTCGCCGGATGCCGCGCCTTCGCCGCGAGCGACGTTCGGCACGTTCTGACGGGTGAGGGCGATGCCGACAGGGCCACCGTGGCGCTTCAGGATCTCCAGCCATGCGGCCGCGGTCTCGTTGCCGTCCGCCGGGCGCACGACTGTGAAGTTCGGGATGGCGCGGAGCGTCGCGAGCTGCTCGATCGGCTGGTGGGTCGGCCCATCCTCGCCCAGGGCGACGGAATCGTGCGTCCAGACGAAGATGCTCGGGATGTCCATCAGAGCGGCCAGACGCACCGCGGGGCGCATGTAGTCGCTGAAGATGAGGAACGTGCCGCCGAACGAGCGCGTCTTGCCGTGCAGCGTGATGCCGTTGAGGATCGAGCCCATCGCGTGCTCGCGGATGCCGAAGTGCAGCACGCGGCCGTAGGGGCTGCCCGACCAGTCGTGCGTGGACCACTCGGCGGGGATGAACGATGCCGCGGGCGAGATCGTGGTGTTGTTGGAACCCGCCAGGTCGGCCGAGCCGCCCCACAGCTCGGGGAGCTCCGGTGCGAGGGCGTTGATGACCTTGCCCGACGCGGCGCGCGTGGACACCTCGGTGCCGCCCTCGAAGACGGGGAGGACGTTCTCGATGCCGTCGGGGAGCGCCTGCGCTTCGAGACGGTCCAGCAGCGCCTTGCGCTCCGGGTTGGCCGCCGCCCAGGCGTCGAAGTCGGCTTGCCATGCGGCGCGCGCCTCTGCGGCACGGCCGGCGAGCTCACGGGTGTGCGCGATGACGGCATCCTCGACGACGAAGCTCTTCTCGGGGTCGAAGCCGAGGACCGTCTTGGTCGCCGCGACCTCGTCCGCTCCGAGCGCATTGCCGTGCACGGATTCGGTGCCCTTCTTGTTGGGCGCCGGGTAGCCGATGATCGTCTTCAGGATGATCAGAGTGGGCTTGCCGGTCTCGGCCTTGCCCTCCTCGATCGCGTCGACGAGCTCCTGGGCATCCTCGATGTACTCGCCGGTGCGGGTCCAGTCGACCGACAGCACCTGCCATCCGTACGAGCGGTAGCGCGCGGCGACGTCCTCGGTGAACGAGACGTTCGTGTCACCCTCGATCGAGATCTGGTTCGAGTCGTAGATCGCGATCAGGTTGCCGAGCTGCTGGTGGCCCGCGAGCGATGAGGCCTCGCTGGTCACGCCCTCCTGCAGGTCGCCGTCGCCGGCGATCACGTAGACGTGGTGGTCGAACGGGCTGGTGCCTTCGGCCGCCTCGGGGTCGAACAGACCGCGCTCGTAGCGAGCGGCGTAGGCGAAGCCGACCGCGGACGCGAGGCCCTGTCCGAGCGGGCCGGTGGTGATCTCGACACCCTTGGTGTGGCCGTACTCCGGGTGACCGGGGGTCAGCGAGCCCCAGGTGCGCAGCGCTTCGAGGTCTTCGAGCTCGAGCCCGAAGCCACCGAGGTAGAGCTGCACGTACTGGGTGAGCGAGGAGTGACCCACCGAGAGGATGAAGCGGTCGCGACCGAGCCAGTCCGTGTCGGTCGGGTCGTGGCGGAGAACCCGCTGGTAGAGGAGGTAGGCCACCGGGGCGAGGCTCATGGCCGTACCGGGGTGACCGTTACCGACCTTCTGAACGGCGTCAGCCGCCAGGATTCGTGCGGTATCCACCGCACGTCGATCGATCTCTTCCCACTGCAATTGCGACACGGTCATGCCCTTTCCGACAATTTCGAGGGCGCCCGAATTCCCTGGCGCTCCGCATCGTCACGGAGAGTTGCACAGCGCCGGGCGCGCGAGTGGTTTTCAGCATAGCGGGCTTGTTTCTCTCACAACGCGTGTCTTACGGAGTGAGGTAATAATCGTGTGACCGGTCACGGTCCGAGGCGCCGAACGCGCAGGGAACCGGCGCGGCAGCACGGGTGCCGTAGACTGGACCCGGTATGGCGCTTTCGCGCGGAGGAGGGGATCGAGATCTCGACGCAGACGCAGTCGGTCGCACCTGAGCACTCGCTCGGACGCACGGTGAAGGCGTACATCGCCCTTACCAAGCCCCGTGTCCTTGAGCTTCTGCTGGTGTCCACCGTTCCAGTGATGTTCCTCGCAGAGGGCGGGCTCCCCGATCTCTGGCTCGTTCTGGCGACCGTGGTCGGCGGCGCGATGAGCGCAGGCTCTGCAGCCGCGTTCAACATGTATCTCGACCGCGACATCGACGCGCACATGCACCGGACCGAGAACCGGCCTCTCGTCACCGGGGCGGTCACGCCCCGTGGTGCGCTCATCTTCTCGTGGACGCTGGCCGTCGTCTCGACGGTCTGGCTGTGGCTGACGACGAACTGGCTCGCGGCGACGCTGTCGGCGGTGGCGATCTTCTTCTACGTCGTGATCTACACGATGATCCTCAAGCGCCGCACCGAGCAGAACATCGTCTGGGGTGGCATCGCCGGGTGCTTCCCCGTCCTCATCGGCTGGTCCGCAGTGACGGAGTCGCTGGACTGGCCCGCGTTCATCCTGTTCGTCCTCGTGTTCCTGTGGACCCCGCCGCACTACTGGCCGCTGTCCATGAAGTACAAAGACGACTATGACGACGTCGACGTTCCCATGCTGGGCGTGACGCGTCGCGCGTCGCAGGTGGGACTGCAGGTCATCCTCTACGCCTGGGCGACCGTCGCCTGTTCGCTGCTGCTGATCCCGGTCGCAGGCATGGGGTTGGTGTACTCGGTGTCGGCTGTCGTCTTCGGCGGCTGGTTCATCTACGAGTCGCACCGCCTCTACAACCGTGCGGTGCGGGGGACCGAGCCGCGCCCGATGCGCGTGTTCCACGCATCCATCACGTACCTGACGCTGATCTTCGTCGCCGTCGCGATCGACCCTCTGCTGCCGTTCTGACGCGGAATCCACTGCGCCCCGCAGCCGATCCGTTCGGCTGCGGGGCGCAGTGCTGCGATCAGCGTGCGGCGACGGAATCAGCGTCGGCAGGCCGCTCGGCATCCTGAGCCGGTGCGGTGGCCGAGTCGTCGGCCGCCGCGAGCTCGTCCGCGTTCGGAGACGCGTCGTCGTCGGCATCCGCGGCCGTCCAGTCGATCGCTTCGATGACCGGTGCTGCCGCTCGGGGGATGAGGGCCTTCGCCGCCGCCAGCGCCAGGGCGAGGAACAGCCCGATGATCCCGCCGGCGACCAGCGCGCCGCCGAAGACGACCCATGCCTGCCCGGCGTACACCTCGACTCCGGTGGCGGTGCCGTCCAGGAGCGTCGTGGTCATCACCCCGATCTGATCCGTGGTGATCCAGGCGCCGAGCCCGAGCGAGGCGAGGGAGAGGACCAGCAGAAGCCAGTACGGGATGCTGCGGATGAGTGCCGTGTTCTTCATGCCGGCCACTCTGCGCGACGCATCGATGAGCGAGGTATGCGGCACCTATGAGTGCGGTGTGCGCCGTGCGCGACCGCGCCTGTCAGTCGACGTCGACCGGCTTCTTGAGGTTGAGCACCACGACCGTGTAGGCGGCGGCGGACAGTGAAGCGAGCACCATGTGGATGCCGACGAGGATCTCCGGCAGGCCGTCTCTGGCCTGCCAGACGCCGACGGCGATCTGGACGAGGATCGCGCCGGCGAGCACGAGCAGCCAGCGCCGCACGGGCAGCTTCAGCATCCAGGCGGAGACGGTGAGCGCTGCGACGAGCGCGGCGAGGATGTATCCCGGCCAGGAATGCACGTGCGCGAGGATCGTCGCATCGAAGCCGGTGCGGACGATATCGGCGTCACCGGAGTGGGGTCCTGATCCGGTCGTGAGGACACCGAAGAAGATCGTCGCCGCGAGTGCGAGTCCTGTCACGTGGGTGAGGATCGCGAACCACCGCGGGACGGCGCGTTCGCGTGCACCCGGCGCGGCGTACAGCCTCACGAGGTAGGCGGCCGTGACGCAGACCAGCAGCAGCGACGAGACGTAGTGGAAGCCGACGACGAAGGCGTTCAGATCGGTGACGACGGCGAGGCCGCCGACGACGGCCTGCGCCATGACGCCGGCGAGGACGATCCACGCGAGCATCGACAGATCGCGGCGCCGCGTGGTGCGGCGCACGGAATCGATCATCGCGACGAGGACGGCGATCAGCAGGGCGCCGGAGAAGAACCCGAAGGCGGGCAGTCCGAACGGCGCCGTCACGGCGTAGGCGATCACCGCGACGACGACGCCGCCGATGGCGAACCACACGGCCCGCTTCACCAGCGCGGCGCCGCCGATCGCGGCCAGCGTGAGCAGCAGCACGGCGAGCGCCAGGATGCCCACGAGACCGGTCATGGTCCGGTTGCCGAACTCGATGATGCCGTGGATGCCCTGCTCGGGCAGCGGCACGAGCGACTCAGGTGTGCACAGCGGCCACTCCGAGCAGCCGAGGCCCGATCCCGTCAGACGTACGGCGCCGCCGGTGCCGATGATGATGACCTCGGCGAGGAACGAGAGCCAGGCGAGGACACGCAGCGGTGCCCCGATCACGATCCGGGTATCGGCGGAGGACGTGGCGGAACTCGTGAGCATGGGGCCTCCGGCTCGCGCTCTGTTACCCGAGCGCGGCCCGGATGACAGGGGGAACCTGTAGAATCGGATTGTTGCGATGCGCGCATACAGCGCGAGATGCATCACCAACAGTTTAGGCGCGATGAACGCGTCGTGATGAGGGCTCCACAGCGGCATCCAACCCCGGTCACTCGACGGGGCTACGGCATGCCGGAGCGGATGACACCGCCAGGGCCCTACGAGGAGAGTGTGACATGTCGGATGTGCTGATCGACCGCCCGGAGCTGGATGGCCTGGGGGTGTACGAGTTCGGCTGGCACGATGAGGATGCCGCCGGAGCAATCGCCAAACGCGGCATCTCCGAAGAGGTGGTCCGCGGAATCTCGGCGCTCAAGCACGAACCCGAATGGATGCTGAAGACCCGTCTCAAGGGCTATCAGCTCTTCGGGCGCAAGCCGATGCCGACCTGGGGTGCGGACCTCAGCGAGATCGACTTCGACAACATCAAGTACTTCGTGCGCTCCACCGAGAAGCAGGCGCAGTCCTGGGAGGACCTTCCGGCGGAGATCCGCGAGACCTATGAGCGTCTCGGGATCCCCGAGGCGGAGCGCCAGCGTCTCGTCGCCGGTGTCGCCGCGCAGTACGAGTCCGAGGTCGTCTACCACCAGATCCGCGAGGACCTGGAGCAGCAGGGCGTCATCTTCATGGACACCGACACCGCGCTGCGCGAGCACCCCGAGTTCTTCGAGGAGTACTTCGGCACCGTGATCCCGGCCGGCGACAACAAGTTCGCCGCGCTGAACACGGCCGTCTGGTCCGGCGGATCGTTCGTCTACGTCCCCAAGGGCGTGCACGTCGAGATCCCGCTGCAGGCGTACTTCCGCATCAACACCGAGAACATGGGTCAGTTCGAGCGGACGCTGATCATCGCGGACGAGGACAGCTACGTCCACTACATCGAGGGCTGCACGGCCCCGATCTACAAGTCGGACTCGCTGCACTCGGCCGTCGTCGAGATCATCGTGAAGAAGAACGCCCGCGTGCGCTACACGACGATCCAGAACTGGTCGAACAACGTCTACAACCTGGTCACCAAGCGCGCCGTCGCCCATGAGGGCGCGACCATGGAATGGGTCGACGGCAACATCGGGTCCAAGGTGACGATGAAGTACCCGTCGATCTACCTGATGGGCGAGCACGCCAAGGGCGAGACGCTCTCGGTCGCCTTCGCAGGCCCCGGTCAGCACCAGGATGCCGGCGCGAAGATGATCCACATGGCGCCGTACACGCAGTCCTCGATCGTCTCGAAGTCGATCGCGCGCGGCGGTGGCCGCGCCGGCTACCGCGGCGAGGTCCGTGTCGACGCCAACGCGCACCACTCGGCCAACACCGTCCGATGCGACGCGCTGCTGGTCGACACCAAGTCCCGCTCCGACACGTACCCCGCGATCGACATCCGGGTCGACGACGTGCAGCTGGGCCACGAGGCCACGGTCTCGAAGGTGAGCGAGGAGCAGCTGTTCTACCTGCAGTCCCGCGGCATGCCGGAGGACGAGGCCATGGCGATGATCGTGCGCGGCTTCATCGAGCCGATCGCGCGCGAGCTGCCGATGGAATACGCGATGGAACTCAACAAGCTCATCGAAATGGGCATGGAAGGATCGGTCGGCTGAATGGCGGCCCAGGCGACAGCGCCCGCTGAGGCGCAGGATACGAACGCGCACATCGACCCCGCCGCTCAGGTCGCGGACGCCGGATTCGTCCCCGTCCAGACCCGTTCCGAGCGCCCGCGGTCCTTCGACCCGGATGACTTCGGGATCCCGAACGGTCGAGAGGTCAACTGGAAGCACACGCCGGTCGCACGCGTGAAGCCGCTGTTCGCAGCGGCGGAGCAGAACGACGGCGTGACCTACGAGGCCGTCAGCGGCGCCGAGTTCGTCTCGACGCCGTTGGCCGCCGGCACCGCGCCGCGCGGTGAGTTCTTCGTCCCAGAGGACGTCGTCTCGGCCATCGCGTGGCAGGGTTCGACCGAGGGGCTCCACGTGCGGATTCCGCGGGAGACCGAGGTCTCCGAACCGGTGGTCATCGCGATCACCGGTCAGGGCGCCGAGCGTCGCGCCGACGCGCACATCGTGATCGAGGCGCTGGAGCACAGCGCCTCGACCGTCGTGCTGCGTCACTCCGGCTCTGCCCAGTACGCGCAGAACGTCGAGATCATCGCACGGGCGGGTTCGCGCCTGTCGGTGGTCACCGTGCAGCAGTGGGAGGACGACGCCGTGCACGCGGCATCCCACCAGGCGCGCGTGGACGCAGACGCCCAGCTGAAGCACTTCGTCGTCACCTTCGGCGGCGGCGTCGTGCGGGTGAACCCGAACCTCGAGTTGAGCGGCAACGGCGCGGAGGGCCGGATGTACGGCCTCTCCTACGCAGACGCCGGTCAGCACTTCGAGAGCCAGGTCTACCTGCACCACAAGGGTGCGCACACCGTCGGCGACGTGCTCTACAAGGGTGCGCTGCAGGGCGAGAGCGCGCACAGCGTCTGGATCGGCGACGTGCTCATCGGACCGGACGCCACGGCGACGGACTCGTACGAGGCCAACCGCAACCTGGTGCTGACCGAGGGCGCCCGAGCCGATTCGATCCCGAACCTCGAGATCCAGACCGGCGACATCCTCGGGGCCGGCCACGCGAGCGCCACAGGGCGCTTCGACGACGAGCAGCTGTTCTATCTGCAGGCCAGAGGGATCACCGAGGAGGAGGCACGACGCCTCGTCGTGCTCGGCTTCCTCAGTGACATCGTCCAGCGCCTGGGCATCCCGGCACTCGAGGCCGAACTGCTGGTGGCCGTCGAGGTGGAGCTCGCGGCGGTGAACGCATGACCGCCGAGCGCGTCTGCGGCGTCGGCGACCTCGAAGTCGACGCTCCGCTGCGCGTCGATCCGGCAGGCGTCCCCATCACGGTGATCAAGGATTCCGACGGCGTGATCCACGCCATCGGAGACACCTGCACGCACGGCGACATCTCCCTCTCCGAGGGCTTCGTCGAAGGTGACACGGTCGAGTGCTGGGCGCACGGCTCCGCCTTCTCGCTGCTCACCGGCAAGCCCCAGAACCTCCCCGCTTTCGAGCCCGTTCCGGTCTACGTCGTCGAGATCGACGGCGACGACGTGCTCATCGACCCCACTGTCATTAAGGAAGTCTGAATGTCTGTTCTCGAGATCCGCGACCTGCACGTGACGGTCGAGACCGATGCCGGGACCACCCCGATCCTCAACGGAATCACGCTCACCATGAACACCGGTGAGACCCACGCCATCATGGGCCCGAACGGCTCGGGCAAGTCCACGCTGGCGTACACGATCGCCGGCCACCCCAAGTACACCGTGACCTCCGGCTCGATCACGTTCGACGGCGAGGACGTCCTGGCGATGTCCGTCGACGAGCGCGCGCGCGCCGGCCTCTTCCTCGCGATGCAGTACCCGGTGGAGATCCCCGGTGTGACCGTCACGAACTTCCTGCGCACGGCCAAGACCGCGCTGGACGGGGAGGCGCCCTCGATCCGCTCCTGGACCAAGGACGTCAAGCAGGCGATGGGCAACCTCCGCATGGACCCGAAGTTCGCGCAGCGCAACGTCAACGAGGGCTTCTCTGGTGGCGAGAAGAAGCGCCACGAGATCCTCCAGCTCGAGGTTCTCAAGCCGAAGTTCGCGGTGCTCGACGAGACCGATTCGGGTCTCGACGTCGACGCGCTGAAGATCGTCTCGGAAGGCGTCAACCGCGCGAAGGAGTCCACCGGACTCGGCGTGCTGCTGATCACGCACTACACCCGCATCCTGCGCTACATCCGTCCCGACTACGTGCACGTGGTCGTGGCGGGCAAGATCGTCGAAGAGGGCGGCCCCGAGCTCGCCGACCGTCTCGAGGACGAGGGCTACGACCGCTTCCTCGACCCCGCCGCTCCCATCGAGGCGTAGGCTGAGGGCATGACCGCGACGCTTGCCCCAGAGAAGTACGACGAGGTCACCGAGGCTCTCAAGGACGTCATGGACCCGGAGCTCGGGATCAATGTCGTCGACCTGGGCCTGATCTACGATCTGGCCTGGGACGACGAGAACGACGCCCTCGTGATCCACATGACCCTGACGAGCGCCGGCTGCCCGCTGACGGACGTGCTCGAGGAGCAGACCGCGCAGGCGCTGGACAACGTCGTCGACCGATTCCGCATCAACTGGGTCTGGATGCCGCCGTGGGGCCCTGAGCGGATCACGGACGACGGGCGCGACATGATGCGTGCGCTCGGCTTCGCGATCTGAGATGAGCGTCACCGCTCTCTCGCTGGAACAGCTGCGCGAACGCTCCAGCGAGAAGTGGCGCGAGTACCCCTCGGACGTTCTCCCGCTGTTCGTGGCGGAGACCGACTTCGCGCTCGCCCCTGAGGTCACGCGCGCGCTCGAGCGCGCGGTGGCCATCGGCGACACCGGGTACATCGCGTCGCGGACGCCCCTGCCGGAAGCCTTCGCCGGGTTCGCCTCTCGGCGTTTCGGGTGGTCGCCCGACCCTGCGCACATGCGGCCGACGGCCGACGTCAGCATGGGGATCGTCGAGATCCTGCGTCGCGTCACATCACCCGGCGATCGCGTCATCGTGAACCCGCCGGTGTACCCGCCGTTCTACGAACTCGTGACCGAGGCCGGCGCCGTGGTCGAACGCGTACCGCTGCGCGACACCGGCTCGGCCTGGGAACTCGATCTCGACGGCATCCGTCGGTCTCTGGAAGCAGGAGCGCGCGCGATCCTGCTGTGCAACCCGCACAATCCCACCGGAACCGTGCACGGTGCGGCGTCGCTCGCTGCGTTGGCCGCCCTGGCCGCGGAGCACGACGCAGCGGTCATCTCGGACGAGATCCACGCGCCGCTCGCGCAACCGGGAACCGGGTTCGCGCCGTTCCTGTCCGTCTCGGACGCGGCGCGTGGGATCGGATACGCCGTGGTGAGCGCGAGCAAGGCGTTCAACCTCGCCGGACTCAAATGCGCGCTGATGGTCACGGCGTCCGACCGGACGACCGGGCTCGTGCGCGACCTGCCCGTCGAGGTCGAGTGGCGCACCGGACAGTTCGGCCTGCTGGCCGCCGTGGCGGCCTTCTCGCCGGCGAGCGACCGGTGGCTCGACGAACTGCTGGTCACGCTCGACGAGAACCGTAGGCTGCTGGCTGATCTGCTCGCCGAGCACCTCCCGCAGGCCCGCTACCGGATTCCGGATGCCGGCTACCTGGCGTGGATCGACCTGAGTGCGCTCGGATGGGGCGACAACCCATCGCGACGGATTCTGCGCGAGGCCAAGGTCGCGCTGCACTTCGGGCCGGCGTTCGGCGCCGAGGGCGCCGGCCACGTCCGGCTGAACTTCGGCACGAGTCCGGAGATCCTCACGGAGGCGATCGAGCGCATCGCGACGCTGAGATGAGCGGTCCGGATGTGACCGGCGAGATCGCGGCGTCCATCTGGGACCGCAGAAGACGCTGGGTGACGCTCGGGGCCGTCGCACTCATCTTTCTGGCCGCGATCGAGGCGCTGGCCGTCACGACCGTCATGCCGGTCGTCAGCGCCGCTCTGGACGGCGAGTCGCTGTACGCCGTCGCATTCGCGGGCACGCTGGCGACCAGTGTGATCGGGATGGTCGCCAGCGGTGCGGCATCCGATGCGAAAGGGCCGCGCGGCGCACTCTACTTGTCCGTCGCGCTGTTCCTCGTGGGGCTCATCGTCTCCGGTGCCGCGGCGACCATGCATCAGTTCCTGATCGGGCGTCTCATCCAGGGGCTGGGAGCCGGAGGCCAGACGGTCGCTCTGTACGTGGTGGTCGCGCGGCTCTACCCCGCTCACCTGCACGGCCGTGTGTTCGCCGCCTTCGCCGCGGCATGGGTCGTGCCGTCGATGATCGGCCCGTTCCTGGCCGGCGCGATCGCGGACTATCTCGATTGGCGCTGGGCCTTCCTCGGCGTCGCGGTGCTCACGGCCGGAGCGTTCGCGATGGTCGCTCTCCGCCTGCGGGGAGTGGACCTGGGCGGGGGAGCGGCGCTTCAGCGCGGCGTCGTGGCGGTGCGACTGATCCTGTCGGTCGTCGTCGCGGTCGCCGCGGTCGCGGTCGGCTTCTCCGCGGATGCGGTCCCTGCGGTGGGATGGCCGATCGCCGCGGTCGCCGTCGTCGTGATCGGGTTCGCGATCCGACCGCTCGTGCCCCGAGGGACCCTGCGCGCTGTACGCGGGCTGCCCAGCGTCGTGCTCATGCGCGGCATGGTCGCCGGTGCGTTCTTCGCCGCCGAGGCCTACATTCCGTACCTGCTCATGGAGCGGTTCGACTTCACCGCGACGCTCGCCGGCATCGCGCTGACCTTCGCGGCGTTCGCGTGGGCCGGTGCCTCGGCGCTGCAGGGCCGCTACGGAGAGCGGCTCGGCAACGGACGGATCGCGGCCATCAGCCTCGGGCTGATCCTCGTCGCGCTGTTCTCCGTGCTGGCGACCGCGGTGCTGGGACTCTCGCCCCTGATCGTCGTGATCGGGTGGGCGTTCGGGGGCGGCGGCATGGGGCTGGTGTATCCGCGACTGACCGTCCTGACCCTGGCGTATTCGAATGCCGGGAACCAGGGCTTCAACTCATCGGCGCTGTCGATCTCGGATTCCGGCGGCTCGGCGGTCGTGATCGCTCTCGCAGGCCTCGGAGTCGCCACGCTCGGGGGCGGTGCCGATGCCTTCTGGTTCGTCTTCGTGTTCGCGATCGCGCTGGTGCTGCTGAGCGCGGTTCCCGGATTCCGACTCGGGCACGCCGCGGAGCGGTCATGACGCGACCGGTCGTGCGGGGCTCGACGGTCGACGAGCAGACGCGCTGCGTCCATTACCGGAGTCCGCTCGACGTGGTCGCCATCCGCTTCGCGTGCTGCGACGACTGGTATCCGTGTCTGCGGTGTCATGACGAGGCCGTCGACCACGGCATCCGCGCCTGGCCCATCCATGCACGCGACGAGCACGCCGTGCTGTGCGGCGAATGCCGGTCGACGCTCTCGATCGGCGCCTATCTCGCAGCCCGGGCGTGCCCGCAGTGCGCCGCGCCCTTCAACCCCGGATGCGTGCTGCATCATCCGGTGTACTTCGAGATGTGACCTCTCCGCGAGCCAGGCGCAGGGCGAGCAGGATCAGCAGGACGGCTGCGAGAGCGGTGCCGGGGTTCGTCCCGACCACGAGCAGGAGCACGATCGCGACGAGGCCGCTGAAGGCCGCGGCCACCAGCCGTCGTGTCGATCCTGCCGGCGGCGTGCGTCGGGATTCCAGCGCGGCGAGAGGCAGCGCGATCAGCGCCGTGATGGCAAGGACCATGGCGAGCCAGAGCGGCCGGGTCAGCCACCATTCGACGCTGCTCGGCTCGGGGAGCGCCGACTGCGACGTGATCGCGAACACGGCCGCACCTCCGGCCATCGCGAGCAGAACCGGCATGTGCCAGAGATAGATGGTCATGGCGCGCTTGTTCACGAACCGCTGGAACCACGCGAGACGCGGACGCCGGCTCCACTCCGACAGGCGGCCGCGGAAGAGGGAGAGGAGCATGGTGTGCGCGACGCCCACGAACAGCAGCGCGGTCGTCGGCGGGTTGATGTTGGCGATGAGGTCGGGGGAGTAGACGCCGGCCGTCATGCCGAACGCGAGCAGGGCGACGGCACCTATGGCGGTCATCACCCGCGTACGGCGCCCGAGAGCATCGATCCGTCCGTCCGCGAGGAAGAATCCCAGTTGCTGCAGGGCCAGCCAGACGAACGCCAGGTTCAGGAATCCGAGGCCCTCGACGCCGGTCGACGACCGCAACGCATCCACAGCCGCTGCGGTGAGCGCGAGCGCACCGATCGTGCGCAGCGGAGCGCGTTCGTGGGCGGCGGCGAGCACAGGCAGCAGTACTTGGCAGAGCAGGAAGACGCCGAGGAACCACAACGGCTGACCGTACCGGTAACCCGCGATATGCAGCAGATCGGCAGGGATGCCGGCGACGGCCAGAGCGATGAGCGCACAGCCCACGAACGAGATCACAGCCAGTGCCGGTACGAGCAGCCGCTGCAGACGCCCGGCGACGAAGGACGCGGCCGTCCCGCCGTGTGCGCGCGCTCGGCGATGGGCTGTCCAGCCGGCGAAGCCGCCGATCACGAAGAACAGAGGCATCACCTGCAGGATCCAGCTCAGCGGTGTGATCCACCACGAGCCCTCCGACGCGTTGGCGAACACCGGGCCGGCTTCCGTCACGGTCACGCCGACCATGAGCGCGTGCAGGATCACGACGGCGGTGACGCACATCGCGCGGACGAGATCGATTCCGGTGTCCCGCACCGAGGCGCGGGGCGGCACGGGTGCGGGTGATGGTGCGGCAGCGATGCGCTGCTCGACGGTGGTCACAGGGGGCCTCCTCTGGTCTGTCCCAGGAGGCTATGGAGCCGGTGGCAGGCGGCACATCACCCCAGGGTGTCGACCGACGCCCTACCGCGGGGTGAGGCGGTCAGGACGGCTCGACGAGACCGGAGTCGTACGCGAAGATCACGGCCTGGACGCGGTCGCGAGCGCCGATCTTGGCGAGCACCTTGCCGACGTGCGTCTTGACGGTCTGCTCCGCGATGAACAGCTCCCGCCCGATCTCGACGTTGGACAGCCCCTGCCCGATGAGCACCAGCACTTCGCGTTCGCGCTCGGTGAGATCGGCGAGCTGCGCGCTCGCGCGCGAGGCACGTGGCTTCTGCGCGGCGAACTGCGCGATCATCCGCCGGGTCACGCTGGGCGCCAGCAGGGCATCGCCGGCTGCGACGACCCGGACGGCCTGCACGAGCTCCTCCGGCAGGGCGTCCTTGAGCAGGAACCCGCTCGCACCGGCCTGGAGCGCGTCGTACACGTAGTCGTCGATGTCGAACGTCGTGAGCATGATGATGCGCGGCACTTTCGCCGCGGGATACGACGTGCCGAGGATCCGCCGGGTGGCCTGGATGCCGTCGAGCTCCGGCATCCGGACGTCCATGAGGATGACGTCGGGGTCCAGGCGGGCGGAGAGCGCGACGGCTTCGGCGCCGTTCGCCGCCTGCCCTGTGACGCTGATGCCTTCGTGCGCGTCGAGAAGTGCGGCGAAGCCCGCCCGCACCATGGCCTGGTCGTCGGCGATGAGGACCTCGATCGTCACAGGGAGCCCTTCTGCATCGGGGACGCCGGGTGGCGCGGGAGCGCTGCGGTCACGGTCCAGCCGCCGTGCGCATCCGGACCTGCTTCCACGCTACCGCCGAGCAGCGCGGAGCGTTCCGTCATGCCGCGCAGGCCGTGGCCTCCTGAGGCCGGTGGTGCTGCCGGGACCGGGGCGTTTCGGACCGTGACGGTCACGGACTCCTCGTCGGAACCCGCCACGACGGTGATTGTCGAACCAGGCGCATGGCGCACTGCATTGCTCAAGGATTCCTGCGTGATCCGGTACGCGGCGATCTGCGTGGCGGCGTCGATGTCTCCGGAGATCGCCATCGACAACCCGACATCCGCTCCGGCGCGCCTGGTCGTCTCCACGAGCCCTGGAATGTCGTCGATACCGCGCTGCGGGGCCAGGTCGGCGGTGTGGTCCTCGGTGCGCAGGATGCCGAGGATGCGACGCATCTCGACGAGCGAGGAGCGCGCGGTCGCGGCGATGTCATCGAACTCCGCTGCGGCTTCCGGAGCGAGATCCGGCACCCGATAGCGGGCCGTGGACGCCTGCACCTGGATGAGCGACATGCTGTGCGCGACGACGTCGTGCAGTTCTCTGGCGATCCTGGTGCGCTCCTCGACGAGTTCGCGCTTCGCCTGCTCTCTGGCGGTGAGGGCTCGTTCGCGCGTGAGTTCGTGGCCGACGCGCAGCCGTCCGGTGATGAGCACCGACAGCAGGTACATGCCTCCGACGACGGAGGTGGTGACGATCAGCGAATTGCCGCTGGCGAATCCGGGCAGCATGAGCGCCGCCGTCAGCCCTGCGGCGGTCCCTGATGCGAACATCACGAGACCCGTCCGCCAGCCGTGCTGGAAGGTGGGGACCACGACCGCGAAGACGAAGGCGAGCAGCATCGGCACCGACCACGGCCACGGGAGGGCGAGCGAGATATCCCGAGGCACCATGAGCGCCATCAGCAGAGCGGATGCCGTGAAGAGGATGATCGCCAGGCTCGGATACCGCATCGAGACCAGCGGAGCGGCGACGAGGGGAGCTGCGAGCAGCATCGTGAAGGCCACGGGGCTGCCGTACTCCGCAGCGTGGACGGGTACGAGCACGGCGTACAACGTGACGGCGATCACGGACAGCAGGACGAGCGTCACGATCTCGCGATCGCGCATCCAGGCCGGAAGCCGGGCGAGGCGCTTCTCGCGCCGATGTGTGCGGGCCTCCCGCTTGGCATGCGCTCTGCGCTGTCCGTCCTCGGCCCTGCGCTGAGCGCGCTCCTGCGCGGCCTGGGCGCGCTGCGCCCGTCGTTCCGGCGAGGTGAGGCGTGTCGAGGATCGGTTCTCCGATCGCGCATTCCGCTTCGCCGTCATGGGTGTCATCCTCCCACCTCCGTGAGGGCTTCCGCGTGAACCGCCGGATCGCGGTGCTCAGGGGAGACGGGCGTCGGAACGTCGGCGCGGCGGCGGCGCCGGTACGCCGAGATGCGGTCGATGGCGAAGCCGATGATCAGAGCGAACGCGACGCCGAACACGGCGCTCAGCAGCGGCTGGTCCTCGAGCCAGTGCCCGGCCAGCAGGCCGATGCCGGCGCTGTAGGCGGCCCAGCTGAGCCCGCCGAGCGCACTGAGCGGGAGGAAGCGGCGCCACGGGTAGCGCAGCGCACCGGCCGACATGTTCACGGCGACACGGCCGACCGGAATGTAGCGGGCGCCGAGGATCAGGCCGGCGCCGTTGGTCGCCAGCGTGCGCTGCGCGCGGTCGAAGGCCGCGGCCACGCGGGGCCTCCGCATCCAGCCGAAGCGCTGCGTGCCCAGTCCCCGCCCGATCGCATACGCGATGTTGTCGCCGATCATGGCGCCGATCGCCGCGACACCCGCCAGCAGGAAGATGTTCGTGCCCCCCGTGGATGCCGCGGCGGCTGCGGCGGCGACGAGCACGGTCTCGCTCGGAACAGGCGGGAAGAAGCCGTCGATGATCGCGACCGCGAACATGACCAGCAGCAGCCAGGGCGATGCCGCGGCGGCGAGAATGAGATCGTTGACGACGTCCATGCCACCGACGGTATGGAACAGGCGTCGGTCGGCGCATCACTCCCTGGTATCGACCGTGTCATACCTCAGAGTGGTCTTCGCCTCGGAACGTGCCGCGTCGACACCGTGCAGGAAGAGCATCACGCCGGCGTCGAACGCCGCCGTGACATCGCCGGTGGCGTCATCGCCGCCGCCGAGCTGCGCGGCGCCGAGGCTCTCGGCGTGCAGCCGCTGCTGGACCAGGAGCGCGTGTCCGATGATGAACTGCAGCAGTGTCGTCGCGGCGACACTGCTCTTGGCCGCCGCACGCCGCTCGAGGACGGCGCGCAAGTGCGCCTCGGTGCGTTCGACGCCGAAACCGAGCGCGTACGAACTCAGCACGACCTCGGCGCCGTCGCGATAGGCGAGCAGCGCATCGCGGATGCCGCGGGCGGCGTTCAGGATGTCGGCGTCGGTCGCGGTTGCGGCGGACGCCGCCGTCGGAATGCGCGCGAGGATGCGTTCGGCGATGGCTCCGAGCAGCTGCTGCTTGCTGTCGAAATGCCAGTACAGGGCGCTGGGCTGAATGCCCAGCTCACCAGCGAGGCGACGCATGCTGAGGTCGGGGAGGCCGACGTCGTCGAGCAGACGGAGGGCTGTGGCGGTCACGCTCTCGCGATCGTGACGCCCCGAGTGGTCGGTATTGCGTGCGGCCATCATGATCTCACTATACTGAACGCCGTTCAGGTGAACACTGTTCAGGAAACTTCGTCCGAGGAGAGACATGTCCGAGAACCGAAGCGACGTCGGTCGCGATCTGGCCCGCATCGCGATCTTCGCGGCGCTCATCATCGTGCTCGGCATGGTCACGGTGCCGCTGCCCACCGGCGTTCCGATCACAGCTCAGACGCTCGGGGTGATGCTCGCGGGGACCGTACTGGGACCGCGACGCGGGCCGCTGGCCGTGCTGCTCGTGCTCGTGCTGGCCGCGATCGGGCTCCCGGTGCTCGCCGGAGGCCATGGCGGCATCGCCGCTTTCGTCGGCCCGAGCGCCGGATATCTCATCGGCTGGATCGCGGGCGCGTTCGTCACCGGCCTCATCGCACACGGAGGTCGCATCACCTGGTGGCGCACCGGCACCGCCACCGTGGTCGGCGGCATCGGGGTCGTGTACCTGTTCGGCATCCCCGTGCAGGCGGCGGTGATGGGGCTCGGGCTGGGGCCGACCGCGCTGTCCAGTCTCGTGTTCCTCCCTGGGGATCTGATCAAGGCGGTCGCGGCGACGGTCCTGACGCTCGCGCTGCGACGCGCGTACCCGCCGGCGTTCGGCGTGCGGGCGCGAGCGCATGCGGTCTGACACGCGACTCGCCGGCATCGATCTGCGTTCCGTGTCGGTCGAGCTCGACGGTCGGCCGGTCCTGGCCGAGGTCGAGCTGTCGCTGACGGCCGCCCGGATCGCGGTGATCGGTGCGAACGGGTCGGGCAAGTCGACGTTCGCGCGCCTGCTGAACGGGCTCATCGAGCCGACGACAGGCAGCGTGAGCGTTCTGGGTCTCGACTCCGTGCGCGATCGAACAGCCCTGCGCCGGCGTGTGGGGTTCGTGTTCACGAACCCCGACGCGCAGATCCTCATGCCGACACCGGCGGAGGATCTCGCTCTGTCGCTGCGGGGCCGCGATCGGCGTGAGGTCGACCGGCTGGTGGCCGAGACCCTGGCGGGACACGGTCTCGCTGACCACGCCGATGTCCCGGCATCCGCTCTGTCCGGAGGGCAGAAGCAGATGCTGGCGCTGGCGTCCGTGCTCATCACGGAACCGGAGCTGATCGTCGCCGATGAGCCGACGACGCTGCTGGATCTGCGCAACGCGCGCCGCATCGGCGACCTGCTCCTGGAGCAGGGGGCTCAGGTGGTGCTCGTGACCCACGACCTCGAGCTCGCGGGGCGATGCGAGACCGCCGTGCTGTTCGAGGACGGCCGTGTGGCGGACGTCGGCGAACCGGCCGAGCTCATCCGCACCTACCGTCGGATGGCCGCGTGAAGACGCTCTACCGTCCCGGTTCGAGCCCGCTGCACCGCGCGCCGGCGGGCCTGAAACTCACCGGCCTTGCCGTGCTCGCGCTCGTGCTCGCGCTCGCTCCTCGCACCATGATCGGCATCGTCGTCGCACTCAGCGTCGTCGTCGTGCTGTACGCGGTGGCCAGGATGCCGGTGCGCGTGCTCGCCGCGCAGGTCTGGCAGCTGCGGTGGATGGTCCTCGTTCTCGGCGGACTGCTGTGGGTGTTCACGTCGCCCCAGGAGGCACTGATCAACACCGGTCGTGTCGTCGCCCTCGTCCTGCTGGCAGGACTGCTGACTCTGACCACCACAATGGGAGATCTGCTCGACGTGCTGGAGCGGATGCTGCGTCCGCTGCGGCGTCTCGGCGTCGACGCGGACGCAGTCGCGATGACTGTCTCCTTGACCATCACGATGATTCCGGTCGTGGCCGGATTCGCCGCGCGTGTGCGCGAAGCGCAGCAGGCCAGGGGCGTGCGCCTCGGCATCCGCTCCGCCGTTCCGCTGTTCGTGCTGGCTCTGCGTCATGCCGACGACGTCGGGGATGCTCTGGCGGCTCGCGGGCTGGTGTGATCGGATTCGGGGGAGTGCACAGCGAGCCCGATCTATACTGGGAGGCTGGCCCCTTGGCCGCATCCACCCCCTGACGAAACGGACGTCCGCTGTGCTTGCCGTGCACGAACTCGAGATCCGCGTTGGCGCGCGCCTGCTGATGGAGAACGTCTCGTTCCGCGTTTCCGACGGCGACAAGATCGGTCTGGTCGGCCGCAACGGCGCAGGCAAGACCACCCTGACGAAGGTCCTCGCCGGCGACGTGCTGCCGTCCGGCGGCAGCGTGACCCGGTCCGGCGAGCTCGGCTACCTGCCGCAGGACCCTCGCACCGGCGACCCAGAGATGCTCGCGCGCACCCGCATCCTGGACGCTCGAGGTCTCGGATCGCTCGCGCTCGGCATGGCCGAGGCCACGGTCGCCATGGGCTCGGACGACCAGGCAGTGGCGGACAAGGCGATGAAGCGCTACGCCAGGCTGACCGAGCAGTTCGAGGGCCAGGGCGGGTACGCGGCGGAGGCCGAGGCAGCGTCGATCGCGAACAACCTGTCGCTGCCCGATCGCATCCTCGATCAGCCGCTGAAGACGCTCTCGGGCGGTCAGCGCCGGCGCATCGAACTGGCGCGCATCCTGTTCTCGGATGCGGACACCATGATCCTCGACGAGCCGACCAACCACCTCGACGCGGACAGCGTCGTGTGGCTGCGCGAGTTCCTCAAGAACTACAAGGGCGGGCTGATCGTGATCAGCCACGATGTGGAGCTCGTCGGCGAGACGGTCAACCGGGTGTTCTATCTGGACGCCAACCGCCAGATCATCGACGCCTACAACATGAACTGGAAGAACTACCTCCGTCAGCGTGCCGCCGACGAGGAGCGTCGCAAGAAGGAGCGCGCCAACGCCGAGAAGAAGGCGACGACCCTGCAGCAGCAGGCGGCGCGCTTCGGAGCGAAGGCATCGAAGGCCGCCGCGGCGCACCAGATGGTCGCTCGTGCCGAGAAGCTGCTGGCCGGGCTGGAGGATGTGCGCCAGGTGGACCGCGTCGCCAAGCTGCGGTTCCCGAAGCCGGCCCCGTGCGGCAAGACACCGCTGATGGCCTCAGGGCTGTCCAAGTCCTACGGGTCGCTGGAGATCTTCACCGACGTCGACCTCGCGATCGACCGCGGATCGAAGGTCGTCGTCCTCGGACTCAACGGCGCGGGAAAGACCACGCTGCTGCGCATGCTCGCCGGAGTGGACGAGCCGGACACCGGGCAGCTCGAGCCGGGCCACGGACTCAAGGTGGGCTACTACGCGCAGGAGCACGAGAACCTCGACGTCTCGCGCTCGGTGCTCGAGAACATGGTCTCGGCCGCCCCGCACATCACTGAGACCGAGGCGCGCCGGGTGCTCGGATCGTTCCTGTTCACGGGTGATGACGTACTCAAGCCCGCCGGTGTCCTCTCCGGTGGTGAGAAGACCCGTCTGTCACTCGCGACGCTCGTCGTCTCCTCGGCGAACCTGCTTCTGCTCGATGAGCCGACGAACAACCTCGACCCCGCGTCGCGCGAGGAGATCCTCGACGCGCTCGCGCACTACGAGGGCGCAGTCGTGCTCGTCTCGCACGACCCCGGTGCAGTGCAGTCGCTGAACCCCGAGCGGGTGCTGATTCTGCCGGACGGCGTCGAGGACATCTGGAACCAGGAGTACCAGGAGCTCATCGAGCTCGCCTGAGCGGTTTCGGGGTCCGATCCGGCGCGTGCCGTGTCGGATGCCGGAGCTAGTGTCGAGAGATGGGTGATCACACGATCGACGCGGTCTGCTGGGACTGGAACGGCACACTGCTCGACGATGTCGACATCTGCCACCGCACCATGAACGAGGTGCTGGTGCGGCGAGGGCGGGAGCCGGTCCTCACGCGGGGGGAGTACCGCGCACGGTTCCGCTTCCCGATCCGCGATTTCTATGCGTCGGTCGGGATCGATGCCGACGAGTTCCCTGACGCTGCGGACGAGTACCTCGGCCTCCTGCCCGGGCGGATCGCGTCGGCGACGCTGCACGAGGATGCACGGGCTACGCTGCAGGGCATCGCGGACAGGGGAGTGCGCCAGGTGCTGGCCTCGGCGACGCTGACGGCCGTGCTTGCCGAACAGATGCGTCCGCATGGCCTCGCGTCGCACTTCGAGGATGTGCTGGGCATCGGCGACGTCTACGCAGCGTCGAAAGATGCCGTGATCGCCGGATGGGTGCGCGCTGCAGGCATCCCGCCAGAGCGGATTCTCCTCATCGGCGATACCAATCACGATCAGGAGATCGCCGCGGAGCTGGGCACGCGCTTCGTCCACTTCGCCGGCGGACACCAGCACGTGTCAGGCACCGAGCAGATCGCGTCGCTGTCCGAGCTCCTCGAGATGGTCTGACCGTCGCCGGGATGCGCTCAGCGCGCCGCGTCGAGCAGCTCATCCTCGGCATCCGCGTCCTTGTCACGACGGCGAACCTTCTTCGGCGTCGCGGGTCGCCCCTCGACCTCTTCGCGATGCTTCGTGATCTCGGTTCGGATGATGTAGCCGATGAAGACGAACCCCATGATCGCGAACAGGATCCACTGGATCGCATACGACAGGTTCATCCCGGGATCCGCGGTCGGCCTGTCGAAACCGCCGAGGGGTTCTGCCGCCGGTGATTCGCTCACCAGTTGACCGTACGCCGTCGTGATCGTCCCGTCTTCGGTGAGCCGGTCAGCGAGAGTCGGGACATGGATCGTGGGCACCTGCCCCTCCGGAGCGCCCCGCCCGGAGGACGGCAGGGCTTCGGTGGGGCGCAGTCGGACGACGATCTCGACCTCGCCCGAGGGCGGTGCCGGCACGGCGTCCGGGGACTCGCCCTCTCCGGGCGGCACCCATCCACGGTCGACGATGAGGATGCGCCCGCCGGCGTCGCGGAACGGAACGAGCACTTCGAACGCACTCGTGCCGCCGTGCGGTCGATTGCGGACCAGAACCTGCTCATCGGTCAGGTATTCGCCCTCGAGTGCGACGGGGCGCCACTCGTTCTGCGGATCGAGCGTGTCGTCCGACCCGATCAGATCGTCGAGCGGCACAGGATCGGCGTCGTAGTTGCGCTCGATGAGTTCCAGTTCCGCGCTGCGGCTCTCGCTGCGATCGAACTGCCACTGCGAGAGAAAGGCGCACGCGACGGCGAAGCCGATCGCGACGACCACATAGAGACTCCAGCGCGTGAACCGGCTCACTGCGGCACCTCCGGGCGGACGGTCACGGGGAAGTCGCGAGCGCGCAGATAGTCGCTCAGGAACCCGACGTGCTCATCGCACGCGAGCCAGATCTTCTCGCGATCGGCCGCGTGGATCCGTGGATTGCGCCAGACGACCTGATGCGTCGCGGGGCTGCGGCATCCGGCGCGCGAGCATTCCAGATCCGTCACGACTCGGTGTTCCGCCCGTGCTCGCTGACACGGATGACCGTCGGCTGTGCCGGCCCGACGTCCGGTGCGGAGGGCGAGGCATCCAGGGCCTGTCGCGGCGACTCGGCGCGCGTCACGGTGCTGTCGCTGCCGGCATTCGCGCCGACGACGGCGATGTAGGGCAGCACGGCGGCGGCGATCGCGAAGACCCAGGTGTACCACCCGTACGGTGTCACGAAGAGGGTCAGTGCGAAGCACACCATCCTGATGCTCATCGAGATGAGGTATCGGCGCGTGCGCGAGTCAGCCTCGACCTTCGGCGCCTGCGGAAGCGAGGTGACGGATGCGGCGTCACGGGAGCGTTTCACGATGCATCAAGCCTACGCCGCGTCAGCAGGCATCGGTGCCGTGATGCGCTCTCCGGCCGCCGTGCGCGCGAGGCAGGTCACATGAAGAAGAACGGCAGGAAGCTGAGCGACCCGAAGACCAGCAGCGAGAAGACGAACACCACGATCATGATGAGCAGGACAGCGAGGCCGGCGTAACCCAGCACGAGCCCCGTGATGCCGAGGCCCTTTCCGCCGAGAGCCGGGTTGCTCTTGATCTGGCTGAGGCTCATGTGGCCGGTGATCACCGCGACGACCGAAGCGATCAGGGGCAACAGGAACGCGGCGAGTACAAGGCCGGCGATGCCGCAGACGAGCGACGTGATCGCCAACCCGCTGTTCGGGCGCGGCGCATAGACCGGGGCGCCATAGCCGGGGGCCGCGTAGCCGGGGGCTGCGTATCCGGGCGCCGTGTGCTGGGGCGCGACATAGCCGTTGGCGGGGTACCCGGATGCCGGCACCATCGCGGACCCGGCGGCAGGCTGACCGTACTGCGCAGGCACGGCGGTGCCGGGATACGGCAGACCCGGCGGCTGCGTCTCCGGTGCGGGAGGCGGAGTGGGGATGCTGTTGTCGCTCACGGTGTGCCTTTCGTCAGGGACAGGCTCGCAGTCGCATCTGCCCGGTGTCAAACGCCCCGATAGGATGGCCAACGCCCGAGATCGAACGAGCTGGAGTGCTGACACATGAGCGAAGGACGCGTCGTCCTGGTCACCGGAGGAAACCGCGGCATCGGACGCGCCATCGCCGAGCGCTTCGTGCGCGACGGCTATCGCGTGGCGGTGACCGCCCGCAGCGGGGAAGGACCGGAGGGCACGCTCACGGTCCGGGCGGACGTCACGGATGCCGCGGCCGTCGATGCGGCCTTCACCGCGGTGGAGAACACGCTCGGACCTGTCGAGATCGTCGTGGCGAATGCCGGCATCACGAAGGACACGCTGCTTCTGCGCATGACGGAGGATGACTTCGACAGCGTCGTCTCGACGAACCTCGGCGGCTCGTTCCGCGTCGTCAAGCGCGCTTCGAAGGGCATGCTGCGCGCGCGCTTCGGCCGTGTCATCCTCATCTCCAGCGTCGTGGGTCTGTACGGATCCGCCGGACAGATCAACTACGCGGCGTCCAAGAGCGCGCTCGTCGGCTTCGCGCGATCGCTGACCCGCGAACTCGGCGGACGAGGCATCACAGCGAACGTCGTCGCCCCCGGGTTCATCGAGACCGACATGACGGCCGAGCTGCCGGAGGAGACGCAGAAGCAGTACAAGGCGAACATCCCGGCCGGCCGCTTCGCGACCGCCGACGAGGTCGCCGGCGTCGTGACCTGGATCGCGGGCGACGATGCCGCCTACATCTCGGGCGCCGTCATCCCGGTCGACGGCGGCCTGGGCATGGGGCACTGACCCCGGACATCAGGAGGATTCGGCCACCGCATCCAGGATCAGCTGCGCCAGCCGATCCGGCACGCTGAACTGCGGCCAATGGCCGGACCCGATGCGGACCACCGTGGCGTCCTCGATGGCGCGGTACTCGTCTGCGAAGGGCGGCCAGTTCTCGAGCTCGGCCTCGAACGCGGACCGATCCATCGAACCCATCAGCATCGTGATGGGTACGCGGTGACGGTCGCCGCTGAGGGAGATCGGATCGGTGGGCACGCGGCCGGGCACACTCTGGGTCATCGGCGCCGTTCGCTCTCGGATCTCAGGAGTGAGATCGGACACGTCGTCGTCGGGGAAGAAGTCCCAGCCGGGGAACGGTACGACACCGTCGACGACGTCGAACTCCGAGATCCCGAAGCCCGGCGCAGGCGGCGCGCTGTCGACGAGGACGACGCGGGCGACGCGATCGGCTCGGGCGTCGGCCGCGCCCCACACGACGTTCCCGCCGCCGGAGTGACCCACCAGCACGACGCGACCAGTGAGCTCGTCGATCCGTTCGACCACCGCGTCGATCCATGCCGCCATGCCGATGTCGCCCGACGCCGTGGCCGGTGCGCCGAGGCCGGGCATGCTCAAGGGATGCACACGGTGGCCGGCGGCAGTGAGCGCAGGTGTCACCTCGTCCCACGACGACGCGTCCAACCAGAGGCCAGGTACCAGGATGATGTCCATGTCCCGACGGTAATCGAGGCCACCGACATGGCGCTAGATCGTGGCCTCGAGCCTCGGCGACTAGGGAAGCAGCGGAATGACCTCACGCAGGTCGACCGGCGCGATCACCAGACTCGCCTGCTCGCGCACCGCCGGCTTCGCGTTGAATGCGAGACCGAGTCCAGCGACGGCCATCATCCGCAGGTCGTTCGCGCCGTCGCCGATGGCGATCGTGGCGCGGTCGGGGACATCCAGTTCTGCGGCCCACTGCTGAAGCGACGCGGCCTTCGCCGCGGCATCCACGATCTCGCCGTCGACGAGCCCGGTGAGTGCGTCGTCGTCGACTTCGAGACGGTTCGCCCGCCATCGGTCGACGCCCAGGTCAGGCGCGATGTGGTCGAGGATCTCGTGGAACCCGCCCGAGACGACGCCGACGACTCCGCCGCGTTCGTGCACGGCCGCGGTCAGCTCCCGCACACCAGGGGTCGGTTCGATACGGGCGCGCACGCGTGCGAACGCCGATGTCGGCACTCCCGTGAGAGCCTGCACGCGCGAGCGCAGGCTCGCAGCGAAGTCCACCTCGCCGCGCATCGCGGCCTCGGTGGCGGCCTGGACTTCGGCGCGCCGCCCGGCTTCGTCGGCGAGGAGTTCGATCACCTCGTTGCGGATGAGGGTGGAATCGGCATCGAGGACGACGAGGAAGCGCGCGGAACTCACGCGTGAAAGCCTAGGGCACACGCGCGAGCCGGCTGTTCGCTCCGACCCGCTCAGCGCTCGATCCGGATGCCCTTTCCGACCACCGTGATCCCGGACTCCGTGACCGTGAATCCGCGGGCGATGTCGCGCTCCCTGTCGACGCCGACCGTCGCGCCGTCGTCGAGGATCACGTGCTTGTCCAGCACGGCGCGATGGATGCGCGCTCCCTGGCCGACGTGGACCTGATCGAACAGCACCGAGTCCGTGATGGTCGACCCGCCGCCGGCCAGTGTGCCGGGGCCGACCACGCTGCGCTCCAGATGCGTACCGGAGAGCACCGAACCCAGCGACACGATCGAGTCGATGGTGTTTCCGATACGACCCACGGCATCGCGGACGAACTTCGCCGGGGGAGCGTTCACGCTCTGCGTGCGGATCGGCCACGCCGTGTTGTAGAGGTTGAACACGGGCAGTGTGGAGATCAGGTCCATGTGCGCGTCGAAGAACGAATCGATCGTGCCGACGTCGCGCCAGTACGCCCGGTCGCGCGGCGAGGACCCGGGAACGTCGTTCTGCTTCATGTCGTAGTAGCCGGCTTCGCCGCGTTGAACGAAGTACGGGACGATGTCGCCGCCCATGTCGTGCCCGGAGGTCGGAAGCTCGCCGTCCGCCTCGACGGCTGCGATGAGGGCATCCGTGTCGAAGATGTAGTTGCCCATCGAGGCGAGCACCTCGTGCGGCGAATCGGCGAGACCCTCGATGTCCGTCGGCTTCTCGAGGAAGGCGCGGATACGACCGGATCCGTCCGGATCCGCATCGATCACTCCGAACTGATTGGCCAGTGCGAGCGGCTGGCGGATGCCGGCGACGGTCGCCTTCGCGCCGGACGCGACGTGCGCCTTGACCATCTGCCGGAAATCCATCCGATAGACGTGATCGGCACCGATCACGACCACGATGTCCGGCTTCTCGTCGTTGATGAGGTTGAGACTCTGCAGGATGGCGTCGGCCGAACCCGAGAACCATCGCTTCCCGAGGCGCTGCTGCGCAGGCACCGACGTGACGTACGAATCCAGCAGCGCGGACATCCGCCACGTCTGCGAGATGTGACGGTCGAGACTGTGGGACTTGTACTGCGTCAGTACGACGACCTGTCTCAGCCCCGAATTGATCAGGTTCGAGATCGCGAAGTCGATCAGGCGGTACTGTCCGCCGAACGGCACCGCCGGTTTCGCTCGATCCGCCGTGAGGGGCATGAGTCGCTTGCCCTCGCCGCCGGCGAGGATGATGCCGAAAACCTTCTTGGGGACCGCCATGGCTCCACCATAGATCCCGAAAGCGTCGCTGTACTAGCGTTCAGACATGCGCGTCGACATGATCACGAAGGAATACCCGCCGGAGATCTACGGTGGGGCCGGTGTGCACGTCACCGAGCTCGTCTCGGCGCTGCGTCGCAGCATCGACGTGCAGGTCCGCGCTTTCGGCGCCGACCGCTCCGAGACCGCGGTGACGTCCTATCGCGCTCCGGCGGAACTCGCCGCAGCGAACCCCGCGATCCAGACGCTCGGGACCGACCTCAGCATGGTCGGCGACATCGCCGGGGCGGACCTGGTCCATTCGCACACCTGGTACGCCAACTTCGCCGGGCACATCGCCTCGCAGCTGCACGGCATCCCACACGTCCTCACCGCGCACAGCCTGGAGCCGTTGCGCCCGTGGAAGGCCGAGCAGCTCGGTGGCGGCTACGCGGTCTCCAGCGGCATCGAACGCCTCGCCTACGAGAACGCGGCCGCGATCGTGGCGGTGAGCGCCGGTATGCGCGCAGACATCCTGCGCAGTTACCCGCAGGTCGACCCGGCCAGGGTGCGCGTGATCCACAACGGCATCGACGTGGATGCCTGGCATCCCGTCGAGGATGCCGGATTCCTGACGAGCATCGGCATGGACCCTGCTCGGCCGTCCGTCGTCTTCGTCGGCCGGATCACGCGTCAGAAGGGACTGCCGTATCTGCTGCGCGCTGTCGCCGAGCTTCCGCGGGACGTGCAGGTCGTGCTGTGCGCCGGGGCACCGGACACTCCCGAGATCATGGCCGAGGTGCAGGAAGGCGTTCGTCGACTCCAGCAGACCCGCGACGGGGTGATCTGGATCGAGCGGATGCTGCCTCGCGCCGAACTCTCAGCGATCCTCACCGCAGCGACGACGTTCGTGTGTCCGTCCGTGTACGAGCCGCTCGGGATCGTGAACCTCGAGGCCATGGCGTGCGGCGCCGCTGTCGTCGGTACCGCGACCGGTGGCATCCCGGAGGTCGTCGACGACCGCGTCACCGGACGGCTGGTGCCGATCGAGCAGCTCCAGGACGGCACCGGCACGCCGGTCGATCCTGACCGCTACATCGCGGATCTCGCCGCGGTGCTCGCCGAGGTCACCGGAAACCCGCGGCGAGCGAAGGAGTACGGCGCTGCCGGTCGCGAGCGCGCCCGCACGCAGTTCAGCTGGGACGCCATTGCCGACACCACGCGTGCGCTCTACCGAGAGCTCGCCGGCTGAGACGTTAGGCTGAAGGCATGCCGAGTGCCCTGGATCTCACCGATGTCGTCGTGCGCCGTGATGGTCGGAACATCGTCGATCATGTGACCTGGCAGGTCGCGGACGACGAGCGCTGGGCCGTGCTCGGCCCCAACGGGGCGGGCAAGACCACGCTGCTGCAACTGGCGGACACGCTCCTGCACCCCACGTCGGGGACGGTCACCGTGCTGGGAGAGACGCTCGGCAAGAGCGATCTGTTCGAGGTGCGCCCGCGCATCGGGTTCGCCTCGTCCGCGATGGCCAAGCGCATTCCTCGCGACGAGACAGTGATCAACGCTGTGCTCACCGCGGCGTATTCCGTCATGGGCCGCTGGAACGAGGAGTACGAGAACATCGACGAGCGGCGCGCGCTGCGCGTGCTCGGCGAGTGGAAGCTCGATCACCTCGCCGATCGCCTGTTCGGCTCGCTGAGCGACGGAGAGCAGAAGCGGGTGCAGATCGCCCGCGCGGTCATGACCGACCCGGAGCTGCTCCTGCTGGACGAGCCGACCGCGTCGCTCGACCTCGGTTCGCGAGAGGAGCTGCTCGCGCTGCTGAGCGGCTACGCCTCGTCGCCGACGACGCCGGCGATGGTGATGGTCACCCACCACGTGGAAGAGATTCCGGTGGGGTTCACGCATGTACTGCTCGTGCGGGACGGTGCCGTCGTCGCGCAAGGACCGATCGCCGAGGCACTCACATCCGAGACGCTGACGGCGACCTTCGGTCTGCCGATCGTGCTGAACGCGGATGGCGGCCGCTATGCGGCCCGCGCCGCATGATCTGCTAAACTCGATCCTTGGTGCATCAGCACCCACAGACTTCCCTCGTCCCTGGCACAATCCAGGGCGCCACGTAAGGAATCCCATGAAGACTGACATTCACCCCGACTACCAGGCTGTCGTGTTCCGCGACCTCGGCTCGGGCGAGACGTTCCTGACCCGTTCCACGGTGTCGAGCGACAAGACGATCGAGCTGGACGGCGTGGAGTACCCCGTCATCGACGTCGAGATCTCCTCCGCCTCGCACCCGTTCTACACGGGCAAGCAGCGCATCATGGACTCGGCCGGACGCGTCGAGAAGTTCAACCAGCGCTTCAAGGGCTTCGGCGGCAGCAAGTAAGCAGCTTCCCGCGAAGGTCCCGGCTCCACGTTGGAGCCGGGACCTTTGTCGTCGGTGGGCTCAGTCCTCATCGACCTCGATGACGATGCGACCGTCGGCGCCCATCACGCCGGGTCCCTTGTCGGGAGTGGGCGCAGGGATGGAAGCCCGCTGCTGCCTGTCGCGCTCCTGGCTCGCCTCGTGCGCGCTCGGCGACCAGACGGCATCGAAGACGCCGACGAGACCGCCGGCTGCCATGCCCTGGTACTTCTCCTCGACCGGCTTGCGCGAGAAGACATGGCGCATTCCCGTATACAGCAGCACAGGGATCATCCCGAACACCACCGCGACGGTCATCCAGCCCAGGAAGTCGGTCACGCGTTCAGCCTAGGCAGATCGCATCCGCCCGGCATCCCTCGTCAGGAGGATGCCGCGCCATCTCGCACCGGCCACGTGCCGTCGATCGTCGTTTCGGAGTCGATGCGCCCGATGCTGATGAAGTACTCCGTGAGGCTCTCCGCCTGCGTGCGCGCCCATCCGATCTGCTGCGTGTGCAGTTCGGATGCCGACGGGGGGAGGTCGAATCGGCGAGCGAGCGCCTGCGCGACGCGGCCTGCAGCGATCGCGTCGGCCGATGCCTCGTGCGCGCCGTCCAGCGTCACCGAATAGTGCTCGGCCACGACCTCGAGCGTCCGCTTCCCACGGCGGTACCGGTCGACGGCCTTGTCGATGACGAGCGGGTCGATCACGGGGGACGGGTCCTGCAGCGGCTCGATGCCGTGGCGCAGGCATTCGTGGAACAGCAGCGAGAAATCGTACGACGCGTTGTACGCGACGACCGGCACCCCCTGCGTGAGCAGTGCTCGCAGAGAACCGGCGATCTCGGCGACGACCTCCGCCGACGGACGTCCGTCGCGTCGGACGCGCTCGGTGGTGAATCCGTGGATCGCTGCGGCGCCGTCCGGGATCGGGATGCCGGGGTCGGCGATCCAGGAGCGTGCCGCGATCTGTCGACCCTTGGCATCGAGCACACCCACGTGCGCCGTGACGATGCGGTCGGTGCTGACGTCGACGCCGGTGGTCTCGAGATCGAAGACGCCGACGCGTGTGAGCCAGTCGGGAAGCATGGTCTCGTCGGTCATGCTGTTCACGGTAGAACCAGGCTCCGACATCGGCGTGGAGACTCTCCGTGCCGGGGCGCCCGTAGACTCGGAATCATGCCTTCGCCGTACGCCGACCGACTGAACGCCCTGCCCGTACGGCGCCTCGAGGCGACGGTGGGCGGCGGGACGACAGCGTACTGGGAGTACGGAGACCCGGGGGATGCGGACGCCCCGACCGTCATCGCCGTCCACGGCTTCCGCGGCGAGCATCACGGGCTCGAACCCGTGCTGGCGTATCTGCCCGATCTTCGCGTGATCGCGCCCGACCTGCCCGGTTTCGGCGAGACGGCGCCGCTGCCCGGTGGTGCGCACGATCTCGAGCGGTACGCCGATTGGCTGACCGAGTTCGCCCGCAGCGTCGCCCCCGGAGCGGTGATACTCGGCCACTCGTTCGGTTCCATCGTGGCGTCGGCCGCCGTCGCTCGCGGGCTGGAGACGCCGCAACTGATTCTGATCAATCCGATCGGCGCTCCGGCGCTGGAGGGCCCCAAGGGCCTGATGACGCGGCTCGCCGTGCTCTATTACGCCCTCGGTGCGAAGCTGCCCGAGCGGCTCGGCACCGCCCTGCTGCGCAATCGACTGATCGTGCGGGTCATGAGCATCACGATGGCGAAGACCCGCGATCCCGAGCTGCGCCGATTCATTCACGAGCAGCACGACACGTACTTCTCGCGTTTCGCCGACCGCGACGTGCTCAAGGACGCGTTCGTCGCCAGCGTGTCGCACGATGTCCGCGAATTCGCACCCGGAATCACGACACCGACGCTCCTGGTCGCCGCGCAACAGGACGACATCACGCCGATCGAAGCCGAGCGGCGCCTCGCGACGACCTTCCCGGACGCCGAGATCGTCGAGATCGCCGACGTCGGGCACCTGATCCACTACGAGACGCCGGCCGAAGCGGCCGGCGCGATCCGCCGCTTCCTCAGGCTTCCCGCCGTGCGAGGCCGATGAGGCCGGCAACCCGATAGGGGATCACCTCGCCCATCGCGAGCGAGGTCTCGGTGCGCTCGACGCCCTCGATCGACAGGATGCGCGCGTCCGTGTCGAACAGGTGTCGTGCGTCACGGCAGGCCACGCGCGCGAGCAGATCGATGGATCCGCTCAGCCCGTGCACCTGCAGTATCTCGGGGATGCGCGCGAGTTCGGTGGTGATCCGGGGGAGCTCCGTCTGACGCAGGCCGATGCTGATGAAGGCCTGCAACGGGAATCCGAGCACCTCCGGCGAGTAGGCGCGTTCGTAGGACAGCAGCACGCCGGTCTGCTCCAGCCGGGACATCCGAGCCTGGATCGTGTTGCGGGACAGCCCCAGTCGCTCGGCGAGCGCGACGATCGTGGCGCGCGGATCATCGGCGAGAACGGTCAGAAGCTCGAGATCGATACGGTCCAGGGTTGACATAGTGCTCAACCGTAGCAGCGTCGTCCGGGCCGAGAACGTGCAACATGCTCAATGCGCTCGAAGATGCTTGAGCGAGGTGATCACCGGACGTAGCCTCGAAGAAGCCGATGACGATGTCGGCGCCGTGCAGCAGCGCCCCCACGAGGGGTGACGCGACCGAGGAGGACGAAGATGTCACCGCAGACCACTCCGATCACCGATACCGATCAGGACCTCGATCTCGTCGAGCGCCTGATCGCTCCGGACGGCACCCGTCTGACGCACCCCGATCTGGACCGCTTCGTGGCAGATGTGGACGCCGCGGGGCTGCGGGCGCTGCACCGCGACATGGTCGTGCTGCGCCGCATCGACGCCGAGGGCTTCGCGCTGCAGCGTCAGGGCCAGCTCGGACTGTGGGCGCCGTGCCAGGGGCAGGAGGCCGCGCAGATCGGCACCGCGCGCGCACTCGCACCGCAGGACTTCGTGTTCCCCAGCTACCGCGAGACCGGCGTCATCCTGGCGCGTGGTGCGCAGCCCGCCGACTTCGTTCGCACCTGGCGAGGAGAGGAGGGAGCGGCCTACGACCCGGAGCGTCTGCGCTGCGCGCCCATGCAGATCATCATCGGCGCGCAGAGCCTGCACGCCGTGGGTTATGCCATGGGCATTCAGCGCGAGCAGACCGACGAGGTGGCCGTCGCGTACTTCGGCGACGGTGCGACCAGCCAGGGCGACGTCAACGAGGCCATGATCTTCGCGTCGTCCTACGGAGTTCCCGCCGTGTTCGTGTGCCAGAACAACCACTGGGCGATCTCCGAGCCGGTATCCGTGCAGTCGCGCTATCCGATCGCCGGGCGTGCGCCCGCCTTCGGCATCCCGAGCCTCCGCGTCGACGGCAACGACGTCCTCGCGTGCCTGGCGGCCATGCGCTGGGCGCTCGAGCACGCGCGCAGCGGCAAGGGCCCCGCGTTCATCGAAGCGGTCACCTACCGGATGGGCCCGCACACGACGGCGGATGACCCGACGCGGTATCGCGACCCGGCAGAGCTCGAGGCATGGCGCACGCGCGACCCGATCGCCCGGCTGGAGGCGCACCTGACCGCGCGTGGAGAACTCGACGACGCGCAGATCGCGGCCGCTCAGGCCGAGGCGGACACCGCGGCGCGCGAGATGCGTGCCGCGTGCATCGGAATGGTGACCCGCGAGCCGCTCGCGGTCTTCGACGGCGTGTACGCCGAGCCGCACACCGGGCTCGCCCGCGAGCGCGATGCGTATGCGGCCTACCTGAACTCGTTCGATCAGGAGGCGTGAGATGACCGAGATGACACTGGGCAAGGCACTCGGCGCGGGTCTCGCGCAGGCCATGCGCGACGACGACAAGGTCGTGATCCTCGGCGAGGACATCGGCCGCCTCGGAGGCGTCTTCCGCATCACGGACGGGCTCATCGACGAGTTCGGAGCCGCGCGAGTCATCGATACCCCTCTCGCGGAATCCGGCATCGTCGGCACCGCGGTCGGGCTGGCGTTCCGCGGATACCGCCCGGTGGTCGAGATCCAGTTCGACGGTTTCGTCTATCCGGCGTTCGATCAGATCGTCTCGCAGGTCGCCAAGCTGCACTATCGCACGCAGGGGCGCGTGAAGATGCCGATCACGATCCGCATCCCGTGGGCCGGCGGCATCGGGGCTGCCGAGCATCACTCCGAGTCGCCGGAGGCGTACTTCGTGCACACGGCCGGACTCAGGGTGGTCGCGGTGTCGAACCCCGAGGACGCGTACCGGTGCCTGCGCCAGGCGATCGCGAGCGACGACCCGGTGATCTTCTTCGAGCCCAAGCGGCTGTACCACCACAAGGGCGATGTCGATCTGGACGCACCGCTCGCCGACACCGTTCCGATGGGCCTCGCCCAGGTCGTGCGCCGGGGGTCGGACGCCACCGTGCTGACGTACGGGGCGATGGTCTCCACCGCTCTGGATGCCGCGGCCGCCGCCGAGGAGGACGGCATCGACCTCGAGGTGATCGACCTGCGTTCGCTGTCCCCGGTCGACTACGACACTGTCGCGGCGTCCGTGCGTCGCACCGGCCGCGTCGTCGTTGCGCACGAGGCATCCCGAGAGGCGGGCGTCGCCGCCGAGGTGATCGCGAGCGTCACCGAGCGCTGCTTCGAATACCTCGAGGCGCCGCCGTTGCGGGTCACAGGGCACGACATCCCGTATCCGCCGGCGAAGCTCGAGAAGCATCATCTCCCGGATCTGGACCGGATCCTCGACGCCGTCGACCGCGTCCTCGACCGGCCGAACAGCATGACGGAGGCGGGCGCATGACCACCGATTTCCGACTTCCAGACCTCGGTGAGGGACTCACCGAGGCAGAGATCGTGCAGTGGCTCGTGGCGCCGGGCGACACCGTGGCGCTCAATCAGACGCTCGCCGAAGTCGAGACCGCCAAGGCGATCGTCGAGCTCCCGTCGCCGTACGACGGCGTCGTCGCGACGCTGCACGCAGCGGCAGGCGACACGGTCGCCGTGGGGGCGCCGTTGATCGCCTTCGACATCGAGGGCGACACGGGTTCGGCACCGGATGCCGATGAGACGGCATCCGGTGCCGAACCGGCCACCCAGGCGAACCTGGTCGGCTATGGCGCCGCGCCGTCCGGCGGAGCGCGACCAGCGCGGCGTGCACGCCGCGCCGCAGGGACCGCGGCGCCCGCCATCGACACCGCGGTGCTCGAGGCCGCACCGCACGATGCTCTCCCGACCGGGCCGGTCGAGACGGTTCAGGGGGAGCGGCCGCGGTCGACGCCGCCTGTGCGCGCACACGCCAAGCGGCTCGGCGTCGACCTCGTCCTGGTCGCCGCCGAGGTCGGCGATCGGCCGATCACCAGGGCGGATGTCGATGCGTACGCCGAGCGCGTGGCGCCCGATTCTGCCGGCGTACGGCCTGATGCGGGTGCACCGGTCGCGGCATCCGCCCAGGGCGAGCGCGAGACGAGGATTCCGATCCGCGGCGTTCGAAAGCACACCGCGGAGGCGATGGTCCAAAGCGCCTTCACCGCGCCGCACGTGACCTGCTTCCACACGGTCGACGTCACCGCGACCATGGAGCTCATCGCGTCGTTGCGCGGGGACCGCGCGCTTGCAGGACATCGGATCGGCCCGCTCGTGGTCATCGCCAAGGCGGTGTGCCTCGCGCTGGGACGAACGCCGGGGCTCAACTCCCGGTGGGATGGCGAGGCCGGGGAGATCGTGCAGCATCACTACGTCGATCTCGGCATCGCCGCCGCGACCGAGCGCGGGCTGATCGTCCCGAACATCAGAGATGCCGAGCGGATGTCGCTGATCGGCCTCGCCGACGCACTCTCGGCACTCACCGACACCGCACGATCGGGGCGCACGTCACCGGCCGAACTCGCCGGCGGGACCTTCTCGATCACGAACATCGGCGTGTTCGGGATCGACGCTGGTACGCCGATCCTTCCGCCGGGGCAGTCCGGCATCCTCGCAGTGGGGGCTGTGCGCCCGCAGCCGTGGGTGCACCAGGGCGAGCTGGCGGTGCGTCAGGTGATGACGCTGAGTCTGTCCTTCGACCACCGCGTCGTGGACGGAGCCGAAGGCGCGCGGTTCCTCAAGGACGTCGCCGACATCCTGCAGGAGCCGGGGCGCGCGATGCTGATGGCCTGACCGGCCGGAGGAACGTCAGGCCGTCAGCGCCGCGTATGCCATGTCCGTGAGGACGGCGGCGGTGGCGGCCTGACTGCGGGCGGCCGAGCGAGTGCTGTGCGGGGTCGAGTTGATCAGGCCGAATCCCGCCTGCACCCGAAGGCGGAGCTCATCGGTCCCCACCGAGCGCAGCGCGGCGAGCGCCGTCATCCACAGGTCGATGTAGTCGCGCTGAAGGCGACGCACGTCGGCGCGGTCGACGTCCGACAGGTGTGCGAGATCGCGATCCTGTACGCGGATGACGTCAGCGTGAGCGAGGGCGAAGTCGACGTGGAATCGGATGAGCGCGCGGATCCGGTCCTCGTCGCCGGACGCCGCATCCGAGACCACCGTTCCGCCGGTGACCAGGTCACGGCTGACACCCACCAGCAGGGCGCCCAGGAGTGCCTGCTTTCCCGCGAAGTGACGGTAGACCGCTGGGCCGGAGACGCCCACGGCGGCGCCGATGTCCTCCAGGCTCACGCCGGAGAAGCCGCGGTCGGCGAACAGCGTCGCGGCAGCCGTCAGCAGGGCACCGGAGCGCTCGGCCTTGGCGCGATCGCGCGCCGTGATCGGGGTTGTCATCTCAGTTAATGCTCGCTAACCTAAATGAACGGGTTAGTGAACACTAACCGACCCGCATGGTCGGGCACCAGTTTTCGTGGGTCGAGGAGGACATCACGGTGGCACAGACGCAGCGCGAGCTCGCCGAACAGTTGCGCGAGCGACTCGCGCACGCGGCGCTCGGGGGTCCGGAGGCCTCGCGCCGCCGGCATGTCGAACGGGGCAAGCTGCTGCCGCGCACGAGGGTCGCCCGCGTGCTGGACGAGGGCAGTCCTTTCCTCGAGGTGGCGCCGCTGGCTGCGGAAGGCATGTACGACTCCGAAGTCCCAGGTGCCGGCGTCATCGCTGGCATCGGTCTCGTGCACGGACGCCACGTCATGGTCGTGTGCAACGACGCGACGGTCAAGGGCGGCAGCTATCTGCCGATGACGGTCAAGAAGCACCTCCGTGCCCAGGAGATCGCTCTCGAGAATCGACTGCCGTGCCTGTATCTGGTCGACTCGGGCGGTGCTTTCCTGCCCAAGCAGGACGAGGTCTTCCCCGACCGCGATCACTTCGGGCGCATCTTCTTCAACCAGGCACGGCTGTCCGCCGCCGGCGTCCCGCAGCTGGCTGCGGTGCTCGGCTCCTGCACAGCAGGTGGCGCCTACGTTCCGGCCATGAGCGATGAGAGCGTGATCGTGCGCGGGCAGGGCACCATCTTCCTGGGGGGACCGCCGCTCGTGAAGGCCGCCATCGGCGAGATCGTGTCCGCCGAGGAGCTCGGCGGGGGAGAGCTGCATGCCCGCCGCTCCGGCGTGGTCGACCATCTCGCCGAGGACGACGAGCACGCGTTGGAGATCCTCCGCGACATCGTGGCGACGCTACCCGTCGCACCCGAGCCGGCGTGGGAGGTCGGCCCGTCCATGCCACCGGCGGAGAGCGGCAGTCTCTACGACGTCGTCCCGGTCGATGTGAACGCTGGCTATGACGTGCACGAGGTCATCGTCCGGTTGATCGACGGCGGATCCTGGCTGGAGTTCAAGCCCGACTACGGCATGACCCTGGTGACGGGGTTCGCCCGGTTGCACGGCCACCCGGTGGGCATCATCGCGAACAACGGCGTCCTGTTCAGCGAGTCGGCGCTCAAGGGTGCGCATTTCATCGAGCTCTGCGATCAGCGCGGCATCCCGCTCCTGTTCCTGCAGAACATCACCGGCTTCATGGTGGGGTCGGATGCCGAGGCCGGCGGCATCGCGAAGGACGGCGCGAAGATGGTCACGGCCGTCGCGACGACCCGCGTGCCCAAGCTCACCGTGATCATCGGAGGGTCCTTCGGTGCCGGGAATTACTCGATGTGCGGGCGGGCGTACTCGCCCCGGTTCCTGTGGACCTGGCCCGCCAGCCGGATCTCGGTCATGGGCGGCACTCAGGCGGCTTCCGTGCTGGCGACGGTGAAAGAGGATCAGCTCGCGGCACGCGGCGAGTCGTGGACTCCTGAAGAGCGGTCGGCGTTCGAGGAGCCCATCCGCGCCCAGTACGAGAGTCAGGGCGAGCCCTACTACGCCACAGCGCGATTGTGGGACGACGGCATCGTCGATCCTGATCGCACCCGCGACCTGCTCGGACTCGCGCTGGATGTCGTGTCCCGTACCCCACTGCCCGCGCCGGGCTTCGGCGTCTTCCGGATGTGATGCCCGTGTTCTCCTCCGTCCTGGTCGCGAACCGCGGCGAGATCGCCCGCCGGATCATCCGCACCCTTCGCGCGCTCGGCATCCGCAGCATCGCGGTGTTCTCCGACGCGGATGCCGGTGCCCCGCACGTCCGGGAGGCCGATGATGCCGTGTGGATCGGTCCGTCCTCGGCGGCCGACTCCTACCTCCGCGTGGAGGCGATCATGACGGCCGCGCGTGAGAGCGGCGCCGAGGCCGTTCATCCCGGATACGGGTTCCTCTCCGAGAGCGTCGCCCTCGCGGAGGCGTGCGCAGCGGAAGGTCTGGTGTTCATCGGTCCGGACGTCAGAGCGCTGGAGATCATGGGCGACAAGGCGCGCTCTCGTGCGCACGTCTCCGAGCGCGGTGTACCGGTGGTCCCCGGATTCGATGCGGCGGGGCTCTCGGATGCCGAGATCGCCGTCCATGCGGCCGGGATCGGATACCCGCTGCTCGTCAAACCCAGCGCCGGCGGCGGCGGCAAGGGCATGGAGATCGTGCGGGTTGCCGGTGGTCTGGCGTCGGCGTTGAGTTCGGCGCGCCGGGTGGCCGCGGCATCCTTCGGCGACGACGCGCTGGTGCTGGAGCGTCTCATCGGCCGGCCCCGTCATCTCGAGGTCCAGGTGTTCGGCGACACGCACGGGAAGGTCGTCGCGATCGGCGAACGCGAGTGCACCCTGCAGCGCCGGCATCAGAAGGTCATCGAGGAGGCGCCGGCGCCCGGCATCCCGGAACCTCTCAGGCAGCGGCTCTGGGGCGAGGCCGTGCGCGTCGCCGCGAGCGTCGACTACGTCGGTGCAGGGACGGTGGAGTTCCTCATCGATGCGGATGCCGCGGACGAGGTGTACTTCATCGAGATGAACACGCGTCTGCAGGTCGAGCATCCCGTCACCGAGGCGGTCACCGGCCTGGATCTCGTCGAACTGCAGCTGAGGATCGCGGCCGGCGAGTCGCTGCCGTCGATCCCGCGGGCTCGCGGTCATGCGATCGAGGCACGCGTGTATGCGGAGGCGCCGGAGCGGGGATTCCTGCCCTCGACGGGGGACGTCCTGCGGTTCGTCGCTCCTGAAGGCGTACGGGTGGATGCCGCGATCGAGACGGGATCGGAGATCACCGGGTTCTACGATCCGATGATCGCGAAGATCATCGCGTACGGCGACGACCGTCCGACAGCGCTCGCGCGTCTGGACGAGGCGCTCGCGCAGACCGTCGTGCTCGGAGTCGAGACCAACATCGCGTTCCTGCGCGCATTGTGCCGCGATGAGCGCGTCGTCGTGGGCGAACTGGACACCGGCCTCATCGAGACGCTGTTGCCCTTCGCCTCGGCGCCGCCGTCCCCACTCATGCTGGCGGCCGCGAGACGTACTCTGCGCGGTGGGACCGAGCCCGGCAGACCACATTTCGCCTCGCAGAGCACGTCTCGCGGGGGAGAGGTGTGGGCCGCGCTGCCCGGCTGGCGGCTGAGCGGTGAGGATGCCGGGGACGGCGGCGTCGCGTTCCTGACCGACCACGGCGACGTCCTCTGCGTTCCCGTACCCGCACCCACCCAGTCCGACCGGGCGAACGAGTTCACCTTCTCTCGCTCTTTGAGCGACGAGCGCAGCGAGGAGTCGAAACGCGCTCCGGTCGAAGCAGCGCTCGCACCCGATGGCTCCCTCTGGGTCTCCGAGGCCGGCCGCACGGCCCGACTGCGCCCGCTCACCCGGCGCCAGGCCATGGATCAGCGTCTGGCGGCTCAGCATCCCGAAGCCCTCGCGACCCATCCGGAGGTCCGAGCACCGATGCCGGGCAGCGTCGTCGCTGTGCACGTCGCCGACGGCGCACCGGTGTCCGCAGGAGACATCATCGCCTCGATCGAGGCGATGAAGATGGAGCACCCGGTGCTCGCGCCGCACGACGGCACGGTGCACCTCCTGGTCGCGCAGGGCGATCAGGTGCGACGCGACCAACCGGTCGCGCGCGTCGAGGCGGAGGAGAACCATGACTGACCTGACCGAAGAAGAACGCGAGCTCGCCGCGATGGTGCGCGACTTCGCCGACACCGTCGTCGCTCCGCAGTCGTACGAGGCCGACCGGACGCACACGCTCAACATGGATGTCGTCCGGCAGATGGGGGAGCTCGGACTGTTCGGCCTGCCGTTCCCCGAAGAGGTCGGCGGCCAGGGCGGTGATCTGATGGCGCTCGGCATCGCCATCGAAGCGCTCGGCCGGGTGGATCAATCGATCGCGATCACCCTCGAAGCGGGCGTCAGCCTCGGCGCCATGCCGGTGTTCCGGTTCGGCACCGACGCGCAGCGCGCCGAACTGCTGCCGGACCTCCTCACCGGACGCGCCCTGGCCGGATTCGGACTCACCGAACCGGAGGCGGGCAGTGACGCGGGGGCGACCCGCACGACGGCCCGACGCGACGGCGGCGAGTGGGTGATCAACGGTGCGAAGCAGTTCATCACGAACTCGGGCACTCCGATCACGAGGTTCGTGACCGTGACGGCCGTCACCGGCGAGCGCGACGGTCGCAAGCAGATCTCGACCATCGTCGTGCCGAACGGGACGCCAGGGTTCACGGTCGAGCCACCGTACGACAAGCTCGGGTGGCGGGCCTCGGACACGCATCCGCTGACCTTCGTCGACGCTCGGGTGCCGGAGCAGAACCTGCTCGGCGAGGAGGGGCGCGGGTTCGCGAACTTTCTCAGCATCCTCGACGAGGGGCGCGTCGCGATCGCCGCTCTCTCCACGGGGGCCGCGGAGGGATGTCTCGAGCAGGCGACGGCCTACGCGCGCAGCCGCACCGTGTTCGGCGCCGCGCTCAGCACCCGCCAGAACGCCCAGTTCACGCTCGCACGCATGCGTGCTCGAGTGCACACCGCGCGGCTCGCCTGGCATCACGCCGCGCGGCTGCGGGATGCCGGGAAGTCCTTCGGCGAGGAGGCGGCGATCGCGAAGCTCGTGGCGGGGGAGGCCGCGATGGACAATGCGCGCGACGCGACCCAGATCTTCGGCGGCAACGGCTTCATGGACGAGTTCCCCGTCGCCAGGCACTATCGCGACTCGAAGATCCTCGAGATCGGCGAGGGGACGACCGAGGTGCAACTGCTCGTGATCGCGCGGGCGCTCGGGCTCGCCGGGTAGCGTGGAACCATGACCGTGATCGTGCAGCGGGGCCTGTACTACGAGGAGTTCGACCTCGGTGCGACATACCTGCATCGTCCAGGGCGCACCGCGACCGAGGCCGACAACGTGCTTTTCACCACCCTCACGATGAACACGCAGGCGCTGCATCTGGATGCCGCGTACGCCGCGACCCAGGAGTTCGGCCGCCCGCTGATGAACTCGATGTGGACCCTGTCGACGATGGTCGGCTCATCGGTGGCGCAGCTGACGCAGGGGACACTCGTCGCGCAGCTCGGGCTGAGCGACATCCGCTTCCCTCATCCGCTCTTCGCAGGCGACACCCTCTCGACCGAGAGCATCATCACCGACAAGCGACTGTCGTCCTCGCGCCCCGGTCAGGGCATCTGCACGATCGTGCACACCGGACGCAACCAGGACGGCACCGTGGTCGCGACGGCGACCCGCACCGTGCTCGTGCACTGCCTTCCCGAGGGCGACGCATGACGTTCGAACTCGGCCCGGCGCTGCTGTTCTGCCCCGCCGATCGGCCGGAGCGCTTCGCGAAGGCGCTCGACAGGGCGGATGCCGTCATCCTCGACCTCGAGGACGCCGTAGCTCCGGCGGACAAGGATGCCGCGCGCAGGAACCTCCGCGAGGCGGACCTGGATCCCGGCCGCGTGATCGTGCGCGTCAACGCCGTCGACTCCGGCGAGTTCGCCGCCGATCTGGCAGCTGTGGCGCAGACCGATTTCCGCACGGTCATGGTCGCGAAGGCCGAGGATGCGTCGGCACTGGATGCCTTCGATGCACGGTTCGCGCTCATCGCGCTGTGCGAGACGGCCCGCGGTGTCGCGGCCGCCGATCGTCTTGCGGAGCATGAGCGCGTCATCGCGCTCATGTGGGGCGCCGAGGACCTGGTCGCTTCGCTCGGCGGCATGTCCAGCCGCGGACCGGGTGGCGGATACCGGGACATCGCACGTTTCGCGCGCTCGCGTGTACTGCTCGAGGCCGGCGCGCGGGGCAAAGCCGCGATCGACGCCGTTCACATCGCGATCGACGATCTCGACGGGCTGGCGGCGGAGGCGTCGGATGCCGCGGCCAGCGGGTTCTCCGCCACGGCGTGCATCCACCCCGGTCAGGTCGCAGTCATCCGTGCCGCCTACCGCCCGGATGCGGCCGAGATCGCATGGGCCGAGGCCGTGCTGGCGGCTGCCGTCGGTGAACGCGGGGTCTTCCGCTTCGACGATCGCATGATCGACGAGCCGGTGCTGCGCCACGCTCGCAGTGTTCTGCGCCGCGCCAGCGCCTACTGAACCGGCACGGTCTCCAGGAGCCGCAGCACGCCGGGCGACGCCTCGAACCGGTGCACCGAACCGTTGGCGAGCGGCACACCCATCAACGGCATGGTCCCACCGGACGCGTGATCCAGCAGCGACCGGATCACCCCGCCGTGCGCGACGACGATCACGGACTCCGCGACCGGCGCCGAGCGGCGTCGTGAATTCCTGGCGATGACGTCCAGAGCACCGAGGGCCCTGTCGCGAACCTGGTCGAAGGTCTCAGCACCGGGGACATCGGCATGCCAGTCGCCATAGGTCGAGATGTAGTCGGCGACCAGCATCCCCTCGGCCTCGCCGAACTCGCGTTCGCGCAGGTCGGCGACCAGCTCCGGCTCGCCCAGTCCGATCTCACCGGCGATGATCCGGGCGGTCTCGTGCGCGCGGACCAGCGGGCTGGCGTAGATCGCGTGGTGCGTGCCGCCCGCCAGTGCGGCGGCCGCCTCGAGGGCGTGCCCTCTGCCCGTCTCGTTCAGGGGGATGTCGGTCGAGCCCTGGATGCGGCGGTCGAGGTTCCAGTCGGTCTGGCCATGTCGGACGAGGGTGATCAGAGTCACGAAAGCTGCTCCTGGATCGCGGGGATGAGATCGCTCGTGCCGCCGGCGAGCGTCACGTTCGCCCAGGGATCAGCCCTGGTCGGTTCGCGATTGATGATGATGAGCGGGATGCCGCGGCGCCTGGCGCGCTCGACGAGTCGGACCCCGGAGTTCACGACGAGCGACGAGCCGGCGACGATCATGGCGGAGCTGGCACGCAGCAGCGATTCGGCCGAACGGAAGCGGTCACCCGGCACGTACTCGCCGAAGAAGACGACGTCGGGCTTCAGCATCCCGCCGCAGACCGTGCAGGTTGGAACGACGAAGCCGTCGGCGGTGGCGGGCGTCACATCGCCGTCCGGGTTCAGCGGGATGTTCTCCGCAACGGTGATCCACGGGTTGAGCTCTTCGATCTGCGCGGCGACGTCGCGGCGATCGAAGACCTGACTGCACTGGAGACACACGACGCGGCGCATGGTGCCGTGGACCTCGATCACGTGCGAGCTGCCGGCCCGCAGATGAAGTCCGTCGACGTTCTGCGTGATGATTCCGCTGACGACGCCGTCGCGTTCCATCTCGGCGAGTGCGACATGACCGGCGTTCGGTGCGGCCTGCGCGAACGCGTGCCAGCCCAGGTGACCGCCGATCCAGTAGCGTCGGCGGGCCGACTCGTCCGCGAGGAAGCGCTGCGCGGTCATCGGATCCGCGCGGACGGAAGCGCCTTCGCCGCGGTAGGCGGGAATGCCGGAATCGGTGGAGATTCCGGCGCCCGTGAGCACGGCTATCCGCTTGCCCCGCAGCAACTCGACGGTACGCGCGACGCCGTCAGCCAGATCGGCAGTCATCGTCACGCTCACGGAACCTCCCTGAGCGAGTCTAAAGCGTCTTGCCCCAGTGAGCTCACCGGAGGGCGAGCACGACGACGCCGACGGCGAGGCAGGAGTCGAGTGCGGCGCAGAACTCCGCCATCGTCGATGCGACCACTCGACGGGTGCGGAGGTGATGGACATCCCAGCCGGCGTGCAGCAGGAGCCCCGTGCCGACGAGCACGGCGCCCCACGGCGCGGGGAGGACAGGGACGAGAAGGGCGAGAGCGATCACCACGAGCATCGCGAACGCCTGGAGCGGGAGTCCCCAGGTCGGTCGCAGTCGACCCCGGACGAGGCCGTAGACGACGAGGGCCGCGACGATGACGATCATCGTCGAGAAGGCCGAGAAGGGCTGAACAGCGATCCCGATCCCGATGAGAACGAAGGTGGCGCCGAACAGGGGCCAGGCGGCTGCGCGATGCCCCAGCGCGGCTGAGCCGAGATAGACGAACGCTGCGGCGGTGAGCACTTCGCCTGGTATATCGGTGTCGGCGAGGCCGATGTACAGGATCAGGATGAGCGCTGCGGCGAACACGACGCCGACGATCGTCGGCCAGATCTGCAGCAACCGCTGTGAATCGCGTGGGGCCTCAGCCATCGAACATCCTCTCCTCGCGACCACGGTAGGGCGAAGGGCGAGCGCGGACAAGGCATTCAGGGCCGGAGACGCCGAGGTGGCAGAGTGGAGGAGTGGACCTCCAGCACGTGACCGACGCCGACGACCCGCGGCTCGACGACTACCGGAACCTCACCGACACCGCGCTGCGTCGCGTGCAGGAACCGGCCGGCGGGCTCTACATCGCCGAGTCGGCCAAAGTGATCCAGCGCGCGTGCGATGCCGGCCATCGGCCGCGCTCGGTCATGACGCAGCAGCGGTGGGTCACGGGGATCGGGGCGATCCTCGGCGATCGGGATGTGCCCGTCTATCTGGTCCCCGATGAGGTCGCCGAGAGCGTCACCGGGTATGCGGTGCATCGCGGTGCACTGGCATCCATGCACCGCCCTGCGCTGGCTTCCGTAGCGCAGGTGCTGCAGGATGCCGGGCGTGCGCGCCGCTCTCGGATCGCCGTCCTGGAGGGACTGCTGGATCACACGAACGTCGGCGCGTGCTTCCGGTCGGCGGCGGCGATGGGCGTCGACGCGGTCCTGGTGACACCGGACTGCGGCGACCCGCTCTATCGGCGCTCGGTGCGGGTGTCGATGGGGACGGTGTTCCAGGTGCCGTGGACCCGGATCGAGGACTGGCCCGCTGGAGTCCAGGAATTCAAGGATGCCGGCTTCGTCGTCGCGGGCATGACGCTGGGAGACGGTGCGATCCCGCTCGACGACCTGGTCGCAGAGGGGCACAAGCGGCTTGCGCTCGTGTTCGGCAGTGAAGGACACGGTCTGAAGCCGAGCACCGAGGAACTCATGGACCGGCGCGTCACGATTCCGATGACGGAGGGCGTCGACTCGCTGAACGTCGCGGCGTCGTCGGCTGTGGCGTTCTACGCGGTCCGGTGACGTGCATCTCCCCGGAGGCCCGGCACGACCTAGTGCTTCTCGAGCACCGCGACGATCGGGCGATGGTCGGTGCCGCCGGATGACGAAGGCGTGACGACCCTGGCGTCGAGCACGGTCCACGCACGGCCGACGAGAACGTGATCGATCGGTGATGCCGCCCAGACCGGGACCGTGGACGGCCACGTGCCGGCAGCGGCCGTCCCCGCTTCGGCCGCGGCATCCCGGCAGCTGCTGAGATCCAGGTGATCGATCGTCACGTTGAGATCGCCGGCGACGATGACGTCCGGCCCGAGCGCGCTGCACTGCTCGGCGAGCCACCGCAGTCCTGCTGCCCAGTCATCCATGCTCTCGGGCAGCGGCGGTGCCGGGTGCGCGGCGACGATCACGGGTCCCTCTCCACCGACCGGACGCCACACTCCACTGGGAAGGCCGGGCGTTGCACCAGCGGCCCCGTCGAGTTCGTAGGCACCGAGTTCGTCGGCGACGAGCAGCGACGTCGGGATCCAGGACTCTTCGAGTGAGTTCTCGACGGTGCGCGTGGTGGCCGGCGTCATCCGCCGTCCTTCAGGCGCGATGAGACGTGCGACTTCCGCAGCGGCGTCCTCGTCCATCTCCGGCAGGCTCACGACGTCGGCGTCCACCTCGAGAATGAGCTCGGCGACGTCCGCCGGTGATGTGGCTCCGCCCTGGGTGTTCCATGCCAGTACCGTCAGGTCGCCGTCCTCGTGTCCCGTGACGCTCGCCTCGGAGCTTCCGCGGGCCAGGAGCACCGCGGCGTTCCCGATCGCTGCAGCGAGAGCGACGGCCGCGAGCGCTGCGGCGATGCTCGACAGCAGCCGGGCTCGTCGTCGAAGCAGCAGGAATGCGGCTGCCGCGACGATGGCGCCGAACAGGAGCGCAAGTGCCAGCGGGGCGCGGAACGCGATCAGCTGGGCGATGCCGGGGAGGTGCTGCGCACCGAGAGCCTGTGGCCAGGTCAGCAGTACGGCGGCAGGCAGACACAGCACGGCCGTGATGAGCAGGCCGGCACGACGCGGTGCGCCGCCGTTCTTCGCCTGCTCCGAGGCGACGGCATCGAGTCTGTTGGCAGGCATCTGTTCGAGACTAGGGGATGCCGTCGTAGAGACAATCCTGCAGGTCGTCGGGATCGAACGTGTTGTGCCGGAACCGGATCGGTCCGCCGATCAGCCGACGCGGATCGTTCCCGTCATCGGGCCAGTGCAGCCGCCGTCGCAGCACGAGATCGTCATGCAGCTCGGCGCTGACATGCAGCTGGTACCAGGTGTGATCATCGCCGCCGCCCGGATGCTCGACCACCCGTTCGACCACACCGACGGACACGTGACCGTCGGCGTAGCGCGCTTCGTCCAGTCGTGCGGAGCTGATCACGCTGCCGAGCATTCCGGCGACCGGAATGCCCGCGCTGACTCCCCAGATCCACCAGTAGACGTCGGTGCGTTCGACGCCGGCGATGCCGAGCGCGATGAGGAGCGCCACCGTGACGAAGGGAGCGATCGCGAGGAGCACGACGCCGAACAGCGCCACCACCAGGCTGACGTTCTCGGCTCGCGACCACCGTCGGATGCGCGCCCTGGTGTTCGGCGTCCGTGCCCTGGCGACCCAGTTCTCCGTGCTCTGATCGGTGAACAGGTCCCGCAGAGAGACGCATCTCCACCAGCTCATCGCATGCCCTCCTGGTCGAGATCCTGCTCCCTCGAGCAGCACTCCCGATCACAGGAACGGCGGGTGCGATGGGCACCTATTCGGTCGCGCGGATCTCGTAGGGGACGGCATCCGGCCGCTTCGCCGCGATATCGTCGCCGGATGACTGGTGGCGCAGCCGCCGCAGGACCCAGGGCACGAGGTGCTCACGGGCCCAGCCGAGGTCCTCCGCGCGCGCGGCGCGCCAGGTGCGCACGGGAAACGCATCCGGCTGCATCGCCTGCAGTTCGTTCGGCACATTCAGGGCGCGCAGCACCATACGGGCGACCTCGTGATGGCCGAGGGCATTGAGGTGCAGACGATCGTCGTCGAAGAAGCGCGAGTCCTGAATGGTCTTCAGCGCCCACTGGTCCGCGACGATGCAGTCGTGCCGGTCGGCGATGGCGCGGACGTTCTCGTTGTAGATCGCGACCTTGCCCCTGAACGCGCGAAAGACCGGCGTGAAGCCCGTGTCGATGCCGGTGAACAGCACGATGGCCGCGCCGGTCGATGCCAGGCGGGCCACGGCATCCTCGAGTTGGACGGCGATGGCATCGGGATCGGTGCCTGGGCGGATCACGTCGTTGCCGCCGGCGCAGATCGAGATGAGATCGGGGCGCAGCGCCACGGCAGGCTCGATCTGATCGGCGACGATCTGCGCGATGAGCTTGCCGCGGACCGCGAGGTTCGCATATGCGAAGTCGTCGACCTGTTGGGAGAGGACTTCCGCGACCCGATCGGCCCAGCCGCGGTGCCCCCCGGGCGCAGCAGGGTCGGGGTCGCCGATGCCCTCGGTGAACGAGTCTCCGACGGCCACGAATCGGCGCCACGGGTGCGGGCCCTCGTTCGGGATGAAGGGGGTCCGGGATGATTCCAGATCGGACATCGCACTCTCCTCAGAAGCTCGCGAAGCCAGGGATCGCGACCTCGCAAGCTTCGACTCTACCGGCCGACCGTCCGGTACGGGGGAGGCGTGCATCCGGTGTCCGTAGGAGCGATTATCGTGGAGTCGATGCTCTCTCCGTCCTTTCCCCAGCGCGCTCCGTGGGGTACCGCGAACAAGCTGAGGGCATGGCAGCAGGAGGCGCTGGATCAGTACTTCCAGGAGGACAAGCGCGACTTCCTCGTCGCGGCGACGCCCGGCGCAGGAAAGACCACGTTCGCGCTGACGCTGGCCGTCGAGCTGTTGCGCATGGGCGAGGTGAACCGCATCATCGTGGTCGCTCCGACCGAGCATCTCAAGACCCAGTGGGCGGATGCCGCGGCCAGAGTGCACATCCGCCTCGATCCGCGTTTCCGCAACAGCCACTGGGCCCCGGCATCCCACTACCACGGCGTGGTGGTGACGTATGCGCAGGTCGCCGCGAAGTCGTCCGTGCATCGCCACCTCACGGAGGACGCCAAGACGCTCGTCATCCTGGATGAAGTGCACCATGGCGGCGACGCACTCAGCTGGGGCGATGCGATCCGGGATGCCTATGGGCCGGCGAAGCGCAGGCTGCTGCTCTCCGGCACGCCGTTCCGCAGCGACACGGCCCCGATCCCGTTCGTCGAGTATCTTCCCGACGAGTCCGGCTCGCGCATCTCGAGCACGGATTACGCGTACGGCTACGGTCGCGCACTCGCGGACGGCGTCGTTCGTCCTGTGCTGTTCCACATGTACTCCGGCAAGATGCGCTGGCGCACCAGCGCCGGTGACGAACTCGAAGCGCACCTCGGCCAGGACAACACGAAGGACGTCAACTCCCAGGCCTGGCGCACGGCGCTGGACCCGGAGGGCGAGTGGATGCCGGCGGTGCTGTCCGCCGCCGACCGGCGGCTGACCGAGATCCGGCACCACGTTCCGGATGCCGGCGGCCTGGTACTCGCCACCGACCAGACCGTCGCACGCGCCTACGCCAAGATTCTGCACAGCATCACAGGACAGCAGCCCACGATCGTCCTCTCCGACGATGCGGCGGCCTCGGAGCGGATCGAGAAGTTCAGCGCGAACGATGCCCGCTGGATGGTCGCGGTGCGCATGGTGTCCGAGGGCGTCGACGTTCCGCGGCTCGCGGTGGGCGTGTACGCGACGTCGTCGTCCACCCCGCTGTTCTTCGCGCAGGCGATCGGGCGCTTCGTGCGTGCGCGGCGTCGGGGTGAGGCGGCGAGCGTCTTCCTGCCGAACGTGCCGGTCCTCATGGGACTGGCGAACGAGATGGAGAAGCAGCGCGATCACGCGCTGGATCGTCAGTCCAAGGACGACGACGGACTCGACGACTCGCTGCTGGAGAGCGCCAATCGAGAGGACGACGCGTCGGATGCCTTGACGCAGGAGTTCAGCTATCAGGCGATCTCATCGCTGGCGCACTTCGATCGCGTCGTGTTCGAGGGCCAGGAGTTCGGACAGCTGGCCGAGCCGGGGACACCGGAGGAGGAGGAGTTCATCGGGATCCCCGGACTCCTCGAACCGGAGCATGTGCACGAACTGCTCATGCAGCGCACCGCCCGTCAATCGAAGCTGCGGGAGGCACGTGAGGCTGAGCAGGGGCCGGAAACGGTCACGACCCTCCCCGCACCCCTGCACAGGACGCTGCGCGAGCAGCGCCAGCTGCTGAACAGCCTCGTCGGACTCTACGCGCGACAGGCCGGTGAGCCGCATGGTGCCGTGCATGCCGAGCTGCGCAGGATCTGCGGCGGTCCCGCGGTGGCGCAGGCGACCGTGACGCAGCTCCAGTCGCGTATCGATGTGCTTCGCAAGCGCGTGAAGAGTCGCTGAACCGACCCGCTGTTCGGGCGCCCGAAATGCTGTCAATCCGCGGATTCCGGCGGGGCGGAGCGCATCGCGTCGATAGCGTTGACGCATCCCCTCAACCGATTCAGGAGAACTGATGAGCGCGCCCGTTTCCGCCGAGCCGACCACGGCCGACCGCCGCCGCTGGGCTCGGTATCTCGTCGAGGAGCGGGCCGAGGGGATGGTCTACCAGAAGCTCGCCGCGCGCCGGACGGGGGAGGAGCGCGACATCCTGCTGAGCCTCGCAGATGCGGAGCGGCGACACGAGCAGCACTGGCTCGACCTGCTCGGCGGCGAGCCGAAGAGGCTTCCCCGCGCCGGCATCCGCTCACGCATGCTCGGCTGGATGGCTGGCCGCTTCGGCTCGATCTTCGTCCTCGCCCTGGCGCAGAGCGCCGAGGCGCGTTCGCCGTACGACACGGAGCAGTACGCGACCCCGGCGATGCGCGCCGACGAGAAGATCCACTACGAGGTCGTGCGCGGGCTCGCAGCGCGCGGGCGACGCCGGCTGTCGGGATCGTTCCGCGCAGCCGTCTTCGGGGCGAATGACGGCCTCGTGAGCAACCTGGCGCTGGTGCTCGGCATCGGCGCCACCGGGGTGAGCGCGAGCTTCGTCCTCTTCAGCGGCATCGCAGGGCTCCTGGCGGGTGCGCTGTCGATGGGGGCGGGGGAGTTCGTCTCGGTCCGTTCGCAGCGAGAACTGCTGGCGTCGACGGAGGCGAACGACGACGCGCATGATTCCGCCGCCGACCTCGACATCGATGAGAACGAGCTCGCGCTGGTCTATCGTGCGCGGGGGATGGACGAAGCCGAGGCGCTGAGAAGAGCTCACCGCATCGTCGCGGCCGCCCAGGCCGGCGTGCGAGCGGCGGCCACCGGCCCGATCCGCATCTCCGGAGACGACCATGAGATCGTCGGCAGCGACTGGACGGCGGCGATCTCCAGCTTCCTGCTCTTCGCGTCGGGCGCGATCGTGCCGGTGCTGCCATGGATCTTCGGGATGCAGGGCACCGCGGCCATCGTGCTGGCGCTGGTTCTCGTCGGCATCGCGCTGCTGTCGACCGGTGCGATGGTCGGCATCCTCTCCGGCGGTCCGCCGCTGCGCCGGGCGCTCCGGCAACTGGCGATCGGGTTCGGTGCGGCGGCGATCACCTACCTGCTGGGGCTCGTGTTCGGTGTCGGTGCGCTCTGACACGGGGACGGATTCATCACGGCGTAACCTGATGCAGTGACCATGCTGAACAAGGACATGACGCTGTGCATCTCGCTGTCGGCGCGACCGAGCAACAACGGAACGCGCTTTCACAATCACCTCTATGAAGCGCTGGGGCTGAACTGGATCTACAAGGCGTTCGCGCCCACGGATCTCGCCCAGGCCATCACCGGTGTGCGCGGACTCGGCATCCGCGGGTGCGCGATCTCGATGCCGTACAAGGAAGAGGTCATCGCGCTCGTCGACCGGATGGATCGATCGGCGACGGCGATCGACTCGGTGAACACGATCGTGAACGACGACGGAGTGCTCACGGCGTACAACACGGACTACTCCGCGATCGCCCAGCTGATCGAGCGGAACGGCCTTGAGCCGGAGTCCTCAGTGCTCCTACGCGGCTCCGGAGGCATGGCCAAGGCGACGACGGCGGCCTTCAGGGACGCCGGATTCCGTGATGTCACGGTCGTGGCGCGCAACGAGAAGGTCGGCAGGGCCCTGGCGGATCTGTACGGCTACGCGTGGATCCCCGAGCTGGGGGAGCGGACGGCGGAGATCCTCGTCAACGTCACGCCGATCGGCATGGCAGGCGGTCCGGAGGAGCACGCGCTGGCTTTTCCCGAGAGTGCCGTGGCTACGGCATCCGTCGTGTTCGACGTCGTCGCGCTGCCCGCCGATACACCGCTCGTCGTGGCCGGGCGTTCCGCCGGAAAGACGGTGATCAGCGGCGCCGAGGTGGCCACGCTGCAGGCGCTGGAGCAGTTCGTCCTCTACACCGGCATCCGCCCATCGGATGCCCAGGTGCGCGCGGCCGAGGAGTTCATGCGCGCTGGTCAATGACCCTGCGCAGCCTCCTCGTCCGAGCCGGTCCTATCGTCCGATTCCTCGTCGTCGCCCGGCGTCGTTCCGTCGAGACGCTCCGGCGCACCGCCTGACGCGGTGTCGGCTTCCTCGTTCTCTCCGGGTACTCCCTGGGTGTTCTGCGGGTCGCTCATGCGGTCGTCCTTCCGTCGATCCCGTCAGCGTACGACCCCGCCCTGCGGGTGATCGAACCCCTTGACGGCGCGCGATCGACGTGGTGACCATCCGGCGCGGTGCCTAACCGGAGGCGGCGTCGTTCTCAGCGCGGTGCGGGCGGGCGTACGCGCGACCCCACCGGGTCAGCTCGGCGAGAAGTGGACCGACGCTGCGCCCGACGTCGCTGAGCTCGTACTCGACCTTCGGGGGAACCTGCCGATGGACGGTGCGGATCACGAGGCCGTCCTCCTCGAGTTCGCGGAGCTGACGCGTCAGCACGCGTGCGGTCGTGCCTTCCAGGAGCCGACTGAGTTCCCCGAAGCGGAGGACGCCGTGCTGCTCGAGCATCGACAGGATCGTCGGCTTCCAGGCGCCGCCGACCACGGCGATGGACACCTCGGCGTCGCACGTCGGTGACCAGTCCTTGATGATCCGCTCGGTCTTCTCACGCATCGTGACGCTCCGTTTAGTATCCGAAAGGGTAGTACATGACGGAAATGTCAGTACTTGTCGTTCACGTAGGTACTCTACAGACTGGCACCGTGACCGTCGATACCTCTTCCATCCCCACTCGCTCCTCGCTGCACAGATGGTGGGCGATGCTTCCCCTGCTTCTCGGCATCCTCATCGGCGCGCTCGCGATCAGCAGCGTAGCGACGGCCCTGCCGGCGATCCGCGGTGAACTGCGCTTCAGCGACACGGAGGTGCTGTGGTTCGTCGACATCTATTCGCTCACGCTCGCCGCGACCCTGATCCTCGCGGCACGGATCGGCGACGCGTTCGGGCGCAAGCGCATCATCCTCATCGGCCTGACCGGCTTCGCCGCGCTCAACGCCGTCGGCGGCTTCGCCACGAGTGGCCTCGTGCTGATCATCGTGCGGGCTCTCCTCGGCACGGCAGAGGCCTTCGTCATCGCGGGAGTGGTCGCCACCATCGGTGCGCACTATCAGGCCAAGCAGCGCGTGCTGGCGTACGGTCTGTGGACGGCGACGTTCGGTGCAGGCAGCGCCCTCGGGCCCGTCATCGGCGGGCTGCTCGCGGATGGGCCGGGCTGGCGGTGGCTGCTTCTCGGAGCGGTGCCGCTCGCCGTGCTCGCTGCCGTCCTGACCATGTGGCTCGTGCCGGATTCCCGGGCGGTCCGCGCGCAGGCATGGGACGTCCCCAGTATCGTGACGTCGATCGTGGCGCTCGGCGCGCTCGTGTACGCCCTGCATGAGGCGCTCGCCTCCCCGTTCGTGGCCGTGGCCGCAGGCGCCGTCGCCGTGAGCGGCCTGGTCTTCTTCGTCGCCAGGCAGCGGAGACTCGCGGATCCGCTCATCGATGTGGGGCTGTTCGCCGTGCCCGGCTTCCGCACGGCGATATCCCGAATCCTCGTCAGCAGTGGCGCCTCGGCGGCGTCGGTGGTGCTGGTCAGCCTGCATCTCCAGGATGCGATCGGCATGACCGCGGCCGAAGCCGGGCTCATGCTGCTCCCGCAGGCGATCGCCATCGTCGCGGGCGGAGTCCTCGCACCGCTGCTGCTGCGGTGGCTGTCTTCGGGCACGGCGACGGTGCTCGCGCTGCTGCTGCAGGCCGCCGGACTCGCCATGCTCGCTCTGAATCCCGTTTCCGTGCTCGTGCCGCTGTCGTTCATCGGACTGGGGTTCGGCGTTGCCGGAACCCTCGCGGCGACGACGCTCTTCGACGTCACCACCGTCGAGCACGCCGGTCAAGTCGGGGCAATCCAGGAGGTCGGCTTCGCGCTCGGCGGCGGCCTGGGCATCGCCGTGCTCGGCACGATCGCGGCCGTTGTCGCGCAAAGGGGAGCAGTCGTGGCGATCGCGGCGGGGGCGATCGTGGTGCTCCTGTCGGCCGTCGCACCGTTCATCGGCCGGAGGCGGAACCGCAGCGTTTGACTCTCACGGCATCGACGGATTCCTGGGCCCGCCGGACTCGGGTTCGTCGACTCCTCTCCTGCGCCCACGGCCGACAGGACTCCGTGGCGACCGGGGGCTGTCACCCGAGTCCGTGACGGGTCCGTCCGGCACCGTGTGCCCGAGTCGGGGTCAGTCGCGCACGAGCTTGCGCAGCAACCGCTCCAGGTGCGCGCGCTCGTCTGGATCGAGCGGGGACAGCAGGCCCTCCTCGACCGCGAGGTGCTCGGGATAGGCCGTGTCGATGAGACGCCGTCCCGCGTCGGAGAGTTCCACGGTTCGTGCACGGCCATCCTCCGCGCTGTGGTGCCTCGTGACGAGTCCGGTCGATTCGAGGCGGTCGACACGTTTCGACGTCGCGCCGGCTGTCACCATGGTGTGCTCGGCGATGTCGGCCTGCGTCAGGACGAACGGCGCGCCCGCGCGACGCAACGCGCACAGCACATCGAACTCGCCTTCACCGAGCCCGAAACGCCGGTAGTTGTCCACGAGAACGGCGGTGAAGTCGTCGGAGATGCGCCGCATCCGCCCGATCACCCCCATCGGGCTCGGATCGAGGTCTGGACGCTCTCTGCGCCACTGCTCGAGGAAGGTCCCCACGCGGTCGTGATCAGCCATGACGCCATTCTAGTTTCCGTGGAACATATAATGGTTTCCATGGAAACGACCTCGCGAATCGCTCGGGTATGGCTGACCTTGCGGTGGCCGCTGGTCGCAGCGATCGGCCCGATCGCCTTCGGCTCGACGTACTTCGTCACCCACGAGTACTTGCCGCCGGAGTCGCCGCTGTGGGGATCAGCGATCCGGGCGCTGCCTGCCGGCATCGTGCTGCTGGTGGTGGCTCGCCGCTTGCCCACCGGTGCGTGGTGGTGGCGTTCCGTCGTGCTCGGCACGCTGAACATGGGGCTGTTCTTCTGTCTGGTCTACGTGGCGGCGCAACTGCTCCCGTCCAGCGTCGCTGCCGCGCTGATGTCCCTGAGTCCTCTCGTGATCGCCGGCGCGGCGTGGCTGCTCATCCACGAGCGTCCCACGCCGCGGATCCTGCTGGGTGCGGCTGTCGGGGCCGCGGGGGTTCTGCTCATCGTCGGAACGGCTACCGGCGCCCTTGATGGATGGGGGATCGCGGCCTCGGTCGCCTCGATGGTGCTGTCCTCGATCGGGGCGATCCTGACCAAACGCTGGCAGGACGGGACGCCGGTGCTCACGATCACGGCCTGGCAGCTCGTCGTCGGTGGGATCGAGCTGCTCGTCGCGGCCGTGGTCATCGAAGGTGCGCCGCCTGCCGTCTCCTCGACGGAATCGCTCGCGTTCGCCTATGTGAGCCTGATCGCCACGGCGCTGGGCTTCGTGTGCTGGTTCACCGGGTTCCGCCATCTTCCTGCCGGCGTCGTCGGGGTGATCGGGCTCCTGAATCCTGTCACCGGGGTCGCACTCGGCGTCCTCGTGGGAGGCGAATCGCTCTCTGGACTTCAGGAGGCCGGCATCGTTCTTGTCCTGTGCAGTGTCGTGATCGTGAATATGCGCCGCTGATGGCGCCGCGCGAGTCGTTCACGAGCGTTCTCGATGCACTTCGCGTGCTCGGTTCCGCGGGAGCTGCCGACGCGGTCCGCTCCTGTCCTGCGATGGATGTCTCGACGAGAACGCGGTGAGAACGAGGAAGGCCCCGGATCCGAAGATCCGGGGCCTATCTGTGCGCGAGGGGGGACTTGAACCCCCACGCCCTATTCGGGCACTAGCACCTCAAGCTAGCGCGTCTACCTATTCCGCCACCCGCGCAGGTGATGAATTCGTCGTTGCCGACCGAAGAATGAGATTAGCACGTTCTCCCGAGGGCTTCGAACCGGGGTGCCCGCCGGGCGTGCCGCGGCTGTTCGATAGCCTGGGGAGCATGTCCGATCCGCAGCTGCCAGAAGTCGTCCGCGTCGCGCAGGACCTGATCCGCTTCGACACGTCGAACTTCGGCGGCGGCAACGCCGAAGGGGAGCGAGAGGCCGCCGAGTACGTCGGCGCGTATCTCGAAGCGCTCGGCCTCGAGACCGAGTACTACGAGCCGATCCCGCGGCGAACGAATGTGATGGCGCGCGTCCCGGGGCGCGACCGCAGCAGGCCCGCGCTGGTCGTGCACGGCCACCTGGACGTCGTCCCTGCGATGGCCGAGGACTGGAGCGTCGATCCGTTCGGCGGCATCGTCCGCGACGGGATGCTGTGGGGCCGCGGAGCGGTGGACATGAAGAACATGAACGCCATGATCCTCACCTCGGTCGCCGACATCCTGCGCGCGGGGGAGCAGCCGGAGCGCGACCTCGTGCTGGCCTTCTTCGCCGATGAGGAGAACGGCGGCGTGGAGGGTTCATCGCTGGTCGTGAAGGACCGGCCGGAGTGGTTCGCCGGCGCGACCGAGGCGATCAGCGAAGTCGGCGGCTACTCCATCACGGTCGACGATCGACGCGCCTACCTGCTGCAGGTGGGGGAGAAGGCATTGATCTGGATCCGCCTCGTCGCGAAGGGCCGGGCGGGCCACGGGAGTCGCCTCCACGACGAGAACGCGATCACACGCCTCGCCGAGGCTGTGGCGAAGATCGGACGCACGCGCTGGCCGATCCGGCTCACGCCGACGACCGAGGCGCTGCTGCAGGGGCTCAGCGAGCTGAGCGGGCGCTCCGTCGACGATCCGGACGCGTTGGCCGCGGCATCCGGACCCGCCGAGGCCTTTCTGCGTTCGACGTTCCGGACCACCGCGAACCCGACCGTGCTGACCGCCGGATACAAGCACAACGTGATCCCCGAGCGCGCCGAAGCGCTCATCGACGTCCGCGTCCTGCCTGGTACCGAGGACGAGGTGCTGGCCGAGCTGCAGCAGATCATCGGAGACGACATCGTCATCGAGACCGTCGTCCGCGACATCGGGATGGAAGTGCCGTTCGATGGACCACTCGTGCACGCGATGGTCGCCGCCCTCGGCCGACATGATCCCGGTGTGCCGGTGATCCCGTACCTGCTCGGGGCCGGGACGGACAACAAGGCGCTCTCGACGCTGGGCATCACGGGATACGGGTTCGCGCCGCTGCGTCTGCCTGCCGACCTGGACTTCACAGGCATGTTCCACGGAGTGGACGAGCGGGTTCCCGTAGAATCGCTTGTCTTCGGTCAGCAGGTTCTGACCGACCTGCTGCGGTCCTACTGATCACCGCACCGACTTCGCCTGTTCCGTCAGGCTGATCCTGTTTGGTCAGAAAGGCCTCCATGCACCTGCTCGAAGCGCTGTTCCTCGGCGTCATCCAGGGGCTCACCGAGTTCCTCCCGATCTCGTCCAGCGCCCACCTGCGCATCGTCGGCACCTTCACCGGCTCCGGCGAGGACCCCGGAGCCGCGTTCACGGCGATCACGCAGATCGGCACGGAGGCCGCCGTCGTGGTGTTCTTCTGGCGCGACATCGTGCGCATCATCGGGCATTGGTTCCGCTCACTGACCGGGAAGCTCCCTCGCAACGATCCGGACGCCAAGATGGGCTGGCTGATCATCATCGGCAGCGTGCCGATCGTCGTGCTCGGGCTGCTGTTCCAGGACCAGATCGAGACCGTCCTGCGCTCGATGTGGGTCGTCGCGATCATGCTGATCCTGTTCGGCATCCTGCTCGGCATCGCCGACTACGTGGGAGCCAAGCGGCGCAGGCTCGATGACCTGACCTACCCGCACGGCATCCTCTTCGGCCTCGCGCAGGCGCTGGCACTGGTACCCGGTGTGTCCCGTTCCGGCGGAACCATCACGATGGGCCTCTTCCTCGGCTACGAGCGCGCCGCAGCCGCCCGCTACGCGTTCCTGCTCGCCATCCCCGCCGTGTTCGGCAGCGGATTCTTCCAGCTCTTCAAGAGCTGGGACGAACCGGACCAGTACTTCTCCCTGGGCGAGACGCTGGCGGCGACCGGCATCGCGTTCGTCGTCGCTCTCGGCGTCATCGCGTTCTTCATGAACTGGATCTCCAAGCGCAGCTTCCTGCCGTTCGTGATCTACCGCATCCTTCTGGGAACGACCCTGCTGATCCTGCTCGGCACGGGGGCCATCACGGCCTGATCGACTGCGGACTCAGCGCTTGTGGTCGCCAGGTCCGTCGCCACGGCGGCGGAGGTAGCGCTCGAAGGCCTGCGCGATCGCGTCGCCGGATGCCTCGGGGGAGTCCCAGGTGTCCCTGGTGCGCTCGAGCTGCTGGATGTACTCGGTCATGTCCTCGTCATCGGCGGCGGCCGCATCGATCGACGCCTCCCACGCTGCCGCCTCGGTGCGCAGGTGCGTGCGGGGCACATCGATCCCGGTGAGCTCCTCGAGGCGGTCCAGCAGCGCCAGGGTCGCCTTCGGCGACGGCGCGGCCGAGGCCACGTAATGCGGCACGCTCGCCCAGAGCCCCGCCGTGGGGATTCCGGCCTTCTCGGCGAAGTGCTCGAGCACGCTGAGGATCCCGACAGGACCCTCGTACAGCGACCGCTCGAGGCCGTGCGCCTCGCGGACCTGCTCGTTCGGGCTCGACGAGAAGATCGAGATGGGTCGCGTGTGCGGCACATCCGAGAGCATCGCGCCGAGCGTCAGGAAGCCGGTGACGTCGTCGCGCAGTGCGACGTCGATGAACTCCGTCGCGAACGCCTGCCAGGTCCTGGCGGGCTCCGAACCGGTCAGAAGCCAGAACTCAGGGCCGATCTGAGCCGCGGGCACCGGCCGCCACAATGCGGCACCCGGCCACTGCAGCTCCCTGTGCCCCTGGGCGTCCATACGCGTGGCCGGCCGGGTGTACTGGTAGTCGAAGTAGAGCTCGGGGTCGACCGCATGCACGAGCTCGTAATCGCCGGATTCGCGGATCGCCTCGATGGCGCCGCTCGCGGCTTCGCCGGCATCGTTCCAGCCGTCGAAGGCCGCCACGATGATGCGGGGTCCCAGTGCATCCATCCCTCAAGGCTAGTCCCCGAGCATGCGGGTGGCGCAGGCGCGCGGGGGATGTCCGGTGATGCGGCGGATAGCATGGTCCGGTGAGTGAGACGCCGAGCGCAGTCCTGTGGGACATGGACGGAACCCTCGTCGACACCGAGCCGTACTGGATGACGGCCGAGACCGAACTGGTCGAATCCTTCGGCGGCACCTGGACGCATCAGGATGCGCTGCAGCTCGTCGGCAACGGCCTGGCCGACAGTGCGGCGATCCTGCAGACCGTGGGCGTCGACATGGACGGCGATGCCATCATCCAGCACCTCACCGACCGGGTCAGGGACATGCTGGGCACGCACGGCGTGCCGTTCCGCCCCGGGGCACAGGAGCTGCTGCGCGACCTGCAGGATGCCGGGATCCCCACCGCACTCGTGACGATGTCGTTGCGGCGGATGGCAGAGGGCGTCGTCGAGCTCATCGACTTCGACGCGTTCCGGCTGATCGTCGCGGGTGACGACGTCGAGAACCCGAAGCCTCATCCCGAGCCGTATCTGCTCGGCGCTGCGCTGCTCGGCGTAGAGATCGCCGAGACGATCGTGATCGAGGATTCCCCGACCGGGCTCCGCGCCGGCCTGGCCTCTGGCGCGGTGACGCTCGGAGTTCCGCACATCCTGCCGCTCGACGAGGTCGGGGCCCACGAACTCTGGCCGACGCTGCACAGCCGCACCAGCCAGGACATCATCGCGCTCTATCGCGCGCACCGCACCCCTCAGACGGAGACCCCCTCATGAACGACACGCAGACCACTCGCCCGAGCGGGCCGTTCCGAGAAGGGGACCGCGTGCAGCTGACCGGCCCGAAGGGTCGCATGCACACGATCACGCTGCGCGCCGATGGCGAACTGCACACCCATCACGGCGTCCTGCGTCATGCCGACCTGATCGGTCAGCCGGATGGCACGGTCGTCGCCAACAGCTCGGGGCACGACTACCTGGCACTGCGTCCGCTCCTGCGCGATTTCGCCATGTCGATGCCGCGTGGCGCGGCGATCGTCTACCCGAAGGACGCCGCTCAGATCGTCATGCAGGCCGATATCTTCCCCGGCGCGGTCGTCGTGGAGGCCGGCGTCGGATCCGGAGCGCTTTCGCTGTCGCTGCTGCGCGCGGTCGGTCCGGACGGACAGCTGGTCTCGTTCGAGCGCCGCGAGGATTTCGCCGACGTCGCCTCGGCGAACGTCGAGACGTTCTTCGGCGGGCTGCCCGAGACCTGGCGGGTCGTCGTGGGGGACCTCGTCGAGTCCTTGCCCGCTGAGCTGCCGGCCGGCGGCGTCGATCGCGTCGTGCTCGACATGCTCGCACCGTGGGAGTGCATCGACGTCGTCGCCGATGCACTGACCCCCGGCGGGGTCGTGCTCTGCTACGTCGCCACGGCCACCCAGCTCTCCCGCGTCGCGGAATACATCCGCGGCACCGGCCTGTTCACCGATCCGGACGCGTCCGAGACGATGGTGCGCGGCTGGCATGTCGAAGGGCTCGCGGTACGACCCGATCACCGCATGGTCGCCCACACCGGGTTCCTCATCACGGCACGCCGCCTGGCACCGGGCGCGATCGCTCCCGAGGTCAAGCGCCGTGCATCCAAGAGCAGCTACGGCGATGAAGACGTCGAACTGTGGACTCCCGGCGCCGTCGGCGACCGCGAGATCACGGACAAGAATCTGCGCAAGCGCGTGCGAGAGGCGGAGAAGGCCGCCTCCGGAGCGCGTCTCGCGGCCGAGTCGCGCGTCATAGGGCAGACGACGGAATAGACTGGAGCGCGTGCGTAAAACGTCCGCTGCCTTTGCCAGCCTCAGTCTCGCCGTCATCGCTCTGACCGGGTGCACTGCCGCCCCGACTTTCGACGGCGAGGCCTGCGATCGCGCCGCGTCGTCGAGCGGGATCGATGACGCGGTCACGGTGACCGGGGAGGTCGGCGTCGCACCGGATGTCGAGCTGTTCTCTCCGCTGCACGTGGAGGAGACCTCCTACACCGACGTCATCAGGGGTGAGGGCACCCCTCTCACGTCACCGCAGCAGCTGACGGTCCTGGACATCGCGCTCTTCAACGGCAGCACCGGCGAGCAGGTCGTGCAGACCGAGTTCGACGGCGACATGACGCGGCTGTCGAACATCGCATCCTGGACGCAGCAGATCCCGGGCATCGGCGCCGTTCTCGAGTGCGCCACACCCGGTACTCGTATGGTCGCGGCGATCGCCCCGGAGGACTTCGGCACCGAGGCGCTCACCGGATTCCAGCTCGACGAGGACACCACCGTCGTCGCCGTGATCGACGTGCTCGACACCCAGCTCGCCCGAGCCACCGGCTCGAAGCAGTTCAACAACGCCAACAACCTGCCCACCGTGGTCCGCGCACCGGACGGCCGCCCGGGGATCATCGTCCCCGATGGTGCCGCCCCGACCGCGCAGGTCGAGCAGGTGCTGATCAAGGGCGACGGCGAGACCATCGAGAACGACACGATCGCCTGGGTCAACTACACCGCGGTGGCGTGGGACACGAAGGCCGTGAGCAGCACGAGCTGGGATTCGAACCCGGTGTCGAACCTCGCCGATACGGCGCCGCCGGTCGCGGAGGCCATGGTCGGCCAGACGGTCGGTTCGCAGCTCCTCGTCGTGGTTCCGGCCACCGAGGGCGGCGAGGCGATGACCTACGTCGTCGACATCCTCGGCACGAGTCCCGCCGCGGGGCAGTGATGGCGGTCCAGATCCCCGCGGAGGAGCGTCTGACGAATCTCGTCGTGGCGCTCATGGCCACGGAGGTCGGACTCACCAAGCAGCAGATCCTCGACAATGTGTCGGGGTACCGTCAGCGCGCCGATGCCGGAACCCGTGCCGATGCGCTGGAGAAGATGTTCGAGCGCGACAAGGACGAACTGCGTTCGCTCGGCATCCCCGTCGAGACCATCGGCGATGCGACGGACCCGAACGATCTGCGCGAAGCCCGCTACCGGATCCCGCAGGCCGAGTACGACCTGCCGTCCGACATCGTCTTCACGCCGGCCGAACTCGCGGTGCTGCAGTTGGCCGGCAGCGTGTGGAGTGCGGAGTCCGTCTCCGGCGACGCTCAGGCCGGCGTGCGCAAGATCCGCGCTCTCGGCATCGACGGCGACGCGCCGATCATCGGCTTCGCGCCGCGCATCACCACCCGTGACGCCGCCTTCGGTCCACTGCAGGAGGCCATCGAGTCGAGCCGCGTCGTGCGGTTCGACTACCTGAAGCCGGGGGAGGAGGCGGCACGTTCCCGTCGTGTCCGCCCGCTGGCGCTGGTCGACTACGAGGCGCGCTGGCATGTGTACGGCATCGATGCGGATGCCGAGGAGGAACGCACCTTCCTCCTCAGCCGGATCGTCGGCGACGTGCGCGTGACCGCGCAGCGCTTCGATCCGGGTCTGCGCGAGGGTGCGGGCGAACGCGCCATGGCTGGGCTCGAGGATGTCGCCCGGCGCAACCGGGCTCTGCTCGAGGTGACCCCTGGCACCGAAGCGGCGCTCCGTCTCGGCCGTCGAGCGGTACCCGCCGCCCAGGGCATCCACGTGCACTATGTCGATCGCCACATCTTCGCGGATGAATTGGCCTCGTACGGTCCGGAGGTGCGCGTCGTGGAACCTGCTGACCTGAGGGATGCCGTCATCGACCGTCTCACTGCGATCATCGAAGCCCATCAGGATGAGGAGGCGCAGTGATGGCGAAACCGAAGCCCCTGCTCGCCTCCGAGCGCGTCCGCCTGTACCTCACTCTCGTGCCCTACCTGCTCGAGCGCGGCCAGGTCTCGCTGGCCGAAGCCGCTGCGGAGTTCCAGGTCACCCCGGGTGAGCTTCGCTCGATGGTCGAGAAGCTGACCGTGATCGGTCTGCCCGGCGATTCGGGCTACTGGCAGCAGCCGCACGAGCTGTTCGACATCGATTGGGATCTGCTCGACCAGCAGGACGTCATCGAGATAACGAACGACGTGGCGCTGCGTCGTGTGCCGCGTTTCACGGCGCGCGAAGCAGCGGCCCTGCTCGCGGGACTCCAGATGGTCGCGGCCGTCCCGGAGGTCGCCGGCTCCGGTCTCGTGTCGGGCCTCATCGCCAAGCTGTCCCGTGGTGCTGCGGATGCGCCGGCGGCGGTCGTCGTCGCGACGGACGCTGTCGACGAAGTGCGCGAAGCCGTCTCCCGCGCGCTGCGCGACGGCGTCGCGGTGTCGTTCACCTATCAGGCGCCGGATGCCGAGCCGACCACGCGCACCGTCGACCCTGTGCAGGTCATGATCACGAACGGGCAGTGGTATCTGCAGGGCTGGTGCCATTTGCGCGAGGCGATGCGCACCTTCCACCTCGACAGAGTGAGCGAGCCGCGGCTCACGGACATCGCCATCACCCACCAGGGCGAGAGCGTCCCCGACCTGTTCACGGACGGGGTCGCGGACGGCAACGTCTCGGTGCGCCTGCCGGCCCAGCTCCTGCCGCTGCTGAGTGCCTTCGTGGCCGACAGCGAGGCCGCTGGCGACGATGTCGTGGCGCACGTGCGGCTGTCCGATCCCCGAGGCATCAAACGTCTCGCAGGGCGGTTCGGGGGACGCATGCGCGTCCTCACGCCGGCGGTGGCACGCACCGCGACGCGGGAATGGGCGGCAGCAGGACTCGCGCTCTATCATCAACCGGACGACGCCGTCGTCGGTGGTTAGACTGTAACGAACCCCCGAACCGAGGAGATCCACATGGCCGGTCTGACCGGATGGCACCTGCTCATCATCCTCGCAGTCATCCTGCTCCTTTTCGGTGCAGCGAAGCTGCCCGCGCTCGCGAAGAGCATGGGACAGTCCGCGCGCGTCTTCAAGGGCGAGATGAGCGCGATGAAGGATGAAGACGCGGCTCGCAAGAACGATTCCACCGCCGCAGAACCCGAGACGCCGTCGTCGTCCACGACGACCGACAACGGAGCCGCGTCCGGCACTGATCGCACCCCCTGACCGCAGTGTCAGAAGGTGTGACGTCCCCGACTGCAGGGGACTCCAGTCGGCGTGAGCGCAGGATGTCGCTCGGTGCGCATCTCGTCGAGCTGCGCAAGCGACTGCTGATCTCGGCGGCCGCGCTCATCGTCGCGATGGTGATCGCGTTCTTCATCACAGACCCGATCATCGATTACATCACCAGGCCGTTCGAAGTCGTCGATGAGGCCAAAGGCGGCCAGGGTCTCACCGGACTCACGTTCTCGTCTGTGACTGCGCCGTTCGACCTGCGGATGCGGATCTCCTTCTCGATCGGCATCTTCTTCGCCGCACCGGTCTGGCTGTGGGAGCTCTGGGCGTTCCTCATGCCGGGGCTCACCCGCAAGGAGATCAAGTACACGCTCGGCTTCGTCGCCGCCGCCGTCCCGCTCTTCTTCGCCGGATGCTACGTCGCGACGTTCCTCGTGCCGCACGTGATCGAACTCATGGCGACGTTCACGCCTGAGGGCGGCAACAACCTCTACGAGGCATCCAAGTTCTACGACTTCGTCTTCAAGCTGATGATCGTCGTCGGCGTCGCGTTCGTACTGCCCGTGTTCCTCGTCGCCCTCAATCTCGCCGGCATCATGTCCGGCAAGGCCATCCTGAAGGGCTGGCGCGTCGCCATTCTCATCGCGACGGTCTTCGCAGCCCTCACGACTCCGGCTGCCGACGTCGTCAGCATGCTGATCCTCGGCGGCATCCTCATCGTCCTCTTCTTCGCGGCGGCCTTCCTGTCGATGCTGTTCGACCGGCGGAAGCGCAAGCGCGACACCGTTGCCGGGCTCCTCCCGGATCCGAGCGCATGAGCTCCCCGGCCGACCGTTATGCGGCAGCCCGCGCGGCCGCGGACTCTCCGGAGACGGTCGCGTTCGCGTCTCGCCAGGCGTTCGACCTCGACCCGTTCCAATTGGCGGGTTGTCACGCGCTCGAACGCGGGCACAGCGTTCTGGTCGCGGCTCCCACCGGCGCCGGCAAGACCATCGTGGGCGAGTTCGCCATTCATCTGGCGATGCGGACACCGAGTCAGAAGGCGTTCTACACGACGCCGATGAAGGCGCTGTCGAATCAGAAGTTCCGCGAGCTCGTCGAGGTGTACGGAGCCGACCAGGTGGGCCTGCTCACCGGCGACACGAACATCAACGGCAATGCGCGCATCGTGGTCATGACCACCGAGGTGCTCCGGAACATGCTGTACGCGGACTCGTCCGCGCTCACCGATCTTCGCTACGTCATCATGGACGAGGTGCACTACCTCGCCGACCGCTTCCGTGGGCCGGTATGGGAAGAGGTCATCCTGCACCTGCCGCAGACGGTTCGTCTGGTTGCGCTGAGCGCAACCGTGTCCAATGCGGAGGAGTTCGGCGACTGGCTCGACACCGTCCGAGGCGACACAGAGGTCATCGTCTCTGAGATCCGGCCGGTGCCGCTGGAGCAGCACGTGCTGGTGCGCGATGATCTCCTGCCGCTGTTCGACGATCGCGCGGGTATCGCGACCGCGCAGGTGAATCAGGAGCTGCTGCGCATCCGATCCTTCACGGGGTCGCGCTACGAGAGCAATCGCCAGGCGCAGAATTACGCGAGCAACAGGCACGCTGGTCGGCAGGCGCAGCGACCGCCGCGGGGCGGGAAGCGTCCGGTTCGAGCATCCAATACCCGTCGCATTGAGCGGATGGACCGACCGGACGTCGTCGGTCTGTTGGAGCGGTCCAACCTGCTGCCGGCCATCTTCTTCATCTTCAGCCGCGTCGGCTGCGATGCCGCCGTGCAGCAGGTCAGTCGATCCGGCATCCGGCTCACGACCCCAGAGGATCGCGCGGAGATCCGCGCGATCGTCGAGGAGCGCACCCGAGCTCTGCAGGATGAGGATCTCGGCGTCCTGGGCTTCTGGGAGTGGCGCGAGAACCTCGAGCGCGGCGTCGCAGCGCATCACGCCGGACTCCTGCCGGCGTTCAAGGAGATCGTCGAGGAGCTCTTCCGACTCAAGCTCGTCAAGGTCGTCTTCGCGACCGAGACCCTTGCTCTCGGCATCAACATGCCCGCCCGCACCGTCGTCCTCGAGAAGATGGAGAAGTTCAACGGCGAGGCCAGGGTCGCGATCACGTCGGGGGAGTACACGCAGCTCACGGGCAGGGCAGGGCGTCGTGGCATCGACGTCGAGGGCCATGCCGTGGTGCAGTGGACCGAGGGCATGGATCCGCAGGCGGTGGCCGCGCTCGCGTCACGGCGCACGTATCCGCTGAACTCGAGCTTCCGTCCGACGTACAACATGGCGGTCAACCTCGTCGACCGCTTCGGACGCGCCCGCGCCAGGGAGATCCTGGAGACGTCGTTCGCACAGTTCCAGGCCGACCGCGCGGTCGTCTCGCTGGCGCGCGAGGTGCGCGAGGCCGAGGCATCCCTCGCCGGATACCTGACGGCCATGCAGTGCGAGCACGGGGACTTCGCCGATTATGCCGCGATCCGTCGCGAGCTCAGCGATCTGGAGAAGAAGAACCGTCAGGACTCGCATGGACCACGGGCGGCGCGCGAGAAGCGCGTGAAGAAGATCGAGAGCCTGCGGCGGCGGATGCAGCGGCACGGCTGCCACAACTGCCCCGATCGCGAGAAGCACGCCCGCTGGGGTGAGCGCTATTACAAGCTCAAGCGCGACACCGACCGCAAACGGCGTCAGATCGAGACGAGGACCGGCACGGTCGCGCGGATCTTCGACCGCGTGCTGGATGTGCTCGGCGCGCTCGAGTACGTCACGGGCAAGGGTGACGACCTCACCCTGACCGATGCCGGACGCACCATGCGTCGCATCTACGGCGAACGCGACCTCCTCGTCGCCGAGAGCCTGCGTCAGGGCCTGTGGAAGGGCCTGGATGCTCCGTCGCTCGCAGCGATGGCCTGCTGCCTCGTTTACGAACCACGCCGCGATGAGGCGAACTCGGGGGAGCGGGGGCTTCCTCGCGGAGCCTTCCGCGCGGCATACGAGAAGACCACAGACCTGTGGGCGCAGCTCGACGACCTCGAGCGCGACCATCACCTCCCTGGCTCCGAACCGCTTGCCGCCGGCCTCGCCGGCGCCATGCACGCCTGGGCGAGGGGCGGCATGCTCGACCGCGTGCTGGTGGACGCCGACATGGCAGCCGGTGACTTCGTCCGCTGGACCAAGCAGACGATCGATCTGCTGGATCAGCTCTCGATCGTCGCCGACGATGCGGACGTCGCGCGGACCGCGCGACGAGCACTGGACGGCGTGCGCCGCGGCATCGTCGCCTACTCCGGGATCTGAGGCACAAGGATGCCCGAGATCACCGCACGCCCGCGCCCGCGCGCGCTCCTGCCTCTGTGGCTCGCTGTGCTCACGGCAGCCGCGGGCGGGTGGCTCATGGACCTGGCCTACCCGGATGTCGCAGCGTGGATCCTCGCCTTTCCGGCGACGGCCCTTCTCCTGATCTCGCTGATCGGTCGGCGCGCCGGTGGCGCATTCCTGGTCGGCCTGGTCCACGGTCTGGTCTTCTACCTGCTGCTCGTGTCATGGACGTCGCGCTACCTGGGCCTGATCCCGTGGTTCGCCCTGGCGGGGGTCGAGGCGGTGCTCACCGCAGTCGCAGTGATCCCGATCACGCTCGCCTACCGGTGGCTGCCACGGGCGTTCCCCGGCGCGTTCGCGCGCCTCATCGCCCTGCCTGCTCTCGTGGCGGCGTTGTGGGTCGGGCGAGAGCTCGTCGTTGGCGCCCTACCGTACAGCGGCTTCCCCTGGGCGCGACTGGGGATGACGCAGTCGACGAGTCCCCTCGCACCCCTGTCCTCCTGGGTGGGCGTGAGCGGACTGAGCTTCCTGATGGTGTTCGCCGTCGCAGTGCTCATCGAGTCGATCCGCCTGCGCCTGTGGCGCCGTCCGGTGCGGTTGCTGATCCCGGCCGTTGCCGTCGCTCTGCTCCTGTTCGTCCCTGCCTTCCCGACCACCGCAGCAGGAAGCCTGCGCATCGGTGCTGTTCAGGGCAACGGCCCGACCGGCTACTTCGACGAACGACCGCCATACTCGATCATCGATGCCCAGACGGACGCCTCCCGACCGCTGTACGGCGAAGACATCGACCTGCTCGTATGGCCGGAGGGCTCGGTCGACAGCGATCCGTTCCAGAATGCGGACCTCGCCCGACGTCTGACCCTGGTGGCGAATCGCGCCGAGGCCCCGCTCCTGGCCAACGCCGCAACGGAGCGCGACGGCGAGTACTTCAACACCTCGATGTTGTGGCTTGAGGACGGCACCGCCGAGCAGACGCACGACAAGCGCCATCCGGTGCCGTTCGGCGAGTACGTCCCTGACCGGGCGTTCTACAACACGATCGTGCCGGATCTGATCGGGCTGCTCCAGCGCGAGTACACACCGGGTACGAATCCGCCGATCATGGACGTCGACGGCGCGATCATCGGACTGGCGATCTGCTTCGACGTGATCTATGACGACGTGATCCGCGAGAGCGTCGGAGACGGCGCCGAAGTGCTGATCCTCCAGACCAACAACGCCGACTTCCGCGGCACCGACGAGAACCTGCAGCAGCTGGCTTTCGCGCGTATGCGGGCTATCGAGACCGGCCGGTCCGTCGTGAACATCTCGACCGTCGGAACGAGCCAGATCATCCGCCCTGACGGGTCGACGGTCGCCTTCCTCAACGCGGATGAGGCCGGAGCGATGCTCGAGGATGTCGAGCTGCGCTCCGGCCTCACGCCGGGGATCGTCTTGGGCCCCTGGGTGCAGCAGCTGCTGCTCTGGGGCGGGCTCGCGGCGCTCCTGATCGGGTGGTGGAGCGCGCGCAGGCGCGGTTAGGCGCCGATCTTCTCGCGGGTCGGGTCTTCCCCTGCGCCACGGCGGGCGCGGAGGAAGGCGAGGCGCTCCTCCAGGAGCTCCTCGAGTTCAGCGCGCGTACGGCGCTCGAGCAGCATGTCCCAGTGCGTACGTGCGGCCTTCTCGTCGCTCGCATCGAGCGTGACGGACTTGCCGTCCACCTGCAGCACCGCGTCGGCGCCGCACGTGCGGCACTCCCACGTCTGCGGCGGTTCTGCATCCGCTGCGAACATCAGGGTCGTGACGTGTCCGCACGCGTCACAGGTATAGGTGGTTTCGCGGCGTTCCATGAACACGACGCCCTCTTCGCTCTGTAGGCTCTGGGCGCCGAGTCGGATGCCGCGCAGGCTGCGATCTGCCATTGTGTGGTCCTCTCGTCGCTCTCAGGTATAACGCTCTGACCTGTGCGCTTCATCCACGGCGCTGATTCCTCGGCGCGATTCACAGTCGAATCCCAGCGGGACATGCTTCAGGTCAGCGAAAGAGCTTTGACGGCGATGTCGGCTCGGTCCGTGACGATGCCGTCGGCCCCTGCCGCGACGAGTCTGCGCATGTCGTCCGGATCGTTCACGGTCCACACGTGCACCTCGACACCTGCGCGTTGCGCGGCGCGGACGAGGGATGGCGTGAACAGGTGGATCGGACCCTGTCGCTCGGGGATCTGCACGGCATCCACATCCCGCAGAACGCGCGCGGGGGAGAGGCGCACCATCGACAGCAGTCGCAGCGCGATGATGGTGCTGCGGCCGGCGGAAGTCGCCGGTCGCATGGCGGCGCCGGCGGCCACGACGGAGTCCACGGAACGCCGCCGTCGCGCATCCGAGAAGCTCGTCAGCAGCACGCGGTGGGCGTGCGGCGCGACGGCCGGCCCGATCGGATCGACCGCGGCGTCCGTCTTGACGTCGATGTTGAACCGGATCTCGGGGAAGCCGGTGAGCGCGTCCGAGACCGTCTGCAGGCCCCCGTGCGGGGCGAGCAGCTCGGCGAGCTCGAACGTGCGCACCTCGTCGACGGGACGCGGATCGCCGAGGAGCCGCTCGAGCGTCTCGTCGTGGAACAGCACCACGTCGCCGTCCGCCGTGACTCGGCAGTCCGTCTCGATGAACTCGGCTCCCGCCGCGTGGGCGGCGGCGAAGGCGGCCGCGGTGTTCTCCCACACAGTCGAGTCCTCGTGGGCCGCTGGTAGGCCGCGATGGGCGAGGACTCGAGGGTGCCGTGATCCGGTGAAGTACGGGTGCGTCACGCGCCCGGGGTGCCGGACGGCGGCCCCTGACGAGGCGTGAACGCGGTGCCGATGCCCTTGAGAGCCTCGGTGAGCTCGCTGGGGATGATCCACAGCTTGCTGGATGGACTCTCGCTGATCTTCGGCAGCATCTGCAGGTACTGGTAGGCGAGCAGCTTGTCGTCCGGCTGGCCCTGGTGGATCGCGGTGAACACGTTCTGGATCGCCTCGGCCTCACCCTGGGCGCGCAGCACGGCAGCCTGCTTGTCGCCTTCAGCCTGCAGGATCGCGGCCTGCCGCTGACCTTCGGCCTCGAGGATCTGGGATTGCTTCGAGCCCTCGGCCGTCAGGATCGCAGCGCGACGGTCGCGCTCGGCACGCATCTGCTTCTCCATGGAGTCCTGGATCGAGATGGGCGGATCGATCGCCTTCAGCTCGACGCGTCCGACGCGGATGCCCCACTTGCCGGTGGCCTCGTCGAGCACGACGCGCAGCTGACCGTTGATGTTGTCGCGGCTGGTGAGCGCCTCTTCGAGGTTGAGACCGCCGACCACGTTTCGCAGTGTCGTGGTGGTCAGCTGCTCGACGGCGCCGAGGTAGTTGGCGATCTCATACGTCGCGGCGCGTGCATCCGTCACCTGGAAGTAGACCACCGTGTCGATCGAGACGACGAGGTTGTCCTCGGTGATGACGGGCTGCGGCGGGAACGACACGACCTGCTCGCGCATGTCGATGAGCGGGCGCAACCGGTCGATGAACGGCACGAGGATGTTCAGTCCAGGCGCGAGAGTCTTGTGATAGCGACCGAGTCGTTCGACGACGCCGGCCGTGGCCTGCGGGATGATGCGGATCGCGCGCGCGACCGTGACCACCACGAAGATGATCACGGCGATCGCGAGGATCCATCCGATCGCGGCCGGGATGAACGAGTCGTCCACTGGGTCTCCTATTCACCTGCGGGGCGTACGACGGCGACGGCGCCGTTGATGGAACTGACGAGAAGCGGCGCACCCTGCGGGATCGGCGCCGCTGTCGCGGTGCGTGCGGTCCAGGTGTCGCCGTTCGCGAGCTTCGCCTGTCCTGTGAGCTGAGTGATGTCGGTGAGGGCGAATCCGCGCAGATCGATCAGCGCTTCGACATTGGACTTGGTCGGATCCTCACCACGACGGAGCCGTTTGAGCAGCGGAGGTCGCAGGAAGAGGATGAACAGAGCCGCGGCGAGAGCCGCCGCGAGCACTTGAACCCAGACAGGGGTCCCGACGAGATCGGTGATGAGCCCTACCGCGCTTCCCAGCGCGAGCATGAGGAAAGTGAAATCGAGCGAGAGCATCTCGATGACGAGGAACGTCGCGATCAGGACGAGCCAACCGATCCAGGCCCACTGATCAACGAGTTCGACGAACGCGTTGAAACCGTCCATGCACCCTCCTTTGCGGTCAACCTATCACGCGGTCGCGACGCGGAAGGAGAGGGGGCGATTGGTAGGCTGGACCGGCCGCGCGAACGCGGTCGCCCTCGTATCTCAAGGAGTCATCGTGCCCGACGTTCTGCCCGCAGGATCCCTCACCGGCAAGGTCGCGCTCGTGACCGGCTCGTCGCGCGGCATCGGTGCCGACACGGTCCGATACTTCGCCGAGGCCGGCGCTGACGTCGTCATCAACTTCCGCAACAAGGCGCCGCGAGCGGAGAAGCTCGCGGCCCAGCTGCGCGAACTCGGACGACGTGCCCTCGTCGTCGGAGCGGACCTCACGGATCCGGCATCCGTCGAGGAGATGTTCGAACAGGTGCGGGCTGAATTCGGGCGCCTCGACATCCTGGTGCTCAACGCGTCGGGCGGCATGGAGTCGGGTATGGCCGAGGACTACGCGCTGCTGCTGAACCGCGACGCGCAGCTGAGCGTCCTGAACACCGCGCTGCCGCTGCTCGGCGATGGGTCGCGCGTCGTCTTCGTGACGAGTCACCAGGCGCACTTCATCCGCACGACCCCCACCATGCCGGAGTACGAGCCGGTCGCTCTGTCCAAGCGCGCAGGTGAGGACGCACTGCGCGAACTCATCCCTGCCCTGTCGGAGAAGGGGATCGGGTTCACGATCGTGTCGGGCGACATGATCGAGGGCACCATCACGGCGACGCTCCTCGAGCGGGCGAATCCGGGTGCTATCTCGGCACGTCGTGAAGATGCCGGAAAGCTCTACAACGTGTCGGAGTTCGCGGCCGAAGTGGCCCAGGCCGCGCTCGATCCGGTGCCGGTGGACAACACGCGCCTCGTGGGCGACACGTCGGGGTTCATCGCCGAATAGGGCACAGACGAGAACGGCCCCTCCCGATCGGGAGGGGCCGTTCTCGTCCGGTCAGGTACCGGCTCAGCCGAGCTCGGTCCGGATGTCGTTCGTGATCTCCTTCTCGTCCTTGCCCAGGGTGATGGCGCGGACGATCTGGATGATGCCGATGACGACGAGCGAGATGCCGAGGATCCACCAGATCACCAGCGCGGCGCCCAGCGGCGAGAAGAGCACGACGATTCCGGCGATGATGCTGATGATGGCGAACGCGATCGTCCAGCCCTTCGAGGCCGCCTGGTTGATCAGCGTCAGCGAGACGATGCCGTCCACGATCCAGCTGACCCCGATGAAGATGACGACGATGACGGCGAGGACAGCCGTTGTCGTGGCGATGTTGGCGAACGCCACGACGCTGGCGACGATGTACAGCAGGCCGAGGGCGATGTACCCGACGCGCGCCCAGCCGCCTGCCTTGCCCGAGAAGATGCCGATCGCGATCGAGGTGAGACCGGCGATGAGCAGGAACAGCGCGAGGATCCAGGTCAGGACTCCGGCGGATTTGCCGGGCCAGACGAGCAGCAGGATGCCGACGATGAGCGAGAGCACGCCCGATACCGCGAGCGCGACACGCAGAGATGTGAATACGGATTTGGCTTCGGAGAGTGCGTCCGACATGAGTTTGCCTTTCTGGGAAGAACCTGTGAAGGTCGCACTCAGCGTAGCGCGCGGCATCCGCACGGGACCGAGGCGCACGCGAGTACCGTCATTCTGGTTCATCCCGTGCAATGATCGGGACAGTGAACGACGCCGCATCCCGAGCACTCCAGGAACTCGCCCTGATGCGCCGGGTCCGAGACCGGATCGACCGCGAGTATGCGCAGCCTCTCGATGTCGAGGCGCTGGCGCGCGGCATCCATATGTCCGCAGGGCACCTGAGCAGGCAGTTCAAACAGGCCTACGGGGAGTCGCCTTACGCCTACCTCATGACGCGACGGATCGAACGGGCGATGGCGCTGCTGCGGCGCGGGGACCTCAGCGTCACGGATGTGTGCTTCGAGGTGGGGTTCTCGTCGCTGGGGACGTTCAGCACGCGATTCTCCGAACTGGTCGGCGTGCCGCCGAGTGCCTATCGAGAGAATCCCGGCCTCGGCCCCGGCATCCCGTCGTGGGTGGAGAAGCAGGCGACGAGACCGATCAGGAATCGAGAAGCGAAGCCGCCTTCCCGCCCGTAGCGTCGAACCCATGAACATCACCATCAACGCGAGTTTCCTGCCCCACACGGATGCCGAGGCATCCCTCTCCTTCTACCGCGACATTCTCGGTTTCGAGGTCCGCAAAGACGTCGGTTACCAGGAGATGCGGTGGATCACGGTCGGTCCGGTCGGCCAGCCGGACACGGCGATCGTGCTCACGCCGCCTGCCGTCGACCCCGGGATCAATGATGAGGAGCGCGCCACGATCCTCGAACTGATGGCCAAGGGCAGCTTCGGCGGTATCGTTCTGGCGACAGACGATGTCGATGAGTCGTTTGCGGCGATCGAGGCCAAGGGCGCCGATGTCGTGCAGGAGCCGATCGACCAGCCCTACGGCATCCGGGACTGCGCCTTCCGCGACCCAGCGGGCAACATGGTGCGTCTGCAGCAGGCTTGAATCAGAGAGGACGACGATGGCGAACATCGCCGATTCACACGACAGCATCCGCGTCGCCGGTGCGCGTGAGAACAACCTGAAGGACGTCAGCGTCGTCCTCCCGAAGCGCAGACTGACGGTGTTCACCGGCGTCTCGGGGTCGGGAAAGAGCTCGCTGGTCTTTGACACGATCGCTGCGGAGTCCCGCCGAATGATCGACGAGACGTACAGCGCGTTCGTGCAGGGGTTCATGCCGTCGGTGCCACGCCCCGACGTCGACGTGCTCGAGGGCCTGACGACGGCGATCATCGTCGACCAGGAGCGGCTGGGAGCGAACCCGCGTTCGACCGTGGGTACCGTGACGGACGCCAACGCGATGCTGCGGATCCTGTTCTCGAAGTTGGGGGAGCCGTACATCGGCGGTCCGACGGCGTTCTCCTTCAACATCCCGACCCAGAAGGCCAGCGGGGTCATGACCGGCCCCGGCGGCGAGAAGAAGATCGTGAAGGATGCGATCTACCTCGGCGGCATGTGTCCGCGTTGCGAGGGCAGAGGAGCGGTGTCGGACCTCGATCTCGCACAGATCGTCGACGAGACGAAGTCACTGGACGAGGGCGCGATCATGGTGCCCGGCTACACGGCGGACGGTTGGATGGTGAAGGGGTTCTCGCAGTCCGGTTTCTACCCGGCCGACAAGCCGATCGCCGACTTCACCGAGAAGCAGCGGCACCTGTTCCTGTACGGGGAGGTGACGAAGGTCAAGATCAGCGGAATCAACATGACCTACGAGGGTCTGATCCCGAAGATCACGAAAGCCATGCTGTCGAAGGATCTCGATGCGCTGCAGCCGCACATCCGCGTCTTCGTGGAGCGGGTGGCGACGTTCAAGGTCTGCCCGGAGTGCGACGGCACACGCCTGACGGAGGGTGCCCGGTCGTCGAAGATCGCCGGCAAGAGCATCGCGGATGCGTGCCGGATGCAGGTCACCGACCTGGCCGACTGGGTGGCGGAGCTCGATCTGCCCGGTGCCGGTCCGCTGCTGGAAGCCCTGCGCGCGAACCTGCACGCCTTCGTCACGCTGGGTCTCGGTTACCTGAGCCTGGAACGCCCCAGCGGCACGCTGAGCGGGGGAGAGGCGCAGCGGATCAAGATGCTCCGGCATCTCGGCTCGTCGCTCACCGACATCACCTACGTGTTCGACGAGCCGACCATCGGTCTGCATCCGCACGACATCCAGAGGATGAATTCGCTGCTGTTCCAGCTGCGCGACAAGGGCAACACCGTTCTCGTCGTGGAGCACAAGCCGGAGACGATCACGATCGCCGACCATGTGGTCGACCTCGGACCCGGCGCCGGCGCGTCCGGAGGCGAGATCTGCTTCGAGGGAACGGTCGAGGGACTTCGTGCGAGCGATACGATCACGGGTCGCCATCTCGACGACCGCGCCACCCTGAAGGATGCCGTGCGCGAGCGCACCGGTGCGATCGAGGTCCGAGGTGCGACCGAGAACAACCTTCAGAACGTCGATGTCGACATCCCGACAGGCGTGCTGACTGTCGTCACCGGCGTAGCGGGATCGGGCAAGAGCTCGCTGATCCACGGATCGGTCACGCCGCGAGAAGGAGTGGTGTCGATCGATCAGAGCGCGATCAAGGGTTCTCGGCGCAGCAACCCGGCGACGTACACAGGGCTGCTCGAACCGATCCGCAAGGCTTTCGCGAAGGCGAACGGCGTCAAGCCGGCGCTGTTCAGCGCGAACTCCGAGGGTGCATGCCCGACCTGCAAGGGATCGGGCGTCATCATCACCGAACTCGGGTTCATGGACACGATCGAGACGCCGTGCGAGGACTGCGGGGGCAAGCGCTTCCAGGCGGCGGTGCTCGAGTACAAGCTCGGCGGCAAGGACATCACCCAGGTGCTGGATCTTCCGGTCGCCGAGGCGCGTGTCTTCTTCTCCGAGGGAGAAGCCAGGATCCCGGCGGCCATGGCCATTCTGGGGCGTCTCGAAGACGTCGGACTCGGTTATCTCTCGCTCGGACAGCCGTTGTCGACGCTGTCGGGCGGTGAGCGTCAGCGCGTCAAGCTCGCGATCCAGATGGGGGAGAAGGGCGACGTGTACGTCCTCGACGAGCCGACGACAGGTCTGCACCTTGCGGACGTCGACACCATTCTCGGTCTCCTGGACCGATTGGTGGATGCTGGGAAGACCGTCATCGTCATCGAACACCATCAGGCGGTCATGGCGCACGCCGATTGGATCATCGACATCGGCCCCGGCGCAGGACACGACGGCGGTCGGGTCGTGTTCGAGGGCACACCCGCCGAGCTCGTCGCGGGGAAGTCGACGGTGACGGGGGAGCACCTGGCCCAGTACGTCGGGGCGTGAGGGCGGTGCTCTGCTAGCTTCGGGGAGATGAATACTCGGGGACGTTTCACGGTCGTCGCCGCAGTCGCGGCGGCGGGACTCGTCACGGGCTGCGCATCGATGCCCGCGGCGGTGCCGACATCCACGGCAGAGATGACCGCATCGCCGACCGCAACTCCGGCGCAGGAAAAGTCAGCGGCGAACACCGACGCTCAGCAGCGCGCAGACGGCTGGCTGGCGGCGACGCCGGTTCCACCGGGCGCGATCGCCGTCGACAAGAGTCCGAGCGAGACATTCGCCGGTCAGTGGCAGGGTTGGGTCTGCACGCCGACCATGACCGTGACGGGATACTGGACGGTCGACGGGATGCTCCCGGGAGAGGCCATGAACTGGATGATCGCGAATCCGACGCCTGGGCTGGTGCTGACCCGCACGGATCCGGTTGCGGTCGACCAGACATACGACGCGGTCTCACTCGGAGCGACACCGGAGGGCGAGAATCTCGAAGGGATCGCTTTCACGTACGTCAACATCCCGAACGGAACAGCGATTCGTGCCGAGGTCGGTGCGATACCGACGGGCGCGATCTGTCCCACGCCTCCGGGCGGCGGGACGTGGGGTCGTCCCGGCGAGGGATGACGGTCATCTCACGAGATCGGGCAGTTCACGGAGCGTGTCGATCCGGTGGGTCGCACCTGAGAAGTCCTGGGCCTGTGTGAAGTCATTGTGCACCACGGCGCAGTCGATCCCGGCGGCGACGGCGGAGCGAAGCCCTCGAGCCGAATCCTCGACGATGAGGGTTTCGGCCTTCGTGGCGCCGAAGCGCTCGAGGGCGGTCAGATAGGGCTCCGGATGGGGCTTCGGCTGTGCATAATCGTCGCGCGCAAGCACGAAATCCATGAACTGGAGGATCCCTCGGTCTGCGTGGATCAGATCGAAGTCCGCTCTCTTCGACGTCGTCACGATCGCCATGCTGACGTGCCGTGCCAACTCGGCGAGGACGTCGTCGACGCCGTCGATCTCTATCGCCTCGGTACGCAGGGAATGCTGGTAGTACTCGTTGCGCAGCAGTTTCAGACGGTCGATCGTCGCCTGGTCGACGCCCGCGAGGGTGGCCTGATGCCAGGTACCGAGGCCCTGTGCCATGTCCTTGAGGTATTGGTCGAGATCGAGCCGCACGCCGACCGACGCCAGGGCACGTTCGCCGGCCCGGTAGTACCAGTATTCGGTGTCGACGAGGACTCCGTCGTTGTCGAACAGGATGTACTTCTTCATGGGAGGATCCACTTGTCAGTCGCGACGCGCGACGATCGTGTACGTGCACGGAACGAGGTTGCGCTCGGCTTCGGGCCACGCGAAGCCACCGGCGACTTCGACCATGCGGGGACTGAAGCGCCAGGGGAGTGTCCGGCCCTCGTCGAAGTGGACCAGGCGAAGACCCGCGCGCAGCAGAGATCCGATGATCTCCGAGATCGGATGCGGCCACTCATAGGTGCGTGCATGCGCAACCCTGCCGTCACCGGCATACGTGGCGTCGTCATCCCACTGCTGCGCACGGCCATCGCCGAAGTACGCGTACCGGGTGGTCAGCGTCGGAGCATTCTCATCGAGCGCGTAGAGAGCTGGGTGGCCGTCGCGGATGAAGAACGTCCCGTCCGGTTTCAGCAGTGCATGGATCTGCTCGGCCCACCGGTCGAGATCGTTCAGCCAGGTGATCGTGCCGATGCTCGTGTAGACGACGTCGAAAGCGCCATCGACGGCGGCACGAGCATCCAGAACGTCTGACTCGACCCATCTGACGGACGCTCCCGCACGCTCGGCGAGACGGTCGGCGGTGCGCAGCGCGGCGGAGGAGAAGTCGACCCCGGTCACAGAGGCGCCGGCACGAGCGAGCGAGATGGTGTCGGTGCCGATATGGCACTGAAGGTGACAGACATCGAGACCTGCGATCGAGTGCCCGTCGAGGAAACTCGTCAAGACCGGGAGATCCTCCCGCACGACGTCGCTGAGGTGTTCAGGATCGTCGAAGCCCTCGAGCCCGTACGCCTGCTCGTGTAGAGCTGCGCGGTCGTCCCAGTTCTCACGATTCGCTGCGCGGGCAGAGACCCAGTCGATCTCGACATCGCCGCCGAACGGGGCGGGCGCCTGCGTCGGCAGCGTCACTGGGAAGAGCTCGGTCCGAGCGATCACCCGGTCGCGCTCGTCCGAGAGCTCAAGACGCTGCGGGTCGGCGAGAAAGCCGTCCAGAGCGGCCTGATCGGGAAACGAGTACAACTGCACTTCGTGGGGATGCTCGGCGCTGCCGTTGCCGAACGCGCGCTGAACGAGTTCCGCGCCGTGGTCGGCGAGCCGTGCGATGACCGCATCCTCGTAGGCGTTCATTTCGCTGACGAGACCAGGACGCGCCCAGAGCAGACAGCACAGAGTCACAGGACTGGTCGAGGGCATGATCCGATTATGCCGGTCCTGGTCCGGTGCACTCGGCGCCGGCCGAGCTGATCTCGACCGTGCCCAGGCGCCCCGTTCGTATTTTCCGATAATGCACATTATGTCAGCTCAAACGGGAGAAGCCGTCCCCCGCGGACGCGGCGATGACCGGTGGTTCGGTACGTATCAAGACATCACCGGCGTCTCTTTCGGGCTGTGGACGATGCAGCCGCGCTACGGTTCCACCCCGAGTTGAGCCAATGCGGCCTCCGCGCCCCGGACGGCGATATCCCAGTCGGGCCTCACGAAGGACGTCTTCTCCAGGCGCACACGTTGCTCGTCGGTGGGCTCGCCGGGCCGCGGCGATACACGCGTGACTCCATTCAGTTCGTAGCCGAGCTTTTGCGAGACGCCCAGAGACGCCATATTCCAGATCGCGGCGCCCGACTCTGCCCACTGCGCACCGAGCGTGTCGAAGGCGAACATCAGAAGCGCAGCCCGCATCTCGGTGCCCAGTCCCCTGCCGTGCACCGACTTCGTCAGCCATGAGCCCGTGCTCACGGTGCGCCGGTTGGCGAAGTCGTATGCAGAGAGATCCTGGGATCCCACCACTCCCCCTTCGAAATGGACGGCGAAGGCTACTGTCCAATGCTTCGGAGTGACCCGATTGCGCAGGCTCCACTGGTACGCCGCGAGATTCCGTGGGAGCTCGCTCGGCTCCGCGTCGGTCCACGGCACGCTGAAGGGCGTGCGATCCGGCTCGTGCACGCCATCGAGTGCGGCCTGGACGAGTTGGGGAAGATCTGCATCCCTGACCGGCCGCAGCTTCAGTCGCGGCGTCGATATCTCCAGTCCGAACAGCGGCCAGATCTCTTCCAGTTCCATGCTGGGACACTATCCCGGCGGAAGCGATGCCGCGGGCATGTGACGCCCGCTCAGTAGTCTGAAGACATGCCAGACGCAGACGATGACGCCCTTCCGGCGGCGCCTCGACGCGAGATTCTGACGAATCCGGCATTCGCGTACTTCTGGAGCGCCACGACGATCCGCTCGTTCGGCGGAGCGATCGCGGGCGTCGCATTCCAGGTCCTCATCATCACAGTATTGAATGCGACACCCGTTCAGATCAGCGTGCTGAGCGCACTCGGTGTCGTCCCGTATCTCTTTCTCGGGCTGATCGTCGGGGCCCTCATGGATCGCTGGCGTCGCCAGCGCACGCTCGTGCTCACCAGCATCGGGCGTGCTGTGGTCCTGGGCGTCGTGCCGATCCTGCTGATCACGGACACACTCACGTTCTGGACGCTTGCGGCTGTGATCCTCGCGCTCGGAGTGCTGACGCTCTTCGCCGACTCCGCTGCGCAACCGCTGCTGCCGTGTATCGTCCCGCGGGACTCACTCGTGTCGGCGAACGCGCGCCTCGGACAGAGCACGACGGTCGCCGGAACGGCTGGGCCGGCGCTCGGCGGATTGCTGCTCAACCTCGTCGGCGCGCCGATCGTGTTCATCTTCGAGACCGTGATCAACGCTGTTGCCGCGGTGCTGCAACAGCGGATCCGGGTCGACGAGTCGAAGGTCGCCAAGCGCGCCGCGGGTCGCCATATCGGGCACGACATCGCCGAAGGCATGCGGTACACGTACCAGCATCCGACCCTTCGCCCACTCGCCTTCTCGGTGCACGTGTGGTTCCTCGGGAACAGCATCGTGACCACGGTGTTCGCGGTCTACGTGCTGCGCGAACTGGTTCTGCCCGCGTGGGCATTCGGCATCGCCCTCGCGGCGGGCGGCGTCGGCGGGTTCGCCGGCGCACTGATCGCACCACGCGTCGGCGCGCTTCTCGGCGCTGGTCGCGCGATTCTGCTCGGGCGAGCACTCGTCGTCGTGCCGTGGGCCATCCTCGCCGCGGCTCCGCTCACCGCGGACAGCGGCGTCGGCATCCTTCTCGTGGTCGTGGCAACGGCCCAGTTCCTGTACGGACTCGCAATGGGCATCGAGGACACGAACGACATCGCCTATCGACAGGCGGTTGCTCCCGACGAGATCCAAGGCCGAATGAACGCGACCATCCGCACGATCAACCGGGTCGTGTTCTTCTTCGGGGCTCTTCTCACCGGTGTGCTGATGGTGTGGCTCGGGTACCAATGGACGCTCGGCATCGGGGCGGTCATCTTCCTGATCGCGACGTTGGTCGTCGCGTTCTCGCCGCTGCGGACGGCACGACACGAGGATGCCGCGACGCGATAGCTTCGGTGGATGACCGACTCCCCCGCGCACGTACGGCTTGCGCGATCGACGGACGCACAAGGCATCGCCGACGTCCATATTCAGTCGTGGCGCGAGACGTACTCGGGACTCATCCCTGATCGATTGATGGACGCGGAAGCCTTGGCAGAGCGGGGTCGGATGTGGACGTCGATCCTCGCGCTCGATCCGCTCCCCGGAAGGATCGCGGTAGCCGAGCGAGACGGGCGCGTCGTCGGCTTCGCATTCGCGGGCCCGGCTACGCATCCGGATGCTTCGAAGGGCATGGTGCCTGCGCGCGACTGGCACCTCTATTCGATCTATCTCTTGTCCGGTGAACAGGGAACCGGCGTCGGGCGCTCACTCCTGGACATGGTTGCAGAAGATCGGCCTGCGCAGCTCTGGGTTCTGAGGGAGAACGAGCGCGCTCGAGCGTTCTACGAGAAGCAGGGATTCGTGGCGGACGGCGCTGAGTTCGTGGACTCTGATCTCGACGGAATCGTCGAGATCAGGATGGTGCGCTGAGCGACGCTCGGTTCAGGCGAGAGGATGCCGGGGCTGATCGTCTGTGAGTCGGCTACCTTGTTGCGATCGCCGACTCTCCGAGTGGAATCGTGTGCTGCCTCGCCCATCGCCCGTCGGCCTGCTCCGCGAATACGGCCAGCGCCTGAGCGGTCGCGTACACCGGTAGCAGCGCCTGCGCGGCATGCTCTGCTGATCTCAGCGCCGCTCTGTCGCTGCTTGCGCCGAGGGTGAGGTGCGGAACGGTCACGTCGTGAGCGCCACCGTACGGACGCAGCATCGGGAACGCTGTCTCGACATCTTCGATGAGAGCCCGACATGAACTCGCGGGCTCTGGTGAGAGCCAAAGAACGCCTTCACCGAACCACTGCGTGTCCGTGAGTGCGAAGTCGAAGGCGGGGTGATGGGCGGCGATGATCGACAGCTGAGCGACAACATCGGAGTCGAGTTCGTCCAGTGCCACGAAGGGAAACAGAACGGTCACGTGTGGCGGCATGCCCAGAGCCCCATCCTTGGTCAACTCGCGGCGCCACGAGCCAGCGATCGGCTCCGCATCGGGAACCTCGATGACGACGGCCGTTCGACTCACGGAATCGAGACTAGAGCGCCTGCCTCGGGAATCCACGTGTCATCGGGCAACCGCTCCACTGGTTCAACAGACCAGCTGCTCAGGCGCCCTGCGCTCACGCGCCGTAGCGGGCCATGAACAGGTCGACGGCACCCGTGATGCTCGGCGTGTCGCCGGCGTCTCCCCCGAGCATACGCGCGTTCAAAGGTGCTCCGATCACCAGCCACGTGAACTGCTCGGCGGCCTCATCGGCATCCTCGATGCGCAGACGGCCGGCCTCGGCGATCTCCTTCAGCGCCGCCGCCAGGTTGTGGATGTTGCGCTGCCAGCTCTGTTCGAGGTAGCCCTCTGCGACTTCGGGGTGGGCAGCGGCTTCAGCTGTGACCAGCATCCGCATCGCCATCACAGGCGGACTCAGGATGCCTTTGCGCATCGTCGCTGCGAGTTCGAGGAGTCCGGAGCGCACGTCCGCACTCCCCCGCAGTTCGGCCAGAGCCGGGCGCATCGCGTCACGACCGGCGGCGGCCCAGTTCTCGACGACCGCGGCGTACAACTCGCTCTTGGACGCATGCTCTCGATACAGCGACGCCTTCGAGATCCTCGCGCGCTTGGCGATCTCCTCCATCGAGGTCCCGGAGTATCCCTTCTCGAGGAACACATCACGCGCGACTGCCAGCAGGCTCTCGCCGGTGAGACCGGTCGGGCGTCCCCGAGTTCGCAGTTCAGATGCCATGGCTCCACTTTAGTACTTGACGGTTCTAAATGACGAATGTAGATTGAGTACCGAACAGTACTAAAGGAGGTTGCACATGGTCGTCATCGGTATCACCATCGCCACGGTGGTCTCGTTCCTCGCCTCAGCCGTGCTCTACGCGGTGCCCCCTGTTTCGGCGCTGGTCACGCGCAGCAGCACGCCGCGACCGGGGCTCAGCACTGCCGTCCAGATCGGATCCGTGGTCCTGCGCAGCCTGCTCGCCTCGTGTCTCGTGGCTGGCGTGATGCTGGCGGCCGGCTGGCACGGCGCCGGGGCTGGTGCGCTGCTGGGACTCGGCCTGTCGGTCCTGCCGCTGATCCTCCTGATGGGAGGTGTCGTGCACGAGAACACCGCACTCCCGGTAGCGGGCATCCACCTGCTGGACTGGGTCATCAAGCTCGCGATCATCGGAGCGATCGTCGGAAACTTCGTCCAGTGAACGAGAAAGGACCACTGACATGAGCACTCCCACTCCCCTCGACATCACCTTCACGGCCACACTGGGAAAGGTGCGCGAAGGCGACACCTGGACGTGCGTCCAACTTCCCGAATCCGCCAGCATCTTCGGCACACGTGGACTCGTGAAGGTCGCCGGCACAGTGGACGGCGAGCCGTTCCGCGGTGCCTTCATCGCGCTCGGTGACGGGACTCACAAGCTGCCGATCGCGGCATCCATCAGAAAGCGGATCGAACGCACGGATGGCGACGACGTCACCGTCCACCTCACAGAGCGCCTCAACTGACCGCGACGTTCATCGCGAGCGACGCTGCCTGTTGGCCGACCCGTGGGTGAACACGCCAGAAGGGCGACTCGCCGTTGATCCGGATCAGCGCGCTCTAAGCTGATCCCCGTGTTGATCTGGATCAACGGCGCCTTCGGCTCGGGTAAGACGCATACGGCGTTCGAGCTGAAGCGCCGACTCGATGGCTCGCACGTCGCGGATCCCGAGTTGGCGGGGTTCGCCTTCCACCGGATGATTCCGCCCGCCGAGCGCGGCGATTTCCAGGACCTGCCGCAGTGGCGATCCTCGGTCGTCGAGACTCTGGTGCACGCGGATGCGTCCCACCCGAACCCCGTGCTGGTGCCCATGACGATCGTGCGCGATGACTACTTCGACGAGATCATCGGCGGGCTGCGCGACCGCGGCGTGGACGTGCGGCACTATGCCCTGATCGCCAGTCCGGAGACGCTCCGCAAGCGCCTGAGCACGCGCATCGCGTTCGTGGCATCGGGACTGCATCGCGAGACCTGGGCGATGGAGCAGATTCCCCGGTGCGTCGCCGCGCTCGCGACTCGCCGTTACGCCACCCACGTCGCGACTGATGATCGAACGACGGATGAGGTCGTCGAGTGGATCGCTCGGGATGCCGGACTCACGCTGACGCAGCCGCGCCTGCCACCATGGCGCTATCAGCTGCGACGATTCCGCGTCGGCATCCAGCACATTCGATGATCCGCATTGCTGAGTTCGGAGGTTGACGTGACGAGCAGAACGGATGCGGCGCCGATCGAAGTCCGCCCGGCGCACGACGACGAGCTCGAGCGAGTTGTGCGACTGCGTTGGCTGTGGACCGTGAACGATCGCGGCGAACGACCGGCCATGACCGAAGCGGAATATGTCTCCGCGGCGGCGGACTGGGCTCGTCAGCATGCGGCATCCCACGTCGCCTTCGTCGCCGTAGCCGATGCCGAGATCGTCGGCATGGCCTGGCTCGCGCTCGCACCACGCGTCCCTACCACGCGCAGTCTCGATCGCCTGTCCGGCGACCTGCAGTCCTGTTACGTGCTGCCGTCCTTCCGCAACCGCGGAGTCGGCGGACGCCTGGTCCATGCCGTCCTCGATGCCGCACGGGAGCGGGGAGCTGAGCACGTGACCGTGCACGCCTCCCCTGATTCCATCGCGATGTACGAACGCAATGGTTTCGAGCCGCATGCGCGTCTGCTCTTCGCAGACATGGCGAACATCACATGACCGGCGTCCGGATCTCGACCTGGGACAGCAGCGATGAGCAGCTCGACCGTGCCGCCGACCTCTACGCCCGGACCTTCGCCGAGGCGCCGTACGACGAGGATGCCGAGGCAAGCCGTGCGTCTTTCACGGAGCGCATCCGGCGCTATGCCGCATCCAGGCCGCACTTCCGGATGCTGCTGGCCTCGGAGGGTGCGGACGCTGCGGGACTCGCCCTCGGGACGGGCATCGCCGCCGGCGACTGGTGGCGCGATCGGGTCGCACCGCTCCTCGACGAGGGCACGCGCGACCGATGGCTCGGGGTGTCCTGCTACAGCGTGATGGAGCTCGCCGTCGACAGGAAGCATCGCCGGTCCGGCGTCGCCTCGGCACTGATGGACGCGTTGCTCGCCGACCTGCCGTACTCGACGGCCGTGCTCAGCCGGTACGCCGATGCGGACTCCGCAGGGCGCTTCTACGCCGCGCAGGGATGGCACGAGATCGCGACCGGGATCCGCATCGGCGACTCCCCTGCGCTCTGCGTGCTCGCACGGGATCTGCGCTGACCGAGGAGTAGCGTAGAGGGGTGCAGTCAGCCCCCGTCTCCCCCGCGACAACGCCGGGATGGCGGGCGTGGCTGATCTGGTCGGTCGGAGTCGCCGCGTACACGCTGGCGATCACGAACCGCACATCGCTCGGCGCCGTCGGCGTCGATGCGGCCGAGCGGTTCCAGGCGGATGCCTCGACGCTGTCGCTGTTCGCCGTCGTGCAGCTCGCGGTGTACGGCGGCATGCAGATCCCGATCGGCATCCTGCTCGACAAGTACGGCTCTCGTCCCATCATCACTATCGGGATGGTGCTGATGGCGGCCGGGCAACTCGTCATGGCGATCTCCCCCAGCATCGGCATCGCCCTCATCGCGCGTATCCTCCTGGGTGCCGGCGACGCGGCCGTGTTCCCCGCCGTGCTCCGGTTGGTGGCGACCTGGTTCCCCGCGCAACGGGGCCCCGTGATGGTGCAGTTCACCGGCCTCGTCGGGCAGACGGGCCAATTGGTCGCGCTCATCCCGCTCGCCGCGCTGCTGCACGCCACCAGCTGGACGATCACGTTCGGCAGCATCGCGGGCCTCGGCATCCTGTTCGCGATCCTCGTCTTCGCCGTGATCCGCAACCATCCTCCGGAGCGCGACGCAGACGTGAGCGTGAACACCGACACCGGTGTCGTGCGCGTGGTGACGAGTGCGATCGACACGGGCGTCGGAATCCGCGCCGCCTGGGCGCACCCCGGGACACGCCTGGCGTTCTGGTCGCACTTCACCACGCCCTTCGCCGGCACGGCATTCGTGATCCTGTGGGGCATGCCTTTCCTCACCTCGGGCGAAGGCCTGTCGACCGCCCAAGCTGCAACGATCATCTCGGTATATGTCGTTGCGGGAATGCTTCTGGGGCCACTGATCGGCGACCTCTCACGGCGGATCCCGAACTACCGTTCGGTGGCACTCGTGCTCCCCGCCGTCACGATTCAGATGATCGCCTGGCTCGTCGTGATCGCATGGCCGGGCACCGCGCCGCTCTGGCTTCTCTACGTGCTGGCTGTCGCTCTGGCCACCGGAGGCCCGGCATCCATGATCGCGTTCGACCACGCCCGTACCCACAACCCGTCGCACCGGCTCAGCACCGCCACGGGCGTGACGAACGCCGGCGGCTTCATCGCCGCCCTGATCGCGATCTTCCTCATCGGGCTCGCGCTCGACCTCCAGGGCGCCGGCACTCCAGATACATATTCGCTGGATGCCTTCCGCATCGCGTTCCTCGCTCAGGTACCGCTGTGGCTGCTGGGAGCCGCATTCATCATCATCGAGCGGAAGCGCACGCGCATCCGCATCGGACTCGACCCGGAACGGAGACGCACGTGACCTTCACCTTCGCGCAGGACGACGCCCGCATCGATCGCGTCAGGGTGCACGCCTGGTTGAGTGAGCAGTCGTACTGGGCCGCTGGTCGCCCTCGTACGACTCAGGATGCGGCGATCGACGCGTCCCGCAATTACGGCGTGTGGGATGACGAGACCGGCGCACAGGTCGCCTACGCCCGAGTCGTGACGGACCGGGTGACGTTCGCGTGGCTGTGCGACGTGTTCGTCGACGATGCTGTGCGCGGTCGCGGTGCCGGCAAGATGCTCGTCGAGGGTGTGGTCGACGACCTGAGGCCGTTCGGAATCACACGGATCCTCCTCGCGACCGCAGACGCGCACGGTCTGTACGCGCAATACGGCTTCGAGAATCCCGACGACCCGAGGCGCTACATGGTGCGCGCAATGCCCTGATCAGCGGGGATCAGAGGGTGCCAGGGTCGTCCGCACGTGTCGTGCGCCGGGACACCTGCTCCCCCGCGGCCGGGTCGACCTCGCTGCGCGTCACGACGTCGGTGCGACGGCGCTTCGCCATCAGGATCAGTCCGACGATGAACAGGACGGCGCCGGCGCCCATCAGGATGTAGCCGATCATGTCGAGATCCGCCCATTCGACCTCGACGTTGACCGCGAATGCGAGGATCGCGCCGATCACGAACAGCACGACTCCGGTTCCGATGCTCATGAGAACTCCTTCCGGGACCTGGGGTCCGGTGGCGGCGCAGGAGCGCCTGGGGTTCTCACCCTGCGGGCTCGGCTGGTTTCCTGCCAGGGGGTTGACACGGGGCACCGACCCTCAGCGCCGCGGCGTCCACCCCACGGGTCGAGCACCGTCGACGAATGCCCGTTCTCGATCCGCGCGCGCTGACCACCCCTGCGCGGCATCCACGGCGTCGAAGCCACCGCGGGCCAGACGCATGCCGACATCGGCATGATGCATTCGCGGCGCTCCCCCTCGGCGAACGGACGCTCTGACGCTCCACGCATCATCGTCGAACCCGCCGCCGCGGAAAACCCGATAGTCGTCATAGCGCGCCGGGTCGAGCAGATCCCAGCACCACTCCCAGACGTTGCCGAGAGTGTCGAACAGCCCATTCAGATTCGGCAGCTTGCCTCCGACGTCCTGCGGATGCCGAAGGCCGTCGGCGCTCGTCCACGCGACTTCGGCGAGCGGACCGTAGTGCGGGCCCGTCGAGCCGGCACGACAGGCGTGTTCCCATTCGGCTTCTGTGGGCAGACGATATCCGTCGGTGTCGACGTGCCAGGTGACGACCTCGCCGTCGAAGGAGTACGCCGGGTCCAGGCCCTCCCACTCGGATGCCGCGTTGCAGAACCGTACCGCCCGCAACCAACTCAGATCGGCCGCCGGCCGCCGAGGATGCTGGGAGGCGATCCCGAGGACTTCGGCGAACTGCTCTTCCGTCACGGCGAACACGCCGAGCTCGAACGTTTCGAGTGCGACGTCGCGTCGCTCTTGTCTACGCGCATCGTGCAGTGTGACGGTTCCGGAAGGAATCCGCGCGAGTTCGAAGTCGGTCATGCCGTCGCCGCGTCACGTGCCGGGACGCGGATCGCGAAGATCCGCATGAAGTGCTGGCACAAGGGGCCCACCAGCAGCGCGAACGCCAGAGTTCCGAACCCGACGTTCCCACCCAGCAGCCAGCCGATCAGCACCACCGTCACCTCGATCGCGGTCCGCACGATCCAGATCCGCCAGCCGGTGACCCGATGCAAGCCGGTCATCAGGCCGTCGCGGGGGCCTGGGCCGAAGTGCGTCCCGATGTAGAGCCCGGTCGCGGCCGAGAGCAGGACGAGACCGATGATGAAGAAGCAGATGCGCAGCCAGAGGTCCTGGCCCGTCGGGATCAGCGCCAGTCCGATGTCGGCAGCCGGCCCGACCAGCAGCGCGTTCAGGAGCGTGCCGACGCCCGGCTTCTGACGAAGCGGAATCCACAGCAGAAGCACCACGACGCTGGTGAGGATGGTGATGACGCCGAAGCTCAGCGGAACGTGATTCGCGATCCCCTGCGTCAGGACGTCCCAGGGCGCGGCGCCGATCTCGCCGCGCACGATGAAGGCGATGCCGATGCCGTACAGGAACAGGCCGACGAGCAGCTGGGTGATGCGGCGCGGCAGCAGCCGGCTCCGCGCCGTCGTCACTGCGGCACCAGTTCGACCCATGTCGGATGCTTGGGCTCGCGCCCGTCGCCCGACGAGGTCCGGGTGACGCGCCGCTTCACCCAGGGCCCGACATGCTGGCGGTAGTAGGCGAATCCGCTCGGCCCGGCCGGCGGGTACGCCGTCGGCGACCACCATGCGGCGGGCGGTTCGAAGCCGAGACCATGCAGAACCCGCGCGGCGACCCGATGGTGTCCTGCCGCGTTCATGTGCAGCCGATCTTCGGACCAGTACGGAGGCGTCGACAGCTCCTTGTCCGGCCAGTTCAGCGCCCGGATGACGTCGGGTCGATCCGCGATGCGGCGGATCACGGCATCCGACAACTCGTCACCCCTGCGTTGCACGAGCGAGCCCATCGGCAACTGCCCGGAGGGGTTCGCACCCGACAGGAGGATCAGCGTGACGCCTTCTTCATCGCACCGTCGCAGCACCCGCGAGAAGGCATCGGCGATGTGCTCGACGTCGGTTCGGGGGCGCAGCATGTCGTTGCCGCCGCCGTTGAAAGACAGGTGCGTCGGTCGGAGCGCCAGGGCAGGCTCCAGCTGCTGCTCGACGATCGGCCAGGCCAGCTTCCCGCGGATGGCGAGATTCGCGTACTCGATCGGGTGACCGGCGACATCCGCCCAGCCCTGTGCGGCGATGTCCGCCCACCCGCGCACTCGGCCATCCGGAAGGTCGTCGCCGACGCCCTCGGTGAACGAATCTCCGATCGCCACGAATCTCACTGCACTCACGCTCTCCAGCCTATTGCTCGGAGAGACCTGCTCAGCGATCGTCGAGCGCCTGTCCCCTGCGGTCGACCAGGCCCCAGACGGCGACGGCCGCCACGACGAAGACCGCGGCGAAGACGACGAACAGCAGCGGAGCGCCACCGGCGGCCAGCAGCACGGGGACGAGCAGCGGCGCGATGATCGATGCGATCCGGCCGACGCCTGCCGCCCACCCGGTGCCGGTGCCCCGCAACGACGTCGGATAGATCTCTGGGGTCACGGCGTAGAGCGCGCCCCACGCGCCGAGGTTGAAGAACGACAACGCCATTCCCGTAGCGATGATCGCGGTCTCGCCCGTCGCTGTGCCGAACAGGACGGCCGAGACCGCCGAGCCGGCCAGGAACACGGACAGGGTGAGGCGCCGGCCCCAGACCTCGATCAACCATGCCGCGACGGCGTAACCGGGCAACTGGGCGAGCGTGATGAGCAGCGTGAAGCCGAAGGAGCGCACCAGGTCGTACCCGGCGTCCACGAGGATGCTGGGAATCCAGATGAAGGCCCCGTAATAGGCGAAGTTGACGCAGAACCAGACCAGCCAGATGCAGATCGTCCGCACGCGGAACTCGGGATGCCACAGGGTGCTCAGGCGAGTTCGCGTCGTGACGGCGAGAGCACGGGACGGCGGCTCCTTGCGGATCGCCGGTTCCGTGATGATTCCGGCATCCGTCTCGAAGGCCGTGACGATCCGTTCCGCCTCCGCGATGCGGCCGCGCCCGGCCAGCCACCGCGGGGACTCGGGTAGAGCCCACCGGACGACGATGGCGTACGCGGCCGGCACAGCGCCGAGCGCGAATGCCCACCGCCATCCGTCCTCGGATGCCGGGATCACGAAGTATCCGATCAGGGCTGCCGCGGTCCAGCCGACCGCCCAGAAGGCCTCGAGGATGACGATCAGCCGGCCACGGATGCGGGCCGGCGCGAACTCGCTCACGTAGGTCGATGCGACGGGAAGCTCAGCCCCGAGGCCGAGGCCGACGAAGAACCGCAGGACGAGCAGCGCCGCGACTCCCCCGACCAGCGCACTGGCACCCGTGGCGATGCCGTAGATCAGCAGCGTCAACGCGAAGACCTGTCGGCGACCGAGCCTGTCAGCGAGCAGACCACCCAGGCTCGCCCCGATCGCCATGCCGATGAAGCCGACCGAGGCGATCCATCCCGTCTCGGTCTTGGTCAGCTCCCACTGCTGCGCGAGAACGGCGATGATGAACGAGATGAGGCCGACGTCCATGGCGTCGAGCGCCCAGCCCACCCCGGAGCCGGTCAGGACCTTCAGGTGCCGACGTGTGAACGGGAGGTCGTCGAGCCGACCGGCGAGGGAGGCACGGCTCGGCAGAGTATCAGCCATGACCCTCATCGTAGAGCCGCGCCGGGCCCGCATCGCGCATCAACCGGCGAGCAGCTCGCGAACCCGCGGGATCACCTCGGTGCCGTACAGTTCGATGCTCTGCATCATCTGCTCGTGTGCGAGGGTGCCTGTGGCGTACTTCAGATCGAAGCGGCCGAGCCCGAGGGTGCGCACGGTCTCGGCGATCTTCTGGGCGACGCGCTCCGGAGAACCGGAGTAGATCGCTCCTGCGGAGCCGACGTCGTTCTGGAAGCGCGCCCGGCTGTAGGGCGGCCAGCCGCGCTCCGCGCCGATCGTGTTGTTCATCGCCTCGAAGCCCTCGTACGCGGCATCCCAGGCTTCCTCGTCCGTGCGGGCGATGTGCCCTGGCGAGTGCACTGAGACCGGGTGCGAGGCGGTGCCGAAACTCGCCACCGAGCGGTGGTACAGCTCGACGAAGGGCGCGAAGCGGGCAGCCGGCCCGCCGATGATGGCGAGCATGAGGCCCAGCCCGTGGCGGGCGACTCGGACGACGGATTCGGGGCTGCCCCCGACGCCGACCCAGGTGCGCAGTCCGCGCTCGGTCTTCGGGAAGACGTCGGCGCCCTCAAGGGCCGGCCGCATCGTGCCGGACCAGGTGACCGGCTTCTCCTTCAGAAGTTCGACGAACAGCTCGAGCTTCTCTTCGAAGAGCGCGTCGTAGTCGCGCAGGTCGAACCCGAACAACGGGAACGACTCGATGAAGGATCCGCGCCCGAGGACGACCTCTGCACGCCCGTTCGAGACGGCGTCCAAGGTCGCGAAGCGCTCGTACACGCGCACGGGGTCGTCGGAGGACAGGACGGTGACCGCCGTGCCGAGCCGGATGCGCTCGGTGCGCGAAGCGATCGCTGCCAGCACCATCTCCGGGGATGAGACAGCGAACTCTGCTCTGTGGTGCTCCCCCACGCCGAAGAAGTCGACGCCGACGCGGTCGGCCAGCTCCGCCTGTTCGACGATGTTGCGGATCGTCTGCGCGGCCGAGAGCAGATCCCCGTTCGTGTCGCGTGTGATGTCGCCGAAGGTGTCCAGCCCGAACTCGATGTCCATGTCAACCCTTTCCTATTCAGGTGAATGAACCATGGTGGTCGCCGTGGCATTCCCCGACGACCACCTGACGCTCAGCGCAGCAGAGCCGTCCGCAGAGTATCGAGGCCGACACCGCCCATGTCGAGCGCGCGCTTGTGGAAGTCCTTGACGTCGAAGGCGTCGCCCTGGCTGGCCCGGTAGGCATCGCGCACCTGCTCCCAGATGCGCTGACCGACCTTGTAGGACGGCGCCTGCCCCGGCCAGCCGAGGTAGCGGTTGACCTCGAACTGCACGAACTCGTCGGACATGTTCACGTTCTTGCGCATGAAGTCGAGCGCGTACTCGGCATCCCAGACGCCCTGGCCGTCGAGGCGCGGCTTCTTCAGGTGCACGCCGATGTCCAGCACGACGCGGGCGGCGCGCATGCGCTGTCCGTCCAGCATCCCGAGCCTGTCGGCGGGGTCGTCGAGATAGCCCAGCTGCTGCATGAGCCGCTCGGCGTACAGGGCCCAGCCCTCGGCGTGGCCGGAGGTGCCGGCCAGGAGGCGTCGCCAGGAGTTCAGCTCCGTGCGGTTGTACACCGCCTGGGCGATCTGCAGGTGGTGACCGGGGACGCCTTCGTGGTAGACCGTGGTGAGTTCGCGCCAGGTGTCGAACTCGGTCACACCCTCCGGAACCGACCACCACATGCGCCCTGGGCGGGAGAAGTCGTCCGTCGGTCCGGTGTAGTAGATCCCACCCTCCTGAGTCGGAGCGATCATGCACTCGAGCGTGCGGATCTCCTGGGGGATGTCGAAATGCGTGGCGCCCAGCTCGGCGACCGCCCGGTCGCTCGTCTCCTGCATCCAGCGCTGCAGCGCCTCCGTGCCGTGGAGCTTGCGCGCCGGATCGGCCTCGAGATGTGCGACGGCCTCCTCCACCGTCGATCCGGGGAGGATCTCGTTCGCGATCGCGGTCTGCTCTGCGACCATGCGCCGCAACTCTTCGATGCCCCACTCATAGGTCTCGTCGAGATCGATCGCGGCGCCGAGGAAACGGCGCGAGTTGAGCGCGTACAGCTCGCGACCGACGGCATCCTCGTCGCCTGCCGCGTCGGCGAGACTCGTGGCGAGGAACGAACGGAGCTCGTCGTACGCGACCCTGGCCGCAGACGCATTGTCGGCGAGAGTCCGTGCGAGAGACGCGGGCAGTTCGCCCTCGTCGGGCGTCGCCTCGGCGACGAACGCGGCGAAGAAGCCGTCGTCGGCCGTGTATCGCTCGATCTGCTTGGCCACCTCGACGGCCTGGCGCCGCGCAGGGGTCACGCCTCGGGCGATGCCCTCGCGCAGCGTCGCGGTGTAGCCGCGCAGCGCGGTCGGGATCGCGGCCAGGCGCGTGGCGATCACGTCCCAGTCGTCGGAGGATGCCGTGGGCATCAGGTCGAACACCGATCGGATGTCCTGCGGCGCCGATGCGATGACGTTGAGATCCCGCAGATGCCACTGGGCATCGTGCAGCTCGAGCTCGAGACGCAGTTCGCTGCCGAGATCGGCCTTGGTGACTTCGTCGACGGCATCGGCGGGCTGCAGCGCGTCGAGCTTCGCCAGCGTGCGGCGGACCTCGGATGCGTAGTGGTCCTGGCCCTCTGGGCTCAGATCTGCGTAGCGGTCGTTCGCCTCATTGCGTCCGATGTAAGTGCCGAGCGTCGGCGCGAGGAGGGTGAGATCGTCGACCCATTCCTCGGCGACCTGATCGATCGCGGTGGGTGTGCGCGGAGTTGTGGTCATCCGCCCAGCGTACTGCGCACCCCGCCGCGACCGTGGTCAGTGCGCGGCCTCGTTCCAATCCCTGCCGCGTCCGACCTGGACATCGAGAGGCACCGTCAGCTCGGCCGCACCGGCCATTCTGGTGCGCACGATCTGCTCGGCGGCATCCCACTCGCCGGGGCCGACCTCGACCACGAGTTCGTCGTGGATCTGGAGGAGCACTCGCGAGCGCAAGCCGGCGGTCACCAGATCATCGTGGATGCGGAACAGCGCGATCTTCATGATGTCGGCCGCGCTGCCCTGGATCGGCGCGTTGAGGGCCGCGCGCTCCGCATTCTCGCGCAGCACGCGGTTCGGGCTGGTGAGATCGGGGAACGGCCGGCGGCGGCCGAAGATCGTCTCGGTGTACCCGACCTCCTTCGCCGCGAGAACCGAGGCGCGCAGATAATCGCGGACCGCGCCGAAGCGGGCGAAGTACTCCAGCATGAGCTGCTTGGCCTCGGACTGCTCGATGCGCAGCTGTTTGGACAGGCCGAACGCGCTCAGCCCGTAGACCAGGCCGTACGACATCGCCTTGACCTTCGTACGCATGGCGGAGGTGACGTCGGCCGGGTCGACGCCGAACACCCGGGCGCCGACGAAGCGGTGCAGATCTTCGCCGCTGTTGAATGCCTCGATGAGTCCTTCATCGCCCGACAGATGCGCCATGATCCGCATCTCGATCTGCGAATAATCCGCCGTCAGCAGGGTCTCGTAGCCCTCGCCGACCTCGAACGCGCTGCGGATGCGCCGGGACTCCTCGGTGCGCACCGGGATGTTCTGCAGGTTCGGATCGGTGCTGGACAGACGCCCGGTCTGGCTGCCGGTCTGCACGTACGTCGTGTGGATGCGGTGGTCGTCCTTGATCGCCGTGTCCAGCGATTCGATGATCTGTCGCAGCTTGGTCGCCTCGCGATGCTGCGAGAGCTGCTCGAGGAAGGGATGCGGGCTCTTCTCCTGGATGTCGGCCAGCGACGCGGCATCCGTCGAATACCCGGTCTTGGTCTTGCGCGTCTTCGGCAGCTGGAGCTCTTCGAACAGGACTTCCTGCAGCTGCTTGGGAGAACCGAGGTTCACCTCACGGCCGATGGTGGCGTACGCATCCTGAGCGATCAGGTCGGCTCGGGTGGCGAGCTCCCCCGAGAACGTCGAGAGCACGTCGTGCGATACGGCGACACCGGCGATCTCCATGTCGGCGAGCGTCAGCAGCGTCGGCAGCTCGATGTCGGTGAGCACTGTGGCCACGGACTCCGGGATGTCCTCGCGCAGCGCCGTGGCGGTACGCAGGGTGAACCAGGCCTCCTGGGATGGCGTGGCGCCGTCGGTCTCGGGGACGAGCTGCGTCGGATCCGCCTCCGGCAGCTTCTCGCCGAGATAGCGCTCGACGAGATTCCCGAGCGTCTTGTCGGGAAAGCTCGGCCGCAGCATCCAGCCGGCGAGGATCGTGTCGTAGGTCAGGCCGCCGACGCGGATGCCGGAACGCAGAAGCGCCTTCACCTGAGGCTTGGCCTCGTGCATGACCTTCGGTGAATCGGCCTCCAGCCAGGGTCGCAGGATCTCGGCTGCTGCCTCGTTCCAGTCGCTCTCGCGCAGATCCGTCGCTCCGGCGACTCCGATCCGGATGGGCATCCCCCCGGCGAGGACGAGCGTGACGGCGAGCTCGCCGCTCTGCGCGGCGAGCCAGTCGGCGAGCTCGCCCGCAGAGGACTCCACGGGTGACGGCAGCACCACGGCCGGCGAATCGTCTGCGACGGCGCCGGCGCCGACCGCCTCGAACACGCGCGGCAGCAGCGTGCGGAACTCCAGACGGGCGAAGATGTCGCGGACTGCTTGAGCGTCGATCGGGGCGACGGTGAGGTCGGCTGGTCCGAACGGGAGCTCGACGTCGGTCAGCAGCCGATTGAGCTTGCGGTTGCGGCGGACGTCTTCGATGTGATCGCGGAGATTACCGCCCACGACGCCCTTGATCTCATCGGCACGGTCGATCAGTTCGTCGAGGCTGCCGAACTGGGTCAGCCACTTCACGGCCGTCTTCTCCCCCACCTTGGGTACGCCAGGGAGGTTGTCGCTGGTCTCGCCGACCAGGGCCGCGATGTCGGGATACTGCTCCGGACGCACGCCGTAGCGCTCCTGGACGGTGATCGGGTCGTAGCGCTTCAGCTGAGACACGCCCTGCACCGATGGGTACAGCAGCGTGACCTCGTCGTTCACGAGCTGGATCGTGTCGCGGTCGCCGGACACGACGAGGACGTCGAAGCCCTGGGCGGACCCCTGCTTCGCGAGCGTCGCGAGGATGTCGTCGGCTTCGATGCCCTCCTTCGTGAGGACCGGGATGGACATCGCGGCCAGGCAGTCCTGCAGCAGCGGGATCTGCCCGCGGAACTCCTGCGGCGTCTCGGACCTCGTGGCCTTGTACTCGGGGTACTCGTCAGTGCGGAACGAATGGCGCGACGTGTCGAAGGCGATCGCCATGTGCGTCGGCTGCTCGGTCTTGATGAGGTTCACGAGCATCGACAGAAAGCCGTAGATGGCGTTGGTGTGCTGGTTGTCCTTCGTGGTGAAGTTCTCCACCGGGAGGGCGAAGAAGGCACGATAGGCGAGCGAATGGCCGTCGACGACCATGAGGGTAGGCTTTGCGGAGTCCGTCACCCTGTCAGCCTAACGAGGACGACAGACACGCGCTGAGGAGGATCGGTGAGCGACAGCATCCAGACGACCGGCTTGGAGTGGGCGACCGCCCGTGGCATGGGAGCCCTGGCCGAGAAGATGGGGATCGAGTTCACCGAGTTCGCCGTCGAGCGCGCCGTCGCGACCATGCCGGTCGAGGGGAACACCCAGCCGGTCGGCCTCGTGCACGGTGGCGCGTACGTGGTGCTGGGCGAGTCGCTGGGGTCGATGGCGGCCAACCTGCACGCCGGACCGGGAAAGCTCGCCGTCGGCGTCGATATCAATGCGACGCACACGCGCTCGGCGACCTCGGGCGTCGTCACCGGGGTGTGCACGCCGCTGCACCTCGGACGCAGCATCACGGTCCACGAGATCGTCGTGACCGACGATCAGGGGCGCCGCTGCTCGACGATCCGCATCACGAACATGATCAAGGACATGCCCGCCTGACGGCGTCTCGGCGCGGCGGATTCAGTCGAACAGGATCCGCTGGAACAGCAGGTGATCCTGCCACTCCCCCGCGATCCGCAGGTACTTCGGCGCCATGCCGATCCGCTCGAATCCGTTGGCCGCGAGAACGCTCTGGGATGCCGCGTTGTCGAGCAGCGTCGCGGCCTGGAGGCGATGCAGCGCGAGCTCGGTGCTGGCGTGATCGATCACGACGGCGATCACGCGGCTCATCAGTCCGCGGCCGGCAAGCGACGCATCGATCCAGTACCCGAGATCCGCGCTGTGGAACGCGCCGCGCACGATGTTCGAGATGTTCGCCACACCGACGATTCTTCCGTCGTCGTGGACCAGGACGAAGCGAGCTGCTCGTCCGTCCGCGCCGTCGCGCAGGTGCTGGGCGACGAGCGCCTCATGCCATTCGACCGTGTAGAAGCTCTCCTCGCGGACAGGATCCCAACGGGCCAGATGCGCACGATTGGCGTCGTAGGCGGCGGCGTAGGCTGCCGCATCTCCGGACGCGACCGGGCGAAGGCGGATGCCGTCGCCGAGGTCGAAGGTCACTTCTTGGGAGCGAGCTGCTCGATGATCGCCTTGGCGACGTCCTGCATCGTGAGCCGACGATCCATCGACGCCTTCTGGATCCAGCGGAACGCCTCGGGCTCGGACAGGCCCATCTTCTCGTTGAGCAGGCCCTTGGCGCGATCGACGAGCTTGCGGGTCTCGAAGCGCTCGACCATGTCGGCGACCTCGGCCTCGAGCGTGATGATCTGCTCGTGACGAGCGAGAGCGATCTCGATCGCCGGCAGCAGGTCGTTCGGGGTGAAGGGCTTCACGACGTACGCCAGAGCACCGGCCTCGCTCGCCCGCTCGACGAGCTCCTTCTGGCTGAAGGCCGTCAGCAGCACCACGGGCGCGATGTTGCCCTTGTGGAGCTTCTCGGCGGCACTGATGCCGTCCAGCTGCGGCATCTTGACATCCATGATGACCAGATCGGGACGCAGCTCGGTCGCGAGCGCGACAGCGGTCTCGCCGTCGCCGGCCTCACCGACCACATCGAATCCGTTGTCTCGCAGGATCTCGACGATGTCGAGACGGATCAGCGATTCGTCTTCGGCGACGACGACGCGTCGCGGAGCGGATGCCGTGGACTGTTCAGCCTGTTCTTCGGTCACCAGTTCATTCTACGGGAGAGCGGGCGCTGTCCGGACGACGGCGCGTCGAACGCGATGGAGACTCCATGATCCTGCGCTACAGTCGTAGACGCGATACACGGCCGGCGTGGCGGAATGGCAGACGCGGAGCACTCAAAATGCTTTGTCCGAAAGGGCGTGTGGGTTCGAGTCCCACCGCCGGCACTCGAACGTATTGAAAGTCACCAGAGCCGGTGTTCCCGACGTTCCTTCGATGGAGGTGGCTCACTGTGACGAGAGCACGACACGCCGGGACAAGCGATGCGCTTGATACGGTCTGAGCCCATGACGAAGACGATCGTGGTCACCGGGGCAAGCGACGGCATCGGCGCCGCTGCAGCAGGTCGGCTTCGTCGAGACGGGCACCGGATCGTCCTCGTCGGCCGATCTCCGCAGAAGACCGAGGCGGTTGCCCGCGAGCTACGCGCCGATCACTTCATCGCCGACTTCACGCGACTGGCCGACGTACGCACGCTCGCGGCGGAACTCGACGCGTCGTACCCGCACATCGACGTTCTCGCCAACAACGCCGGTGGCATCTTCGGCGACCGCTCCAAGACGATCGACGGGTTCGAGAAGACCTTCCAGGTCAACCACCTCGCCCCATTCCTGCTCACCACGCTCCTGCGGGACAAACTGATCGCGAGCAGCGCCAGCGTCATCCAGACCTCCAGCGTGGGCGCGCGCTTGTTCGGGAGGATGAACATGGATGACCTCGACCACGACCACGATTTCTCACCGCAACTCGCATACGGCACCGCGAAGCTGGCCAATATCCTTTTCACGACGGAACTCCACCGCAGGTATCACGCGCAGGGCCTGTCGGCTGTCGCGTTCCACCCCGGTCTCGTCGCCACCGGCTTCGCCGCAGACAGCGCCAGCGTCATGAAGCACTTCTACCGCAGTCGGCTCGGGCGGGCGCTGATGTCGAGTCCCGATCAGGGGGCCGATCAGCTGGTGTGGCTGGCAACAGCGGCGCCCGGCTCCGAATGGCAGTCCGGGCTGTACTACGAGAAGCGGAAACCGGCACGCCGGAACAATCCACAGGCTCTCGATCAGGATCTCGCGCGAAGGCTGTGGGTTCGCTCGGCCGCGCTCGTCGACGAGTCGATTCGCTGACGAACTGCACCTGACGTACGCATCGATCGTGGCGGGCACCCGAGTCGGGGTGCGCGATCCTGCCATGAAGCCCGTCGAGCTCCGGCTGGCGCAAGACTGCAGCTTCACGCGGCACAGGTTCGATTCCGGCTGTCTCGGCGCTCCGCTCACGATCGAGCGCCGTACTTAGTCCGTGAGTTCCGCCAGCTCCGCGAGCACGCGCGGATGTTCGAGCACCCAGAAGTGCCCGCCGGCGTCGAGCGGAACATTCTTCGCCCCCGGGAGTTCACTGCCCTCGGGGATGTGCGGATCGAAGCGCGGATAGACCGAGACGATCCTCGCGTTCGCCTCCTGCTGGCGGGCGAGATCGATGATGTCCGGATCGAGCGGCGAGAAGGCGCGCAGCGTGCGCCAGGGCATGATGCGGGCGTAGCGGGAACCGCCGAACGGGGTCGCGATCGCCAGCATCGACCGCACCCGAGCACCCTGAGGGCCCACCATGGCGAGTTTTCCGGCGAGCCCGCCCTTGCTGTGCGCGACGATGATCACGTCGCGCAGGTCGGCCTCCGCGAGAAATGCCGTGACATCCTGCGCGAGCTCCACGATCGGGCGGCGATTGCGGTGCAGCGCCTTGACGACATGCACAGGGTGCCCGTGATCGTGCATCGCCGTGACGAGCGGACGCATGAACTGCCACGTCTCGTACACGCCGGGGAGCACGATGATCGGCGCACGCGATCCGTCGGCGAACGATGCGGGATCGGTCCGGTCGATGGCGGCTCTCGCCTGCCATGCGATCGCATACGCGTAGTCACGGATCCACCATCCCGCTCTGCGGAGGAGGTGAATCATCGCTGGAACACCAAGGGGAGCGGGATCACGACGATCCCGCTCCCCTTGACGACGTGCATCAGACCCCTGCGGCCTTGTAGATCGGAGCGGCGCCGCCGACGGCATCCCCGACCTTGTGGACGCGGATGTCGTTGGTCGAGCCGATGATCCCTGGGGGGGATCCGGAGATCACGACGACCTTGTCGCCTTCGGCGGCGAGGCCGTTGCCGAGCAGGTACTCGTCGACCTGGTGGAACATCAGGTCGGTGTGCTGAACGACCTCGACGAGGTTCGAGCGGATGCCCCAGGTGAGCGCCATACGACGGCGGATGCTGGGCTCAGGCGTGAACGCGATCATCGGGATGCGCGAACGCAGCCGCGACAGGCGCCGAGCGGAGTCGCCCGACTGCGTGAACACGCACAGGAACTTCGCATCGACGAACTCGGCGACCTCGAGAGCGGCGAGCGTGATAGCTCCGCCCTGGGTCTTCGGCTTGTTGGTGAGCGGCGCGATGCGCTCCAGGCCGTGCTCCTCGGTCGAGGCGACGATGCGCGCCATGGTCTCCACGACCACGATGGGGTACTCCCCCACGCTCGTCTCGCCCGACAGCATGACCGCGTCCGCGCCGTCGAGGACAGCGTTGGCGACGTCGCTGGTCTCGGCGCGCGTCGGCACCGGGCTGGAGATCATCGACTCGAGCATCTGCGTCGCGACGATGACCGGCTTCGCGTTGCGGCGGGCGAGCTCGACCGCACGCTTCTGAACGATCGGAACGGCCTCGAGGGGCAGCTCGACGCCCAGGTCACCACGAGCGACCATGATGCCGTCGAACGCGTCGACGATCTCCTCGAGCGCATCCACGGCCTGAGGCTTCTCGATCTTGGCGATCACGGGGACGCGCACGCCCTCCTCGGCCATGATCTCGTGCACGCGGACGACATCGGAGGCGTTGCGCACGAAGGACAGCGCGATGAGGTCGGCACCGATCTTCAGACCCCAGCGGAGATCCGCTTCGTCCTTCTCACTCAGCGCGGGGACGTTGACCGCGACGCCTGGGAGGTTGATGCCCTTGTTGTTCGACACGGCGCCGGCGACGATGACCTTCGTCGTGACGACGGTGCCATCGGTCTCGACGACCTCGACGCGGACCTTGCCGTCGTCGATGAGGAGGAAGTCCCCCGGCTTGACGTCCTGCGGGAGGCCCTTGAACGTCGTACCGCAGATCTCGCGGTTTCCGATGATGTCTTCGGTGGTGATCTTGAAGATGTCACCCACCTCGAGCTCGTAGGGGCCCGCCTCGAACTTGCCGAGACGGATCTTCGGGCCCTGCAGGTCGACGAGCACGGCCACAGCCTTGCCGGCGTCGTCGGCTGCGCGACGGACGTTGGCGTAGTTGGCGTCGTGAACGGAGTAGTCGCCGTGGCTGAGGTTCAGTCGGGCGACGTCCACTCCGGCTTCGATGATGGCCCGCACGTTCTCATAGGAACTCGTGGCGGGACCGAGGGTGGCGACGATTTTCGCGCGTCTCAACAGAAGTCTCCAGGGTAGAAGAGGAATAGAACTGGCGACGGTGCCGCAGTCAGCCTACGCGGGCTGCAGGCCGATCGCGACATCCGTCGGACGCACCGGTGCAGGCAGCACCGTCTCGCCCATCAGGAAGCGGTCCACGCTCGCCGCAGCGGCGCGTCCCTCGGCGATCGCCCACACGATGAGCGACTGCCCGCGACCCGCGTCACCGGCCACGAACACACCGGGGATCGTCGACTCGTAAGAGTCATCGCGCCGGAAGTTCCCGCGGTCGGTCACCTGCGGACGAGTCTCCTCGGTGTAGCCGTCCTGCTCCGGCCCGGTGAAGCCCATCGCGATCAGGACGAGGTCGGCGGGGATCTCGCGCTCAGTGCCGCTCTTGGGCACACGGCGTCCGTCGACGAATTCGGTCTCGGCGACGCGCAGCGCGCGCACCTCGCCCGCGTCGTTGGACAGGAACTCGACGGTCGATGCGAGATACATCCGCTCGCCGCCCTCCTCGTGCGCGGACGACACCTCGAAGACCGTCGGCATCATCGGCCACGGCTGGTGGTCGGGACGCGTGTCGCCCGGCTGGCGACCGATGGCGAGGTTCGTGACGCTGAGCGCGCCCTGACGGTGAGCGGTGCCGATGCAGTCGGCTCCGGTGTCACCGCCGCCGATCACGATGACGTGCTTGCCCTCCGCCGTGATCTGGTTGGCGACCTTGTCTCCGGCGACCGCGTGGTTCGACTCGACGAGGTACTCCATCGCGAAGTGCACGCCATCGAGGTCGCGACCGGGAATGGCCAGGTCACGGGGAACCGTCGAGCCGGTGGCGATCACGACCGCGTCGTACCTGGCACGCAGATCGGCCCAGCTGATGTCCTTGCCGATCTCGACACCGGCGCGGAACCGTGTGCCCTCCTCCTGCATCTGGCGAAGGCGCGCCTCGACGTGGCTCTTCTCCATCTTGAAGTCGGGGATGCCGTAGCGCAGCAGACCGCCGATGCGGTCGTCGCGCTCGAACACGGCGACGGTGTGACCGGCGCGCGTCAGCTGCTGAGCCGCCGCGAGCCCCGCAGGCCCGGAGCCGACCACGGCGACGGTCTTGCCGGTCAGACGCTCCGGCGGCTCGGCCTCGACCCAGCCGTGCGAGAACGCCTCGTCGATGATCGACACCTCGACCTGCTTGATGGTCACAGCCGGCTGATTGATGCCGAGCACGCACGAGCTCTCGCAGGGGGCAGGACACAGCCGCCCGGTGAACTCCGGGAAGTTGTTGGTCGCGTGCAGGCGCTCGATCGCCGAGCGTCCCTCGCCACGCCAGGTGAGGTCGTTCCACTCCGGGATCAGGTTGCCCAGCGGGCATCCGGAGTGGCAGAACGGCACACCGCAGTCCATGCAGCGGCCAGCCTGACGGCGCAGCACCGCCTGATCGCCCGGTTCGTAGACCTCTTTCCAGTCCATGATCCGCACCGGGACGGGACGACGAGCAGGCAGCTCGCGCTCCGTCACCTTCAGAAAGCCCTTGGGGTCAGCCACCTGTCACCTCCAGGATCCGGTTCCAGATGACGTCGCCGTCCGGGTCGAGCCCGGCCTGCTCAGCCTCCTGGCGCATGTTCTGAACCGCGGCGAAATCGCGCGGCAGCACCTTGACGAACTCGTTCGCCACGGTCTCGAAGTCGGCGAGCATATCTGCCGCCAGGGGGGATGCCGTGCGCTCGACGTGCTCGGTCAGCAGACTCCGCAGCACTTCGAGGTCGGCGCGATCGAGCTGCTCGAGACGCAGTTCGCCGCTGTCCAGGGACTGCGCGTTGATCTTGTCGGTGCGCAGCGCATGGACGTAGGCGATACCGCCCGACATCCCAGCACCGAGGTTGCGTCCCGTCGTACCGAGGATCACGGCCACACCACCGGTCATGTACTCCAGAGCGTGGTCTCCGACGCCCTCGACGACAGCCGTGGCTCCGGAGTTGCGCACCAGGAACCGCTCGCCGACGACACCCGAGATGAAGATGGTCCCGCTCGTGGCGCCGTAGCCGATGACATTGCCGGCGATCACGTTCTCCTGAGGCACGATCGTCGCGCCGCGCGGCGGACGGATGGTGATGTCACCGCCCGACAGCCCCTTTCCGACGTAGTCGTTCGCGTCGCCTTCCAGGCGCAGCGCGATCCCGGACGGCATGAACGCGCCGAGCGACTGCCCTGCGGTTCCGGTGAGCGTGACGTCGATCGTCTCGCGGGCCAGGCCTGCGGCGCCGTAGCGCGAGGTGACCTCGTGGCCGAGCATCGTGCCGACCGCCCGCTCGGTGTTGCGGATCGGCAGCTCGATGAGGACTGGGGACCCGTCTTCGAGGGCCTCCTGCGCCATCTCGATGAGCTGCACGTCGAAGTGCGCGTCCAACTCGTGATCCTGCTCGCGTCCGCTGCGCCGGGGTTCGGATGCTGGGAAGACCGGTCCTTCGAGAATCGGCGACAGATCCAGTCCGTCGGCCTTCCAATGCTCGATCGCGGCGTTCGTCTCGATGAGGTCGCTGCGCCCGATGATCTCGTCCAGCGAGCGGTAACCGAGCTCCGCGAGGATCTCGCGCACCTCTTCGGCGATGAACTCCATGAAGTTGACGACGAATTCGGGCTTTCCGGTGAATCGTTCCCGGAGCACCGGGTTCTGCGTCGCGACGCCCACGGGGCACGTGTCGAGGTGGCAGACGCGCATCATGATGCATCCGCTCACGACGAGCGGAGCCGTGGCGAAGCCGAACTCCTCCGCACCGAGCAGTGCGCCGATGATCACGTCGCGACCTGTCTTGAGCTGGCCGTCGACCTGGACCACCACGCGGTCGCGCATGCCGTTGAGCATCAGCGTCTGCTGCGTCTCGGCGAGACCGAGCTCCCACGGGGTGCCGGCGTGCTTGAGCGAGTTCAGGGGGCTCGCGCCCGTTCCGCCGTCGTGCCCGGAGACCAGGATGACATCGCTGAGCGCCTTCGCGACACCCGCCGACACCGCGCCGATGCCGGACTGGCTGACGAGCTTGGTGTGGATACGGGCTTCGGGGTTGGCGCGCTTCAGGTCGAAGATCAGTTGCTTGAGGTCTTCGATCGAGTAGATGTCGTGGTGCGGCGGAGGCGAGATGAGCCCGACCCCGGCGGTCGCGTGACGCGTGCGCGCGACCCACGGGTACACCTTGCCAGGCGGCAACTGGCCGCCCTCGCCGGGCTTGGCGCCCTGGGCGAGCTTGATCTGGATGTCATCCGCCTCGGTGAGGTACTGACTGGTGACACCGAAGCGGCCGGAGGCGACCTGCTTGATCGAGCTGCGCCGCTCCGGGTCCACGAGGCGGTCCGGCTCTTCGCCGCCCTCCCCCGTGTTCGACTTGGCGCCGATGCTGTTCATCGCGATCGCCAGCGTCTCGTGCGCCTCGCGCGAGATCGAGCCGTAGCTCATCGCGCCCGTCGAGAAGCGCTTGACGATCTCGCTCACCGGCTCGACCTCGTCGAGCGGGATCGGCTTGCGATGACCGGTGCGCAGCGAGAAGAGCCCGCGGAGGGTCTTCAGCTCGGCCGCCTGGTCGTCGACGAGCTTGGTGTACTCGCGGAAGATGTCGTAGCGGCGGGTGCGGGTCGAGTGCTGGAGACGGAAGACGGTCTCAGGGTTGAAGAGGTGCGGCGAACCGTCGCGGCGCCACTGGTACTCGCCACCGGTCCACAGGCGCTCGTGAGCGCGTGCCGCGGCGTCCTCGGGGTAGGCGTAGTCGTGACGGGCCTGATTCTCGGTGTAGACCTCATCGACGCCGATGCCGCCGAGCTTCGTCTCGGTGCCGGTGAAGTACGCGTCGATGAACTCCTGGCTGAGGCCGACGGCTTCGAACACCTGGGCGCCCGCGTACGACGACACCGTGGAGATGCCCATCTTCGACATGATCTTCAGCACACCCTTGCCGAGCGCGTAGATCAAGTTGCGCACGGCCTTCTCGGGCGAGATGCCGGTGATGAATCCGGTTCGGACGAGGTGCTCCACCGTCTCCATGGCGAGGTACGGGTTCACCGCGGACGCGCCGTAGCCGATGAGCGTGGCGACGTGGTGCACTTCGCGGACATCGCCGGCTTCGACGATGAGTCCCACCTTCATGCGGTTCTCACGCCGGATGAGGTGGTGATGGATGGCGGAGACCATCAGCAGCGAAGGGATCGGGACGAGGTCCTTGTTGGAGTCGCGATCCGAGAGGATCACGAACTCGGCGCCCTCCTCGATCGCGGCATCCACCTCGGCGCACATCTCCGCGATACGGGCGGGAAGCGACTGCGGCCCGGCGTCGAAGTGGTAGAGACCACGGATCGTCACGGACCGCCGACCGTCCATGGCCTTGTCGATGTGACGGATCTTGGCCAGTTCGTCGTTGTCGATGACCGGGAAGTCGAGCGTCACCGTGTGGGCGTGCTCCGGACCCCAGCTGAGCAGGTTGCGCTCGGGGCCGAGGCCCAGCCTGAGGCTCGTGACGACTTCTTCGCGGATCGAGTCCAGCGGCGGGTTCGTCACCTGCGCGAACTGCTGCGTGAAGTAGTCGAACAGCAGCCGAGGACGCTCGCTCAGGACGGCGATCGGCGTGTCGGATCCCATGGCACCGAGCGGCTCGGCTCCGTTCTGCCCCATCGGGGTCAGCAGGATCCGCACCTCTTCCTCGGTGTAGCCGAACGTGCGCTGGCGGCGGGTGATGGATGCCGGCGGGTGCACGATGTGCTCGCGCTCCGGCAGATCTGCCAGCCGGACGGAGCCCTCGTCGAGCCACTCCTGCCACGGGTGCAGTGCGGCCAGCTGCTGCTTGATCTCGGCATCCTCGACGATGCGACCTGCGGCCGTGTCGACGACGAACATCTTGCCCGGCTGCAGACGACCGCGGCGCTTGATGCGCTCGGGCTCGAACTCGAGGACGCCGGTCTCGGAGCCGATGACGACCAGACCGTCCGTGGTCTCGGTCCAGCGCCCAGGACGCAGGCCGTTGCGGTCCAGCGTGGCGCCGACCAGGGTGCCGTCGGTGAAGATCAGCGCGGCCGGTCCGTCCCACGGCTCCATCTGGTTCGAGTGGTACTCGTAGAACGCGCGCAGTTCCGGCGAGATGTCGGTCTGCTTCTCGTAGGCCTCTGGCACCATCATCAGGATGGCGTGCGGGAGGCTGCGGCCCGTGAGCGTGAGCAGTTCGAGGACCTCGTCGAAGGATGCCGAGTCGCTGGCGCCATCCGTGCAGATGGGCAGCAGCGGGCGGATGTCACCCAGGAGCTCCGACTCGAGCTGCGACTGGCGGGCGCGCATCCAGTTGCGGTTGCCGCCGACGGTGTTGATCTCGCCGTTGTGCGCGAGCATCCGCAGCGGCTGCGCGAGCGGCCACGACGGGAACGTGTTGGTGGAGTAGCGCGAGTGCACGACGGCGAGCTCGCTGGCGAAGCGCTCGTCCTGCAGGTCGGGGTAGAACGGCTCGAGCTGCAGCGTCGTCACCATGCCCTTATAGCCGAGTGTGCGGCTGGAGAGCGAGACGAAATAAGCGCCGATCTCGTGCCCGGCGCGCTTGCGCAGCCGGTACGCGACACGGTCCAGTTCGATGCCGGACAGCGCGGGTGCGTCGCCGGCGGCGGGGCGGGCGACGAAGAGCTGCTCGAAGGCGGGGCGCGCCTCGTCGGCGAGTTTGCCGAGGTGCTCGTTGGCCGTGGGGACGACGCGCCAGCCCAGGACCGTGAGGCCTTCTTCGCGGGCGATCTTCTCGACGCCGGCCTTCTGGGTGCGCCGCTCCCCCGCATGCAGCGGGAGGAAGGCGAGTCCGACGGCGTATTCGCCGACCGGAGGAAGGTCGAATCCTGCCACGGCACGGAGGAACTCGTCGGGCATCTGGGTCAGGATGCCCGCGCCGTCTCCGGTGCCGGCATCCGAGCCGATCGCGCCGCGGTGCTCCAGGTTCCGCAGAGCTTCGAGCGCCTGCTGGATGATGTCGTGGCCGGGCGTGCCGCGGAGCGTGGCGACCATGGCAAGACCACAGGCGTCCTTCTCGAACGCCGGGTTGTACATGCCCTGCTTCGGGGGGTAGGCGCCGGAGGCGCCGTAGGGAGGCTGGAAGTACACCAGATACCGTCCTCAGTTATTCAAGTGACACCGGGGACGACGTCGGCCCGCTCGTTCAGTGCAATGGATCTCCCGCCACGAGGCGGCTTATCGGGCGCCTGCCTCGTTCGTGGGAGCGGTGCTTGTGGCGATGGCTCCTGCGGTGACCTCTTCGGACGGAGGCTCGCTCACGTCCACGAAGTCAGAGGGATTGTCTTGCGATTGTACATCAGCGTCGACGTCCTTCCGGCTGTAGCCGGGCTGGTACACCGAGGCCTCGCGACCTGGGTGACGGCGCGTCTGGACGATGAGGATGACGATGCCGACGACGACGCCGATGATGGCCGCCCAGACGTTGCTGCGCAGGCCGAGGATGATCTCGCTCGGGTCGATCCGGATGGACTCCCAGACGATGCGACCGGCGCTGTACCAGATCAGATAGACGGCGAACAGACGGCCCCACTGGAAGTAGAGGTTGCGGCCGAGCCACAGCAGGACGAGGACGCCGATGCCGTTCCAGATGACCTCGTAGAGGAAGGTCGGGTGGAACAGCGTGCCATCGGCGAGTCCAGGGGGGAACGCCGGGTTGTCGGATTCGATCTCCAGCCCCCACGGGACGTCGGTCGGCAGACCGAACAGCTCGTGGTTGAACCAGTTGCCGAAACGCCCGAGCGCCTGCGCCAGCAGGAGACCGGGTGCCAGCGCGTCCGCGAAGCTCCAGAACCGGATCTTCGTCCAACGGCAGCCGAGCCATGCGCCGATCGCGCCGCCGATGAGCGCACCGTAGATGGCGATGCCACCCTCCCAGATCGCCCAGATGGAGCCGGGCTGGAAGGGATTCCAGGTATTGATGCCCTCGCCGAAGTAGTCGTTCGGGTGGGTGAAGACGTGGTAGAACCGGGCCGCGATGATCGCCAGCGGAACCGCGATGATCACAATGTCGATCACGATCCAGGGCTCAGCGCCGCGCTTGGTGAGGCGGTGGTTGGTCATCAGCGTCGCGGCGATGATGCCGGCGATGATGCAGAGCGCGTAATAGTAGATCGTCACCGGCCCGATCGAGAACGTGTTCTCGGGCGGGCTCGGGATGCTGGTGAGCACGCCGGTCAGTGTGCTGGAGAGCGCGAGGGACATGAGTGCGATTCTAGTTTCTCTGGTCGGAGCTGGTGGACAGCGGAGTTCCGGCTGCCAGGGCGCGTGTCGTGGCGGCGAGGCCGTCGAGGCCGCCGTCTCGGAGGGCGCGCACGAGCGCGGTGCCGACGATCGCGCCATCGGCGTATTCGAGCACACCGGCGATCTGCTCGGCCGTGGAGATCCCGATGCCGACGCAGGCGCGGTTGTCGCCATGTTCGCGCAGGCGGGCGACGAGGGTACGAGCGGCCTTGTCGAGCTCGGCGCGCTCCCCTGTGATGCCCATCGTCGAGACCGTGTAGATGAACCCCGTCGACGAGGAGGACACGAGATCGAGCCGCTCGTCGGTCGATGTGGGAGCTGCGAGGAAGATGCGGTCGAGCCCGGTCCGCTCGCTCGCCGCGATCCACTCGGTCGCGGCCTCCGGTGTGATGTCGGGCGTGATGAGCCCTGAGGCGCCCGCGGCGAGCAGATCGTCGGCGTAGCGGTCGACGCCGTACTGCACGACAGGGTTCCAGTAGGTCATGACGACGACCGGCACGTCGGTGGCCGCGGTGATCGCACGCAGCGCCGTGAAGAGGTCCTTCGTGCGGTATCCGGCGGCGAGGGCCGCTTGGGTGGCCTCCTGGATCAGGGGGCCGTCCATGACGGGGTCGCTGTAGGGCGGCCCGAGTTCGATGACGTCGACGCCGTTCTGGGCGAGCGTGATCGCCGCTTTGACGCTGGTGTCGAGATCGGGGTAACCCACCGGGAGGTAGCCGATGAAGGCACCGCGTCCGGCCTCGTGCGCGCGCCGGATGGCGTCTTCGACACGGCTCATGCGCCGGACTCCTCGTCGTACAGCTGGAAGTATCGGGCTGCGGTGTCCATGTCCTTGTCGCCGCGGCCGGACAGGCACACGGCGATCAGGCCGTCAGGGCCGAGCTCGCGACCGATCCGGATGGCACCGGCCAGCGCGTGCGCGGACTCGATCGCCGGGATGATCCCCTCGGTGCGGCTCAGCAGTCGCAGAGCCTGCATGGCCTCGTCATCGGTCGCCGGGATGTACTCGGCACGCCCGATGTCCGCGAGCCACGAATGCTCGGGTCCGACCCCCGGATAGTCGAGCCCGGCCGAGATCGAGTGCGATTCGACCGTCTGCCCGTCCTCGTCCTGCAGCACGTAGGTGCGCGCGCCGTGCAGGACGCCGGGGCGTCCGCGTTCGATGGATGCCGCGTGCTGAAGCGTGTCGACGCCGTCACCGGCCGCCTCGACACCGTAGAGCTTGACCGCTTCGTCGTCCAGGAACGCGTCGAACATGCCGATCGCGTTGGATCCTCCGCCGACGCAGGCGACCACGGCATCCGGCAGCCGACCGGCCGTTTCGAGCAGCTGCTCGCGCGCCTCTTCGCCGATGATCTTCTGGAAGTCGCGCACCATCGCGGGGAACGGGTGCGGGCCTGCGGCGGTGCCGAAGATGTAGTTCGTCGTCTCGACGGTGGCCACCCAGTCGCGGTAGGCGTCGTTGATCGCATCCTTGAGGGTGCGCGAACCGGTCTTGACGGGGACGACCTCGGCGCCGAGCAGACGCATACGGGCGACGTTGAGCGCCTGACGCTCGGTGTCGACCTCGCCCATGTAGATCGTGCAGTCCAGGCCGAACAGGGCAGCAGCCGTGGCGGTCGCGACGCCGTGCTGGCCCGCACCGGTCTCCGCGATCACGCGGGTCTTTCCGAGACGGCGTGTGAGCAGCGCCTGCCCCAGCACATTGTTGATCTTGTGGCTGCCGGTGTGGTTCAGATCCTCGCGCTTGAGGAAGATCCGCGCTCTCCCGGCGTGCTCGGCGAAGCGCTGAACCTCGGTCAGCGCCGACGGGCGACCGGCGTAGCTGCTGAGCAGATGCGCCAGCTCGGCGCGGAACGCCGGATCGGCGATCGCCTGCTCGTAGGCGACGGTGAGTTCGTCGATCGCCGCGATGAGGGACTCCGGCATGTACCGGCCGCCGAACTCGCCGAAGAACGGTCCTGGCTGATCGCGCAGACTCACTTGTCGACCTCCAGAAAACGGTGCAGGGTGGCGACGGGGTCACCGGTGACGAGCGCCTCGCCGATCAGCACGACGTCCGCGCCGGCGCCACGGTAGTGCGCGACGTCCGCTGGAGAGAGCACCGCGGACTCGGCGATCTTCGTCGTCCCGTCGGGGATCAGGTGCGCGATGCGGCTGAACAGGTCGCGGTCCAGCTCGAGGGTCTTCAAGTCGCGGGCGTTGACGCCGATGAGCGGGGCACCGAGATCGACGGCCACCGAGATCTCATCGGCGGAGTGCGTCTCGACCAGCGGAGTCATCCCGAGCTGGGTGATCAGGTCGAACAGCTCGCTGAGCACCGGTCGCTCGAGTCCGGCGACGATCAGAAGCGCGAGGTCGGCTCCTGCCGCTCGTGCCTCGAACACCTGGTAGGGCGTCGCGATGAAGTCCTTGCGCAGCACGGGAAGCGACACGGCGGCCGTGACGGCCTCGAGATCGGCGAGGCTGCCGCCGAACCGGCGCTCCTCGGTCAGCACGCTGATCGCGGATGCGCCGCCGGTCTCGTACAGCGATGCCTGGTGCGCCGGGTCGGGGATCTCGGCGAGAGCGCCGCGTGACGGGCTGGCGCGCTTGACCTCGGCGATGATCTTGACGCGGGATGCCGGGGCGAGCGCCACGCGGGCGTCCTTCGCAGCCGGACGAGCCAGTGCGGCGTTCTCGACGTCGGCGAGCGGCCGCGTCAGCGCACGACGCTCGGCGTCTTCGACAGCGCCGGCCGTGAGGTCGGCGAGCACCATTAGTGCGCCTTCGGCGAGTACTTGGGGCCCTTCACGCCGTAACCGGCCTTCGCGAGGATCCAGCCGAGGAGTGCGCCGATGACGATGACGCCGACCGAGATCCAGACGAACAGCGGCTGCTCGAAGCAGAACGCGACTGTGCCGGCGGCGACGCCGATCAGCATGACCACGACAGCGGTCCAGGCGGCAGGCGAATGTCCGTGGCCGGGGTCTGCGATGGCGTTGCTCATGGGGATTCCTCCGGGTCGATGGCGGGCGTCGTCAGTCTATCGGTCTCAGCGCGTCGGGTCGGTTCCGCGAGACAGCTCGTCCCAGGAATCGATCGCGTCGACAGGGCCGGATGCCTTCGTCGCATCCGCGTCGGTGCGGAAGCGACGGCCGCCGGACTTCCAGCCGCGCGCCGTGAGCACGACGAAGACGGCGCCGGCGAGCAGCACAACCCATCCGATAAGAGCGATCACCGGCCATGCCGTGGGTTGGACCGCATCCACGAGGTCGGCGATCGCCGCGTCGCCGGCGAGGCCCGTCAGTTCGGTGACGGTCGCCGCCACCGCGCTGAGCGGACGATTCACCAGCAGGTCGAGCGTCGACCAGCCCAGCAGAATGCCGATGGCTGCGCCCAGGGCGGCGAGCACGTACCGCAGCACCGGCCCGACGATCGCGAGCACGGCCGCCAGCGCCAGAACGGCGAGGCTGAGCGGGGTGAGCAGGGGAAGAGCCTGCGCGCCGGTGACGAGGATCGGCTCGGCGGCGTCGTGGCGCGCGGCGATGAGCCAGGTCTGCGTCGAGGAGAGCACCCCTGCGCCGCCCGCGGCGAGGAAGCCGAGGACCGCGATGGAGCGTCCGCGTCCGGCGAGGCTCATGCGTCCGCCGCCGGAACGGGCTCCAGGTCCGTCGTGTCGAAGCAGGTCCGCGTCCCGGTGTGGCACGCGGGGCCGTTCTGGTGCACCTGCAAGAGGATCGCGTCGCCGTCGCAGTCGAGTCGCGCGCCGTGGACCAGTTGCGTGTTGCCCGAGGTGTCGCCCTTGCGCCAGTACTCCTGCCGCGAGCGGGACCAGTAGGTCGCACGGCCTTCCGTGAGGGTGCGGCGCAGCGCCTCGGCGTCCATCCAGGCGAGCATCAGCACTTCGAGAGTGTCCCACTGCTGGACGATGACGGGCGCGAGGCCGTCGGAGTTGAAGGCGACCTGAGCGATGCGCTGTTCCACGTCGCTCATCGGACCAGCACCCCCTCGGCGCGCAATGCGTCCTTCACGTCGCCGACCGTGAGGGCTCCGGTGTGGAACACGCTCGCGGCGAGCACGGCATCCGCTCCGGCCTTGATCGCAGGAGCGAAGTCGGATGCCTTGCCCGCACCGCCCGACGCGATCACCGGCACGGCGGCGACTTCGCGCATGAGGCGCACGAGCTCGAGGTCGAAACCGTCCTGGGTGCCGTCGGCGTCGATCGAGTTGACCAGCAGCTCCCCTGCACCGCGTTCGGTGGCCTCGCGGGCCCATTCGAGCGCGTCCAGGGTGGTCTCGGTGCGTCCGCCGTGCGTGGTGACGACGAAGCCGGAGGGCGTCGTGGGTGAGCGCTTGACGTCGAGCGAGAGCACGAGCACCTGCGCGCCGAACCGGTCGGCGATCTCGCCCACGAGCTCGGGGCGCGCGATGGCGGCGGAGTTGACACCGATCTTGTCCGCACCGACCGCGAGCAGTCGCGCGACGTCGTCGACGCTGCGCACTCCCCCGCCGACGGTCAGCGGCACGAAGACCTGCTCGGCCGTGCGCTGCACCACGTCATAGGTCGTGGCGCGCGCATCGACGGTGGCGGTGACATCGAGGAAGGTGATCTCGTCCGCGCCCTGCTCCGCGTAGTGCGCCGCCAGTTCGACCGGGTCGCCCATGTCGCGCAGATTCTCGAAGTTCACGCCCTTGACGACGCGACCTGCCGCGACGTCGAGGCACGGGATCACCCGGCTCGCGAGAGCCATCAGAGCCTCGCGGCGTGGATCGCGGTGACCAGCAGCGCGCGCGCACCGAGCGCGTAGAGCGCGTCCATCACGTGGTTGACGCCCTTGCGGGGGATCATCACGCGCACGGCGACCCAGGTCGGGTCCTTCAGCGACGAGATCGTCGGAGACTCGCGCCCCGGCGTGATCGCGACGGCCTGGTCGACGAGGTCGGCCGGCAGGTCGTAATCGAGCAGCACGTACCGGCGGGCGACGATCACGCCGCGCAGACGTCGGAGCAGAGTCTCGGTGCCGTCGGCGTCGCCGGGGCGACTGATCAGCACGGCCTCGGACTCGATGATGACGGGGCCGAAGATCTCCAGGCCGGCCTGTCGGAGCGTCGTGCCGGTCTCCACGACGTCGGCGATGGCGTCGGCCACGCCGAGGCGCACAGCCGACTCGACGGCGCCGTCCAGCGGGACGAGCTCCGCCTCGACGCCGTGCTCGCGCAGGAAGGCGTCGACGAGACCGGGGTAGGCCGAAGCGACCCGCACACCGGCGAGATCCTCGATGCCGTGGAACGCTCCCGGAGGTGCCGCGAAGCGGAACGTGGAGTGGGCGAAACCGAGCGCCTGGATCTCACGCGCCTGCTGGGGCACGTCCTTGAGCAGATCGCGTCCGGTGATGCCGACGTCCAGCGCGCCGGACGCGACGTAGGTGGCGATATCGCGTGGGCGCAGGAAGAAGAATTCGACGTCGTTCTCGGCGTCGATGACGTGCAGGGTCTTGGAGTCGCGTCGGCCGGCGTAACCGGCTTCGGCGAGCATCTCGGCGGCTGTCTCGGACAGCGAGCCCTTGTTGGGAACGGCGATGCGCAGCATGGGGGTCTTTCGGTCGAGGAGTGCGAGAGGGCGGAGCGGCTCAGAGATGTCGGTAGACATCCTCGAGGCTCAGTCCCTTCGCGATCATCATGACCTGCACGTGGTACAGCAGCTGCGAGATCTCCTCGGCAGCGGCCTCGTCGGATTCGTACTCCGCGGCCATCCAGACCTCGGCGGCCTCCTCGACGATCTTCTTGCCGATCGTGTGCACGCCGCCGTCGAGCTCCGCGACGGTACCCGATCCCTCTGGTCGGGTCTCGGCCTTGATACGGAGCTCGGCGAACAGCTCGTCGAAAGTCTTCACGATTCCAGGCTAGCGGCTCGCGCGAGGTCCCTGAGCCCTGTGATGGCGTCCTCGATGTTCTCCGCGCCGTAAACGGCGGAACCGGCGACGAAGGTGTCGGCTCCGGCGGCGGCGGCCCGGTCGATCGTCGCGGCCGAGATGCCGCCGTCGACCTGGAACCAGACGTTCGATCCGCGTCGGCGCGCTTCGTCCACCAGCGCGCGCAGCTTCGGCATCGTCTCGGGCATGAAGCCCTGGCCTCCGAAGCCGGGCTCGACGGTCATCACGAGGACCTGGTCGAACTCGTCGAGGATGTCGTAGAGCTGATCCCCCGAAGTGCCGGGCTTGATCGCGATGCCGGCGCGGGCTCCGATGCTGCGCAGGCGACGTGCCAGCGCGATCGGTTCGTGTGCCGCTTCCAGATGGAACGTCACACTGGCAGCACCCAGCTCCGCGTACCCCGGAGCCCAGAGGTCGGGGTCGCTGATCATCAGGTGCACGTCGAGTGGCACAGGACTCGTGGCCTGGATGCGCTCGACCATCTGCGGGCCGAACGTCAGGTTGGGGACGAAGTGGTTGTCCATGACATCGACGTGGACGAAGTCGGCCGTAGCGATGCGGGCCAGTTCCGCCTGCATGTTGACGAAATCGGCTGCCAGGATGCTGGGGTTGATGCGCGGGGCGTCTGGGAGCGTGGTCATCGGGATCCCTTCTCGGTGCGCTGCAGCAGCGCGAGGAACATGGCGTCTGTGCCGTGGCGATGCGGCCACAGCTGCACGCGGCCGGAGCCGTCTGATGCGAGATCGATCGGCGACCGACTGATTCCGGCGATCACGGCGCGCGCGTCGAGCTCGACGAGATCGTCGCGTTCACGGAGGACCTCCGACACCACGCCCGTCGTCTCGGCGAGATGCGGCGAGCACGTCACGTAGGCGACGACGCCCCCGGGGCGCAGCGCGTCGGCCGCTGCGACGAGCAGCTCCTTCTGCAGACCGGTGAGGTCGGCGACGTCGGCCGGTGTCTTGCGCCAGCGCGCCTCGGGTCGGCGGCGCAGCGCGCCCAGTCCGGTGCACGGCGCATCGACGAGGATGCGATCGAACTCGGCGGGGCGCGACGCTGCGAGTGCGCGTCCGTCCTGGACGTGCACCGGCACGTCACCCGGAATCGGTCGCAGAGCATTGCGCACGAGGCCGGCGCGGGCCGGGACGACCTCGTTCGCCTCGAGGTGGGCGCCGTGTGCCTGTGCTATCGCAGCCAGCAGTGCGGTCTTGCCGCCGGGGCCGGCGCAGAGGTCGAGCCAGCGCTCGCTCTCGTCGATCGGCGTCGCCGCGGTCAGCGCGAGCGCGACGAGCTGCGAGCCCTCGTCCTGCACCCGGACCGCGCCGGCGGATTCTCCGAGATAGGCGTGGGGATCGCCGCCGGGCGCGCCGAAGGCCGTCGGTGCATACGGACGTCGAGGCTCGGCGGGCTCCGCGAGCCCCGGAAGCGCGGCGAGCGTCACCTCTGGTGAGACGTTGTCGGCCTCCAGGAGAGCCTCGAGCTCGTCCGCGCGGCCCTCGGCCGTGAGGGCGCGTCGCATTGCTCTGATCACCCAGACCGGATGCGCGGTGCGCAGCCCAAGGCGTTCGTCGTCCGAGCGCGCCTCTGCGGTGATGCGCTCCTCCCACTCCCCCGGCGTGTCACGGGCGATGCGCCGCAGCACGGCGTTGGCGAACCCGGCCGCACCGCGGCTGTGCGCGGCGGCGAGGTTGACGGACTCGTTGACAGCGGCGTGCGACGCGACCCGCGTGGCGAGCAGCTGGTGTGCGCCGAGCCGGAGGGCGTCGAGCACCGGAGGATCGATCTCCGCGGCATCCCGCCCCGCCGCCGACGAGATGATCGCGTCGTACGTGCCTCGGCGTCGGAGGGTCCCATAGGTCAGTTCGGTGGCGAGTCCGGCATCCTGCGGGGAGAGTCCTGCCTCGGTGATCGCCCCGGGCAGGAGCAGGTTGGCGTAGGCATCCGACTCCGTCACGGCCCTGATCACGTCGTAGGCGACGCGCCGAGCGCCCTGGACGCTCCGATCGGGCCGCGCGTGACCACCGGGGCGCGAGGGGCGTCGCGATGAGCGCTGCGGACCGCTCATGATCCGGCCACCGTGCTCTCGCCTTCGCGCCGCCCTCGCCACCAGTCGGCGGCTGCCATCGCCGCCTTACCCGCCGGCTGCACTTTCGTCACAGCCAGCGGGGTCGTCCCGGTGCCGATCAGCACCTCGTGCTTCGTGCCGACCATGGTTCCGGGTGCCAACTGCTCCGGGTCGTCAGCCGGATGAGCCTCGAGGATCTTCAGCCGCGCGCCGTCGATGCTCGTGTGCGCGCCCGGCTCGCCGGTCACGCCGCGGAAGCGCGCGTGGACCTCTTCCAGCGGACGGCTGAAATCGAGCAGGCCGTCCTCGAGCGTGAGCTTGGCCGCATGCGTGACCGTGCCGATCTGCGGCTGCGCGCGAGCGGTTCCGGCTTCGAGCGCATCGACCACCTCGACCGTCAGCGGAGCACCGGCCGCAGCCAGCACCTCGAGGGCGACATCGGCGGTGGCATCCGCGGGCACGTCGAACACGCGCGATGCGTAGACGTCGCCGGCATCCAGTGCCTCGACGAGCTGGAAGACGCTGGCACCGAGCTCCGCGTCACCGGCGATCAGCGCGCGCTGCACGGGTGCGGCACCGCGCCACGCAGGCAGGAGCGAGAAGTGCAGGTTGATCCAGCCGAGATCGGGCGTGGAGAGCAACGGTTCCCTGACCAGCCCGCCGTAAGCGACGATGACGCCGAGCTGCGGCACGGCGGCGGCGATCAGCCCGGTCACCTCGGCATCCAGACGTGCGGCCTTGATGATCGGCAGCCCGAGCTCCTCGGCGGCGAGAGCGACCGGGGACGGGGTGAGCACCCGCTTGCGTCCCAGTGGTGCATCAGGACGCGTGACGACTGCCACGATCTCGTGGCGCTCTGCGAGCAGCCGCAGAGTCGGGACGGCGACGGCGGGTGTGCCGGCGAAGACGAGGCGCATGAAGGTTCTCCGGTGGGATCAGATCTCAGGTTCGAGGATATCGAGCCGCAGTGAGAGCGACGCTCTCGCGGGGCGGCCCTTGCCGCGTCTGCGCTGCACGCCGTCGGCGATCACCTGGGCGCGCAGTGCCGTGGCGACGGCCGAACCGGCTGCGTACTCGAAGCGGACGAGCGCTCGCACGCGTCCGTCGTCGTCGGCGAGCGGGACGGGTCCGAGGACGGCCTCCGACGGCACCCCGAGGGCGCGAACGGCCTCGATCGCGGTGCGCACCGAGTCGGAGGTCCCCTCCAATTGCGCGACACGGACCGTCGGCGGCATGTGCAGGGGGGCGCGAGCCTCCAGCTCGCTGCGGGCGTATCCGGAGTGGTTCCACGTCGCCAACGACACCGCCACCGGACCCTGGATGCCGACCAGATGCACCGGCGCACCCGGCGCGGCCAGCGCCGCGGCGTTGGACCACCAGCGCAGGCAGGACTCGCCGATGCGCAGATCCGGTGCCTGCAGCATCCGCGCGCCGTCCAGCAGCACGACGGCCCGATATCCGCCGTCGGCGAGAGGCTCGGCACCGCGGGTCGCGACCACGAGGCTCGGCTTGTCGTCGACGCGTTCGATGGGGTGCGTTCCGTCCGCCACGATGACGCGGATGCCGGGGAACGCGCGGCCCAGCTCATCGGCGGTCCTCTCGCTCCCGGACGATGCGAGGCGCAGCTTGGTCGACGAGCACTCCGGGCACGTCCAGGTGCGTGCGGCGCGACCGCACCATCCGCAGACGGGGACGGCACCGCGCGTGCGCGCGCCGAGCGGACCGGCGCACTGCGGACAGCGGGCTGGCCTTCGGCAGTCGGCGCAGACCAGGGACGGCGCGAACCCGGGGCGCGCGACCTGGATCAGCACCGGCCCTTCCGCTGCGGCATCGCGAGCCGAGCGGAACGCACTCGACGGCATCCGTGCACTGCCCTGCTCGAGCTCCTGCGGCGTGCTCAGCTGCACGCGGGGCAGCACGCGTCTGGCTGCGCGCACGTCCTGCAGCCAGCCGAGCTGCACCAGGCGCTCGACATCGCTGGTGCGCGTGTGTCCGGCGAACAGCAGGGCACTGCCCTCCTGCTCCTGGCGCAGCAGTGCGGCATCGCGCGCGTGCACATACGGAGCCAGGGGCTCGGACAGCAGCGGGTCCCCGTCGTCCCAGACGATCACGAGACCTGCCCGCATCGGCGCGTAGACGGCCGAGCGGTTGCCGATCACCACGCAGGGCGCATCCTCAAGGGTCCGCAAGAACGCGCGGTAGCGATCCGGATTGGTCTGGCGGGCATCGTGCCGGACAACGGAATCGGTCGGAAGGAGCCCTTCGAGCGCGCTGAGCGCGCGGTCGAGGTCGCGGTGGTCCGGCACGACGATGATCGTCGACCGGCCTGCCGCCAGGGTGTGGGCGGCAGCGGCGGCCAGGAGTCCGGTCCAGCCGGGTACTCCGTCATCGAGAACCGGAATCGCCTCGACGGCGGCGCGCCCCGAGCCGTCGAGAACGTCCCGCAGGCCCGCATACCGGTCGATCGCTTCGCCGGCCCTCTCGAGCGCCTCGGGCGAGGGCACCGGGACCTCGGCATCCGCGGTCCAGGCCTTCTCGACCCGCACCTGACGCTTCGGGATGACCAGTCGCAGGATGTCGGATGCCGACCCCGCCGCACGATCGGCTGTTCGACGGGCGAGCCGATACAGGGCGTCGGTCAGCACGGGGACCGACGAGACGATCGTGTCGATCTCGGAGAGCGGACGGTCGGCGTCGCTCTCCGCGTCGACCTCCACGATGTAGCCGTCGACGACGCGGCCGGCGGTGCGCAAGGGCACTTTGACGCGGACACCGGGTTCGACCTCACCCCGTTCGTCCGGCAGGGCGTAGTCGAACAGCCGATCCAACTGGGGAAGCGGCGAGTCCAGGAGCACGCGCGCGATGCGCCGGCTCTCCGCGGCCATCAGAGTCCGGCGGCGCGGCGCAGCTCTTCAGCGCGGTCTGTCCGCTCCCAGGTGAAGTTCGGGAGCTCGCGACCGAAGTGGCCGTATGCGGCGGTCTGGGCGTAGATCGGCCGCAGCAGATCGAGCTCCTCGATGATGGCCTGCGGCCTCAGATCGAAGACATCGGTGATCGCCTGCGTGATCGCCTCGTCGGCGATCCTGCCCGTGCCGAAGGTCTCGACGTACAGCCCGACCGGACGTGCCACTCCGATCGCGTACGCCACCTGTACCTCGATGCGGTCTGCGAGACCTGCGGCGACGGCGTTCTTCGCCACCCAGCGCATCGCATAGGCGCCGGAGCGATCGACCTTCGAAGGGTCCTTGCCACTGAACGCGCCACCGCCGTGACGTGCGGCACCGCCGTAGGTGTCGATGATGATCTTGCGGCCGGTGAGACCGGCATCCCCCTTGGGTCCGCCCGTGACGAACGGGCCGGCGGGGTTGATGTAGTAGGTGAGATCCGACGGGATGTCGAGGCCCGTCGAGGCGAGCACCGGGTCGATGACGTGCTCGCGCACCTGCGCCTGCAGCTCCTCCTGGGAGATGTCGGGGTGGTGCTGAGTCGAGACGACGACCGCATCGACCGTCTTCGGGGTGTAGCCGTCGTAGCCGAGCGTGACCTGCGTCTTGCCGTCAGGGCGCAGGTACGGCAGCAGACCCGAGCGGCGCACCTCTGTGAGGCGCTCGGCGATCCGGTGAGCCGTCCACCCCGCCATCGGCATGAGCTGCGGTGTCTCGTTGGTCGCGAAACCGAACATGATGCCCTGATCACCGGCGCCGAGGGCATCGCGCGCCTCGGTCGAGCTGCCGTCCCGGTGCTCCTGCGCCTGGTCGACGCCGTGGGCGATGTCGCCGGACTGCTCCCCCACGGAGACGCTCACACCGCAGGACGAACCGTCGAAGCCGGTCTCACTGGAGGTGTAGCCGATGCCGTTGACCACATCCCGCACGATCGTGGGGATGTCGACGTAGGCTTCGGTGCGGATCTCGCCGGCGACATGCACGAGGCCCGTCGTGACGAGCGTCTCCACCGCGACGCGAGAGTCTGGATCCTTCGCGATCAGGCCGTCGAGGATGCTGTCGGAGATCTGATCGCAGATCTTGTCGGGGTGGCCCTCGGTGACGGATTCGGACGTGAACAGGCGCAGTGCGGTCATGAAGGCTGTCGCGCTCTTACTCGGCGTGACGGATGCGCAGCTTGTCCTCGTTGATCTCGTGGAGCGCGATCGTGAGCGGCTTGTCCTCGACCGACGAGTCCACGAGCGGACCCACGTTGTCGAAGAGGTTGCCTTCGTGCAGATCGGAGTAGTAGTCGTTGATCTGGCGTGCGCGCTTGGACGCGTAGATGACCAGCTCGTACTTCGACTCGACCCTGTCGAGCAGGTTGTCGATGGGCGGGTCGATGATTCCGTTGGTGTGGTGTCCGGCCATGGTGGGACCTCCAGATCAGGCGACGGGATCGTCGCGAAGTCGAATCGGCGGGCGTGCGAGGATGCTCAGCGCGCAGTCGCCTCCGACAATTCTACGACCTCGCGGGCCGCCGAGGAGACATCCTCGTTCACAATCAGGTAATCGAACTCGCTTTGAGCGGCCAATTCCACCTTCGCGGTGCGCAGGCGACGGGCGCGCTCCTCCTCGTTCTCGGTGCCTCGGCCGACAAGTCGGTGCACGAGCTCGTCCCAGGACGGCGGGAGCAGGAAGATCAGCGTCGCGGACGGCTCGGCCGCTCGCACCTGCCGCGCGCCCTGCAGATCGATCTCGAGCAGGACCGTCTTCCCGGCCTCCAGAGCGGCGTCGATCGGTGCACGAGGCGTGCCGTAGCGGCTCTTGTTGTGCACGACGGCGTACTCGAGGAGTTCGCCGTCCGCGATGAGCCGATCGAACTCGGCGTCGTCGACGAAGTAGTAGTGCACGCCATCGACCTCGCCGGGGCGCGGTGCGCGCGTCGTGGCCGAGACCGACAGGTGGATCTCCGGGTGCGCCTCGCGGATGTGCGCGGCGACCGTGCCCTTGCCGACAGCCGTGGGGCCGGCGAGGACCAGCAGTCGACTGCGCCCGGCCCGCGGGCTGTGCGGAGGGAAGCGCTCGTCCAGCCAGGCCGTGAGAGCTTCGCGCTGCCGGATGCCGAGGCCGCCGAGCCGCTTGACCGGCGAGATGTGCAACTCTTCCAGGATGCGATCCTTCTTGCCGACTCCGATCGCCGGCAGCGCCAACAGGAAGTCGGTGACGCGGAACGAACCGGCGACGGACTCGGGATCGGCGACGGCCTTCGCGAGCACGGTCTGGGGAGCAGCGACCCGGGTCGTCAGATCGCGCTTGAGCGCTGCCCTGGCCCGACGTCGTTCGACGGCACGACGGGCGGCCGCGACGCGGTCCACGTCGGGAACGGCACGCTTCTCAGCCACCGAGCACCTCCCGATACCTCTCGGCAGCACGCCCGATCGCGTCGGTGAGAGCGTCAGGGCCCGCGGAGAGGATGCTGCGGCTCTCGCTCGCCAGCACCAGAGCGGCCTGAGCGCCGTAGCGGATGCGCAGATCGCCGGGACCTGCGCCCTGTGCGCCGAATCCGGGTCCGAGGATGGGCGCCGACGGGGTGAACGCGTCCAGCCCGGCCTCGGTCCAGTCGACGGTGGCGCCGATGACGAAGCCATTGCTCCCCCACTCACCCGCCGGCGTGATGGCGGCGTTGCGGGACGACACCTCCGCGATGACCGCAGCGGAGACCGTTCGTCCTTCGGCATCCGCTGCGCGCTGAATCGGCGCGGCATCCGGATTGCTCGTGGCGACGAGCACGAATGTGCCCTTGCCATGGCGGGCAGCCAGCTCGAACGTGGTGTCCAGTGCGCCGACGCCCAGGTAGGGGTTGACGGTCAGCGCGTCGGCCTCCAGCGGCGAGCCTGGGGTGAACCACGCTGCGGCGTAGGCGTCCATCGTCGTGCCGATGTCGCCGCGCTTGGCGTCGGCGATCACGAGCAGCCCTGCCGCGCGCGCCGCAGCGAGGACGTCCTCGAGGGCGGCGAAGCCCGCGGACCCGAAGCGTTCGAAGAACGACACCTGCGGCTTCACGACGCCGACACGACCAGTGGCCGCCTCCACGACGCGCAGACCGAACTCGCGCACGCCGTCGGCGCTCTGCCCGAGCCCCCAGGCGTCCAGCAGCGCCGCGTGCGGGTCGATGCCGACGCACAGCGGGCCGTACTGCGCCAGGGCTGCCCTGGTCCGCTCTCCGAAGCTCGTGATCACAGGGCGTTCTTCCGATCGATCGCGTATTCCTGAAGGCTTCGCACCTGGAAGCCCTCGTCGGCGGCATCCATTCCGCTCACAGCGGCACCCAGCACGGCCATGGTCGTGAACAGCGCCTTGTCTGCGGCGACGGCCGCCGCACGGATCTCGTAGCCGTCGGCGCGCGCCGCACCTCCGGACGGCGTGTTCACGACGATGTCGATCTCGCCGTCGTTGATGAGGTCGACGATGTTGCGCTCACCGCTGTCCTGGGTGTCGCTGTACTTCGCCACCACGGTCACCGGGATGCCGTTGCGCGACAGGATCTCCGCCGTGCCCTCGGTCGCCACCAGGGTGAAGCCGAGCTGGCGCAGCCGGTGCGCCGGGAGGATGACGGCCCGCTTGTCGGCGTCGGCGACCGAGATGAACACGGTGCCGGACGTCGGCAGCCCGCCGTAGGCCGCGGCCTGGCTCTTCGCGAACGCGGTCGGGAAGTCCTTGTCGATGCCCATGACCTCACCGGTCGAGCGCATCTCCGGGCCGAGCACGGAGTCGACGGTCTTGCCGTCGCGAGTGCGGAACCGCTTGAAGGGCAGGACAGCCTCCTTGACGGCCACCGGAGCATCCAGCGGCACCTGCGAACCGTCCTGGACCGGCAGCATCCCCTCGCTCTTCAGCTCGGCGATGGTCGCCCCGACCATGATCCGGCTGGCAGCCTTCGCCAGCGGGATCCCGAGCGCCTTCGAGACGAAGGGCACGGTGCGGCTGGCCCGAGGGTTGGCCTCGATGACATAGAGCACACCGGCGCTGATCGCGAACTGCACGTTGAGGAGCCCTCGGACTCCGACGCCCTCGGCGATCGCGAGCGTCGCCTTGCGCACGCGGTCGATGTCGCTGCGTCCGAGGGAGACCGGCGGCAGGGTGCAGCTGGAGTCGCCGGAGTGGATGCCTGCTTCTTCGAGGTGCTCCATGACACCGCCGATGTAGAGCTCGTGCCCGTCGTACAGGGCGTCGACGTCCAACTCGATCGCGTCATCGAGGAACCGGTCGACCAGCAGCGGCTTGCCCTGCTCGATGATGACCTCGCCGGCGGTGCGCACGAAGTAGTCGCGAAGACTCGCGGTGTCGTAGACGATCTCCATGCCGCGTCCGCCGAGCACGAAGCTCGGACGCACCAGCACCGGGTAGCCGATCTCCTCGGCGATGACCACGGCTTCGTCGGCGTCGATGGCGGTGCCGTGACGAGGCGCGATGAGCTCGGCCGCGTTCAGCAGCTGAGAGAACAGCTCGCGCTCCTCGGCGATGTCGATGGCCGCCGGGCTCGTGCCCAGCACGGTGTACCCGGCCGCCTCGATGCCCTTGGCCAGGCCGAGGGGCGTCTGCCCGCCGAGCTGGCACACCACGCCGAGGACGGTCCCGCTGGCGGCCTCGGCATCCAGCACCTCGAGGACGTCCTCGAGAGTGAGCGGCTCGAAGTAGAGCCGGTCGCTCGTGTCGTAGTCCGTCGAGACGGTCTCGGGGTTGCAGTTGACCATGACGGTCTCGTACCCGGCATCCGACAGCGCGAACGAGGCGTGCACGCAGGAGTAGTCGAACTCGACGCCCTGGCCGATCCTGTTCGGTCCCGAGCCGATGATGACGACCTTGGTCCGCTCGGACGGCGCGACCTCGGTCTCGAGGTCGTAGCTCGAGTAGTGGTACGGCGTCAGGGCAGGGAACTCGCCGGCGCAGGTGTCGACCGTCTTGTAGACCGGGCGGATGCCGAGGCCGTGACGCACGCCTCGGAGCTCGGCCTCGGTCACGCTGCGGAGCTCGGCGAGCTGCGCATCCGAGAAGCCGTGGTCCTTCGCGTAGCGGAGCGTGTCCGCGTCCAACTCGACAGCGGTGCGCACGGTCTCGGCGACCTCGTTGATCAGGACGATCTGGTCGAGGAACCACGGGTCGATCGCGGTCGCGTCGAAGGCCTGCTCGATCGTCGCGCCCTTGCGCAGCGCCTGCTGCAGGGTGACGATGCGGCCGTCCGTCGGCGTCTTCGAGATCTCCAGGAGTTCGTCGACGCTGCGCTCTTCGAGACCCCAGTGGAAGCTGGAGCCGCGCTTCTCGAGTGACCGAAGCGCCTTCTGCAGTGCGCTGGCGTAGTTGCGCCCGATGGCCATCGCCTCGCCCACCGACTTCATGGTGGTCGTCAGCGTCGGGTCGGCAGCGGGGAACTTCTCGAACGCGAAGCGCGGAACCTTCACCACGACGTAGTCGAGCGTCGGCTCGAAGCTCGCAGGTGTGACGCCGGTGATGTCGTTCGGGATCTCGTCGAGACGGTATCCCAGCGCGAGCTTGGCGGCGAGCTTGGCGATCGGGAATCCGGTCGCCTTGGAGGCCAGCGCGCTCGAGCGGGAGACACGAGGGTTCATCTCGATGACGATGATGCGCCCGTCCTCGGGGTTCACTGCGAACTGGATGTTGCAGCCGCCGGTGTCGACGCCGACCGCGCGGATGATGTCGATGCCGATGTCGCGCAGCTTCTGGTACTCGCGGTCGGTGAGCGTCAGTGCCGGCGCGACCGTGATCGAGTCGCCGGTGTGCACACCCACAGGGTCGACGTTCTCGATCGAGCAGACGACGACCGTGTTGTCGGCCGTGTCGCGCATGAGCTCGAGCTCGTACTCCTTCCAGCCGAGGATCGACTCCTCGAGCAGCACCTCGTTGGTCGGCGAGTCGTGCAGACCGGCACCGCCGATGCGGCGGAGATCGGTCTCGTCGTAGGCGAAGCCGGAACCGAGCCCGCCCATCGTGAAGCTCGGGCGGACCACGAGGGGGTAGCCGAGCTTCTCGGCCCCAGCGATCAGCTCGTCCATCGTGTGGCAGATGACGGATGCCGCGACATCCGCTCCTGCGTCCAGGACCAGCTGCTTGAAGATCTGGCGATCCTCGCCCTTCTTGATGGCCTCGACCTTGGCGCCGATGAGTTCGACGTCGTACTTGGCGAGGATGCCGCGTTCGTCCAGCGCCATGGCGGCGTTCAGCGCGGTCTGGCCTCCCAGGGTCGGCAGGATCGCGTCAGGACGCTCCTTGGCGATGATCGTCTCGATCACCTCCGGGGTGATCGGCTCGATGTAGGTCGCGTCGGCGAAGTCGGGGTCGGTCATGATCGTCGCCGGATTGGAGTTGACGAGGATGACGCGGATGCCCTCTTCGCGCAGGACGCGGCAGGCCTGGGTGCCGGAGTAGTCGAACTCGCATGCCTGACCGATGACGATCGGGCCGGAGCCGATGACGAGTACGGAGCGGATGTCGTCGCGCTTGGGCATTACTTGGCGTCCTTGTTCTCGCGGACGAGCTCCGCGAACCGATCGAAGAGGTAGTTGGCATCGTGCGGGCCGGCGGCGGCCTCGGGGTGGTACTGCACGGAGAATGCCGGGATGTCGAGGGCGCGCAGCCCCTCGACGACGTTGTCGTTGAGGCCCACGTGGCTGACCTCGACACGACCGTAGCCCGCAGGGCTGTCGAAGACCCCCTCGAGGGGTGCGTCGACGGCGAAGCCGTGGTTGTGCGCGGTGATCTCGACGCGGCCCGTGGCCTTGTCGCGCACCGGCTGGTTGATGCCGCGGTGCCCGAAGGGCAGCTTGTACGTGCCGAGGCCGAGGGCACGGCCCAACAGCTGGTTGCCGAAGCAGATGCCGAAGAACGGCAGCTTGTCGTCCAGCACCGATCGCAGCAGGTCGACGTGTCCGTCGGAGGCCGCGGGGTCGCCGGGTCCGTTCGAGTAGAACACCGCGACGGGCTCGATCGCGCGGATCTCTTCGATCGTGGTCGTCTGCGGGAGCACGTGCACCTCGAAACCGCGAGCGGCGAGGTTGTCGACCGTGGCCTGCTTGACGCCGAGGTCGAGCACGGCGAGGTTGCCGAGCTTCTCCCCCACGGCCGCCGTCACCGCGGCAGCCTCCACCGACACTTCGGCCGACAGGTTGCGGCCGGCCATCTGCGGGGCCTCCTGCACGATGCGCAGCTGCTCCTCGGCATCCAGTCCTGCGGCGTCCCCGGAGAAGATGCCGCCGCGCATGGATCCGGCGGAGCGGATGTGGCGGGTGATCGCGCGGGTGTCGATGCCGCTGATGCCGACGATGCCGTCGCGCTCGAGCGTGTCGTCGAGCGAGGTGTCCGCGCGCCAGTTCGAGACGACGCGCGAAGGGTCGCGCACGATGTAACCGGCGACCCAGATCCGGCGGGACTCGGGGTCCTCGTCGTTCATGCCGGTGTTGCCGATGTGCGGCGCGGTCTGCAGCACGATCTGCCCGGCGTAGGACGGGTCGGTCAGGGTCTCCTGGTAGCCGGACATGCCCGTGGCGAAGACGACCTCGCCGAGAGTCGTTCCGCGCGCGCCGTATGCGCGGCCGCGGTGGCGTGACCCGTCCTCGAGGACGAGCACGGCCGGTTCGGGAAGATGAGTCATGATGTGGCTCCCGTCTTGGGGGCCGCGATGAGCGGCCGCAGTTCGGAGATGAGATGTGCCGGGTCACCGGTGGTGACGCGGAGGTACGAGTCGACCGGGTGGGCGTCGGCGACGTCCCAGACGATCTTGACGAGGCCGTCCGGTTCGACGACCCTGTCGATCGTCACGGTCGCGCGGTCGACGGCCTGCAGACGGTCCCTGCTGAGGAACACGGTCGGCGCGCCATCCAGGCACAGCGCGACGCCGCGGTCCGTCACGGCGATCTCGCCGCGTGCGCGGTAGGTCAGCGGTGAGATCGCCAGGCGCTCGAGCGGCTCGTCGTGCTTCGTCGTGGAGACGTACAGCACTTCGTGCCGCGCACGCACTTCGGCGTGCTCAGGCACTCCGAGCGGCGCCGTGAGGCCCGAGTCGCGACGCAGGCGCCGACGCCAGGCGAAGAACATCGCCAGCAGGATGCCGAGTGCGATGAGTCCGGTGAGGAGGAACAGGAGATCGCGGGTCACTTCGTCTTCAGCTCCTCGACGAGCACGCCGTCGGCGACGGTCGTCGTGCCGCGGTGGATCGTCCACTGCACGCGGCCAGGCAGGTCCCGGCCGAGGTACGGCGAGTTCACACTGCGCCCGTGCAGATCGGCCTCGGTGAAGACACCGGGCACCGAAGGGTCGTAGAGCGTGACGTTCGCCGGAGCACCGGCCTCGAGCGCACCGAAGCCGTCCAGGCGTCCGATGCGCGCGGGGTTCGCGCTCATCACGCGTGCGACATCGGCCCATTCCAGCAGCCCCGTTGCGACCATCGACTGGTGCACCACGCGCAGGGCGCTTTCGAGACCGACCATGCCGTTGGCAGCGGCCTGCCACTCGCAGGCCTTGTTCTCGCTCGGGTGCGGCGCATGGTCGGTGGCGACGATGTCGATCGTGCCGTCGGCAAGGCCTTCGCGCACCGCGAGGACGTCCTCTTCACGGCGCAGCGGCGGATTGACCTTGTAGCGGGCGTCGTAGCCGCGGACCAGCTCATCCGTCAGGAGCAGGTGATGCGGCGTGACCTCGGCGGTCACGGCGATGCCGCGCTTCTTCGCCCAGCGGATGATGTCGACGGAGCCTGCCGTCGAAAGATGGCAGACGTGCAGGCGCGAACCGACGTGCTCGGCGAGCAGCACGTCGCGGGCGATGATCGACTCCTCGGCGACGGCGGGCCAGCCGGCGAGGCCGAGTTCGGCCGAGACGGTGCCCTCGTTCATCTGAGCGCCCTCGGTGAGCCGCGGGTCCTGCGCGTGCTGCGCTATCACGCCGTCGAAGCTCTTCACGTATTCGAGAGCACGACGCATGATGAGCGAGTCCCACACGCAGATTCCGTCGTCGCTGAAGACGCGGACCTTGGCCCGAGACGTCGCCATCGCCCCGAGTTCGGCGAGACGCTCGCCCTTCTGTCCCACGGTCACGGCCCCGATCGGCTGCACCGTGGCATAGCCGGCGGCCTCGCCCAGGGCGAGCTCCTGCTCGACGACGCCGGCTGAATCGGCGACGGGCGAGGTGTTGGGCATCGCGAAGACCGCGGTGAAGCCCCCAGCGGCTGCGGCGCGCGTGCCGGAGAGCACTGTCTCGGATGCCTCATAACCCGGCTCGCGCAAGTGGGTGTGCAGGTCGACGAGGCCAGGAAGGGCGACGAGCCCAGCCGCATCGATCGTGCGGGCGCCCGCGCGGCTGAGACCCGAACCGATCTCGGCGATGACGCCGTTCTCGATCACGATGTCGGCGCTGTCGCGCCCGAGCAACTGGACGCCTGCGATGACGAGGGTCTGGCTCATTTCACTTCCCCTCGTTCGTCTTCGCGCTCCCCCGCCAGCAGCAGATAGAGCACGGCCATTCGTACGGAGACGCCGTTCGTGACCTGCTCCAGCACCGTGGAGCGGTCGGAGTCGGCGGCCTCGGACGAGATCTCCAGGCCCCGATTCATGGGGCCAGGATGCATCACAATGCTACCGTCCGGCAGTCCTGCTGCGCGCACGGCATCGAGCCCCCAGCGACGGGAATACTCCCGCTCACTGGGGAAATACGCGGCGTTCATCCGCTCCAGTTGGATGCGCAGCATCATCACGGCATCCGGGCCGTCGGCCAGAGCCTCGTCGAGGTCGTAACGGACGCGCACCGGCCACAGCGACACGTTCTGCGGGATCAGCGTCGGCGGGGTCACCAGCGTGACCTCTGCCCCGAGCGTCGTCAGCAGCCAGACGTTCGATCGCGCCACGCGCGAGTGCAGCACGTCCCCGACGATCACGACGCGGATGCCGGACAGATCCCTGCCACGGCTGTCGGCGCCGAAGCGGCGCTTGCGGATCGTGAACGCGTCCAGAAGCGCCTGGGTCGGATGCTCGTGCGTCCCGTCGCCGGCATTGACGACGCCGGCGGTGATCCAACCGCTCGTGGCGAGCGTCCGAGGCGCGCCCGAGGCGCCGTGGCGGATGACGACGGCATCCGCTCCCATAGCCTGCAGCGTCTGGGCGGTGTCTTTCAGGCTCTCGCCCTTGGAGACGCTGGAGCCCTTCGCCGCGAAGTTGATGACGTCGGCGGAGAGGCGCTTGGCTGCGGCCTCGAACGAGATCCGCGTCCGGGTCGAGTCCTCGAAGAAGAGATTCACGACGGTCTTGCCGCGCAGCGTCGGGAGCTTCTTCACCTCGCGGGACTGCGTGTCGGACATGTCCTCGGCGACGTCGAGGATCCGCAGTGCGGTCGTCCGGTCGAGGGTCTGGGTGTCGAGCAGGTGCCTCATGCTTCGATCGTCACCTCTTCGGCGCCGTCGTACTCGAACAGGCGCACGTTCACGCGCTCCTGGCGCGACGACGGGATGTTCTTGCCGACGAAGTCCGGCCGGATCGGCAGTTCGCGGTGGCCGCGGTCGACGAGGATCGCGAGTCGAACCACCGAGGGGCGTCCGATCGACTGGATCGCGTCCAGCGCCGCGCGGATGCTGCGTCCGGAGAAGAGGACGTCGTCCACGAGGACCACGGTCCTGCCGTCGATGCCGCCGGCAGGGATCTCGGTCGGCCGCGGCGAGCGGGTCGGATGCTTGGCGAGATCGTCCCGGAACAGGGTGACGTCGAGCGCGCCGACCGGAACAGGCTGCTGGGCGATGTCGCTGATGAGTGCGCCCAGCCGTTCGGCGAGGGCGACGCCGCGAGTGGGAATCCCCAGGAGGACCAGATCGGTCGCTCCGCGGTTGGATTCCAGGATCTCGTGGGCTATGCGGGTCAGAGCCCGCGAGATGTCGGCTTGCTGCAGCACGGTGCGCGTGCTCATCCGCCGCTCCCTTCTCCGCCTCACAGGACGGTGTTAAAGGTTGCTCGTGATCTCAGTCTAGCGGAGGCCCTCACGCGCCGAGGACGGTGACACCTGCCCCGCTGTCGTCACGTGTCTCTGAACACGGACGATACAGCCGAATTCGGGTGACGTGCCGACGCGGGTCCGTCACCGCGACGACCGGAAGCTCGGCCAGGCGGCCGGTCCCCCGCAGTCGGGCCGTCGCCCACTCCGCCGCGCTGGCCTGGAACCACATGCTCGCACCGACCAGGACGACGAATGCGCACGCGAGGAGCATGAGCACGACCGCCCACCATGGGGTGCCATCAGAAAGCTCAGGCCGATGCCCACTGCTCCGACGAGAGCGATCAGGACACCCGCGATGCGCTGACCCACGGCGCCGCGATGCCCCATGAGTTCAACCTGGGTCCAGTCGGCGTGCACGTGCGGGGCGTCGGACATGGCACCACTCTAGAGAGCGCTCCGCCCACGACGCCACGACGGCGTCGGGAACTCACGCCCCCAGGCGCAGCGCCTCATCGGTGACGTCGTCGATCTTCGTGGCGCGGATCTCGTGGCCGGCCGTCGACAGGCACTTGCCGGTCTTCAGGTCCCACTTCCAGTCGTGCATGCTGCACGTCAGGACGCCGTCCTCGTCGATCTTGCCCGTGCGGGTGAGGTCTGCGCGCAGGTGCGGGCAGCGACGCTGCACGACCCAGTCGCCGATCTCGGCATCCTCGGTCTGATCGGTCTGCTCCTGGTACCAGTTCTCGACGTACTCGATCCGGTCGACCGAGAGGCACTTGAGGAACGTCGTGAGGAACTCGTTGAACTTGCCGCTGCGGCCCACCGAGAACTGCATCGACAGGAAGATCGAGTTCGACCAGTCGATCTCGTGATCCCGGATGTTCGTGGAGACGAGATCAGCGGGGATCGTGTACCAGTAGATGCACTCCTCCCCCGCGTACTCGCGGACCTTCGCCTTCGGGAAGTCCACGACCATGTCCAGCTCGCCGATGCGGAACCGGACGCAGCCGCCGACGCCGAGTCGGATGGTGCGCGACTTCTTCAGCAGCGGCTCCCACCACTCCTTGATCGCCTGGAGCATCTCGGCCGGTGGAATGACCGCGGCACGCGAGGCCTCTTCGTCTCGGATCTCCTGCTGACGCGATGCGCGCTGCGACTCCAGATAGTCCCACTTCTCGTCGAAGATGTGAGCGATCTCGGCATCCGAATACAGGGTCTGCTCGGAGGAGACCTCTCCGTCTGTCACCGTGACGACCGTACCGGGGACGAACAGTTGGCCGTCGTACTGCGGCGCCAGCTCGTTCATGTACGCCAGGAACTGCTTCTGGTCAGTGAAGATCGACTCGCCGTTGCGGCCGAGGCCGTTGAAATCGAACAGATCGTCACGGAGGAACATCGGCGGGCCGGCCATCGGAAACACGTGCGGCGCGTCGACCTTCTCGATGTAGTACATCGCGCGCTTGTTCTGCGCATCGCGCTTGAGCTGAGCGAAGTTCTGCTTGGCATCCAGCGGCAGGTCGTAGACCATGGGCCACCAGATGGCACCGGACACCTGCGTGAAGTAGGCGTCCGGCTTGCCGAAGCCGAGCAGTTTCTCGAGATCCAGAGGGTGCGAGTCGTTCTGGTTGAGCACGGACCCCGTGCCGTCGTCGACGCTCAGCGACGAGTCGCCGATCGGACCGTCGCTGGGAGCCCGGAGCGGCGTGATCATGATCTTCAGATCGCCCCGCTGGATGATCTCACCCGCCGGCGCGTACGTGATGTTCGTGTAACCGAGCCCACGGATGTCCTGCTCGAGCTCGTCGGTCGGGTACTCCGGCAGCAGTACCTCGATGTCCTTGCGGATGTAGCGCTCGAGCAGCCGCGGGTCGAAGTGATCGCGGTGCCGGTGGGAGATGTAGAGGAAATCGGCCTCGCCGCCGAACTTCTCCCAGTCGAGCCCGCGGTTGTCGGGGAACGGGAACCAGGAGCCGAAGAAGGAGGGACCGAGAACAGGGTCGCAGATGATGTTCCCGCCGACCGTCTCGATGAACATCCCGGCGTGGCCGAGTCCCGTGATCCGCATACTGTTTCCTCCCGAACTGGACCGACCGAGTCTACCCGCCGGGCGCTGGAAGGCACCCGAAGCAGAGCCGGGCATAACGCTCGTCAGGGAGCAGGCAGTACGCGCACGACCGACCGCTTGAACTCCGGCATGGCCGAGATCGGATCCGTCGCCGCGATCGTCAAGAGGTTCGCCGAGTGCTCGTCCGGGTAATGGAAAGGCAGGAACACCGTGTCCGGTCGGATGCCGTTGTCGGTGACGACCTCGGCGGTGACGGATCCTCGAGCGTTCACGAGCACGATGCTGTCTCCGTCGTGCATCCCACGGTCTGCCGCGGTCGCGGGGTGCAGGGTCGCCTCCAGTGCCGGTCGCGCCGCGACCAGCTCGGTCACTCGCCGGGTCTGCGCGCCGGACTGGTAGTGCTCCAGCAGGCGGCCGGTGATGAGCGTCAGCTCGTCGCCGACGGCGGGAGCCTCCGGCTTGGACCGCACCGATACGGCGACGATCCGCGCGAGCCCGTCCGGATGCCGGTATCCGTCGAGCACCGGCCGTGGCGTCCCGTGGGAACCCGCGGGATAAGGCCAGAACGCGTCGATCTCGGCATCCAGCACCGCGTGGCTGAGCCCGGAGTAATCGGCGACGCCGCCAGCCGACGCCCGCGCGAGCTCGTCGAACACGATCGCCGGATCGAGGTCGTACGTTCCGGGCGCATCCAGGCGTCGTGCGAGCTCGGCGAGGATCCACAGCTCGCTGCGGACCCCGTCCGGTGCGGGCAGCGCCTGACGGCGGCGGATGACCCGCCCTTCCAGGTTCGTCATCGTGCCCTCCTCCTCCGCCCACTGAGTCACGGGAAGCACGACGTCCGCCATGGCTGCCGTCTCGGAGAGGAAGAAATCGCACACGACCAGGAGGTCCAGCTGCGTCATGCGGGCACGGACGGCCCCGGCATCGGGGGCCGAGATCACCGGGTTCGAGCCGTGCACGAGCAGGGCCCGGATGCCGTCGTCCTCGCCGATCGACTCCAGCAGCTGCACGGCGGGAAGACCCGCACCGGGGATGTCCTCCGGCGACACGCCCCAGACTGCGGCGACGTGCGCCCTGGCATCCGGATCGGTGATCTTGCGGTAGCCGGGGAGCTGGTCGCACTTCTGACCGTGTTCTCGGCCGCCCTGGCCGTTGCCCTGACCCGTGAGCGTGCCGTATCCGCTGCCCGGCCGGGTCGGAAGGCCGAGGATCAGGGCGAGGTTGATCGCCGCGGTGGCCGTATCCGTGCCGTTCGAATGCTGCTCCACGCCGCGTCCGGTGAGGATGAAGGTGTTCCCTCCCGCGGCAAGGCGCCGCGCGACGCGGCGCAGGAGGTCCACCGGAACGCCCGTGACCTGCTGCACTCGCGCAGGCCACCACCCGGAGACGCTGCGCCGCAGCGCGTCGAATCCGATGGTCCAGCGCTCGACCGAGGCCTCGTCGTACAGCCGGTCCGCGATCACGATGTGGGTCAGACCGAGCAGCAGTTCGAGATCCGTGCCCGGCGCCGGCGCCAAGTGGATTCCCTGACCCTCGTCGGTCAGCCGTACCGTGGAGCTGCGCCGCGGGTCGACGATGATCAGGCCGCCGGCCTCGCGAACACCGGCCAGGTGCGACAGGAACGGCGGCATGGTGTCTGCGACGTTCGAGCCGAGCATCAGTACGGTGTGCGCGTCGTCGAGATCGGTCAGCGGAAAAGGCAGCCCCCGGTCGATCCCGAAAGCCCGGTTCGCGGCCGCGGCGGCCGATGACATGCAGAACCGGCCGTTGTAGTCGATACGGGAGGTGCCGAGCGCGATCCTTGCGAACTTGCCCAGCTGATAGGCCTTCTCGTTCGTGAGTCCGCCCCCTCCGAAGACGCCGATCGCGTCCCGCCCCGACTCGGCCTGCAGGCGACGGATCGTCGAGACGAGGAGATCGAGGGCCTCCTCCCAGGTCGCCTCGACGAGCATCCCGTCCGCGCCCCGCACGAGCGGCTGCGTGAGCCGGTCTGGTGCGTCGAGCAGGGTCGAGGAGGTCCACCCCTTCTTGCAGAGCCCACCGCGGTTCGTCGGGAAGTCGCGCCCGGCCACGGTCATGGACGGGTCGGATGCCGCGGCATCCGACGCCCGAGGGGTGAGCGTCATGGCGCACTGGAGCGCACAGTAAGGACAATGAGTGCTCGTCATGCGCGTGCGGCCTCCGCGAGGGCGAATCGTTCGATCAGTTCGGTCAGGCGCGGCTTGCATCCGCCGCAGCCGGTACCAGCCCTGGTGTCGCGACCGAGGCAGGCCACGGTGTCGTTGCCCGCGGCGATCGAGTCGGTGATGCGCTGAACGTCGACGCCGTTGCACGAGCAGACTTTGGATGTCGGGGCGAAGGGGTCGGAACCGGCGCCGACGTCGTCCGCACCGTCCAGGCGCAGCAGCAGCGAACGATCGGAGGGCAGTTCGCCCTGCCGGTCGTACAGCAGCGTCAGCTCGGCGGCCGTGCGCGGCATCCCGACACAGGCGAACGCGTCCAGCACGCCGTCGACGGTGACCATTTTCACGTACCGGCCGTGCTGCGCGTCGGCCCACTGCGCCACGTGCCGGTGCGGATCGCCGGCGTGCGGCGTGTCCCAGATGTCTATGTCGAGGTCGCCGACCGCGACCACGTCGATGCCTTCGTCCTTCAGCATCACGACGGCGTCCTTCTCCCCCGGCGCCGGCTCGGAGTGCGGCGCGCCTGTCGCGTCCGCGACGAGCCATCCGGCCAGCCAGGACGCCTGGCGCCACCCCGGCCCGATCAGGCCGGACGGCGCACCGGGCAGGCGCGAGAGCGCCTCGTTCTCGGGCGTACGCGCGAGGACATGCGCGCAGTCGCCGATCGCGTACACGTCGTCGTCGCTCCAGGAACGCAGCCGTTCGTCGACGATGACACCGGCCGCCGTGCGCATGCCTGCGAGAGTGGCCAGCTCCGTGCGAGCCCCGACACCGCAGGAGAGCACCAGCAGATCTCCTCGGACGTAGTTTCCGTCTGCGGTGACCACGGCATCGAACGCGCGTACGCCGTCCGCGGCGTCGTGGAACGCGATCGCCTCCGCGCGGCTGTGCGCGTACATCGTGATGCCGCGGACTTTCAGCGCCCTGGCCAGCACCGTTCCTGCGCCGCGATCGAGGTTGCGGGGCATCGGCGTCGGCCCGTGGTGCAGCACGCCGACCTCCGCACCCGCATCGGCGGCCAGCAGCGCGAACTCGAGGCCGAGCACGCCTGCGCCGAGCACGATGATGCGCGCTTTCGCTTCGACGGCCCGCCGGACGCGCTCGGCATCGGCGAGGTCGCGCAGCACTGTGACACCGACGGGGAGTCGCGCGTCCGATCCGATGACGGCGGTCCCTGCGCGCCCCAGAGACGCCTCGTCGTAGCGGGGACGTTCCAGCCCGGCGAGAGTCGGCACGTTCGCCCTCGCGCCGGTCGCCAGCACCAACCGGTCGTAGTCGACCCGCTCTCCGCTGTCGAGCTCGACCAGCTTGGCAGCGCGGTCGATGCCGACGACGCGTGCTCCGAGCACGACCCTCGCACCGGCGGCCGTGCTGTCCGCCGGGTCGTGCAGGACGATCCCGTCGTGATCAGCCCTCGCTGCGGCGAGTTCGGCGATCAGCACGCGGTTGTAGGGAGCATGCTGCTCTGCGCCGATGACCGTCAGCTGGATCGTGCCGTCCTCGACGGCCGGGAGGAGGTCTTCGCACAGCCGCGCCCCGACCGGACCGAACCCGACGACGACGACGCGCAAGGACGTCGGCACTGTCAGATCCGCCGTCCGTCGAGTGCGGCGCGCGGGATGCCGTAGACGAGCAGCGTGATGACGAGCATCACGATGTAGACGATGCCGAAGCCGATGAACGCGCCCTCGTACGTGCCGGTGGAGAGCTGGGATGCATTGAGCACCTGCGGAACCATGAATCCGCCGTAGGCACCGATGCCGGAGATGAGGCCGAGCGCGGCGGCGGCGCGGCGCTGGACCGCCGCGGCATCTCCTTCCTTGCGGGCGACCGCGCGTGCGCTGAAGACGATCGGGATCATCCGATACGTCGACCCGTTTCCCACGCCCGTCGCGGCGAAGAGCACCAGGAAGCAGAGCAGGAACGCCCAGAACTGTCCGAGCGCCAGGACACCGAGGATGCCGAAGGCGCCGATCGCCATCACGGCGAACGCCGCGATCGTGATCCGCGCACCGCCGAAGCGGTCGGCGAGACGACCGCCGAGCGGACGGAAGAGGGATCCGACCAGAGCGCCGAGGAAGGCGAGAGAGACCGCGGCTGCGCCGATGTGCAGGGAGGAGAACTCCGGGAACTGGTCGGCGATGAGCTTCGGGAAGACGCTGGCGAAGCCGATGAACGAGCCGAACGTGCCGATGTAGAGCAGCGACAGCAGCCACATGTGCCCTTCGCGCAGCGCCGCGGCCGATCCGGCGAAGTCGGCCTTCGCGGAAGACAGGTTGTCCATGTACCGCCATGCACCCCAGGCCGCGACGAGGATGAGCGGCACCCACATCCAGCCGGCCAGTGGCAGCCCGAGTCCGATTCCCGCGGCGAGCGACACGACGATGGGGACGAGGAACTGGGCGACCGACGTGCCGAGGTTGCCCCCCGCAGCGTTCAGGCCGAGCGCCCAGCCCTTCTCGCGCTGCGGGAAGAAGTAGGTGATGTTCGACATGGAACTGGCGAAGTTGCCGCCGCCGAATCCGGCGAGGGCCGCGATGCAGAGCATCATCCAGAACGGTGTCTCCGGGTTGCCGACCGCGACACCCAGCAGAATCGCGGGGATCAGCAGCAGCAGCGCCGACACGATGGTCCAATTGCGGCCGCCGAACCGGGGCACCATGAACGTGTACGGGAAGCGGAGAGTGGCCCCGACGAGACTCGGCAGCGAGATCAACCAGAAGATCTCGGAAGTGGTGAAGGTGAACCCGGCGGCCGGCAGCATCACGACGACGATGCTCCACAGCTGCCAGACGATGAAACCGAGGAACTCGGCGTAGATCGACCATCCGAGGTTCCGGCGAGCGATCGGACGGCCCTCGGACTCCCAGAACGCGGTGTTCTCGGGATCGAACCCGTCGATCCAGCGGCCTGGTCGACGTGTGAGGACGACGGCATCAGCGGTGTCGGTGTGCGAGGACGCGACGGCAGGTGTGACCATGACTGCTCTCCCTGTGGCTACTGCTCCGGACGGTATGCCACTGAAGATACGAGGACGGTGTTTCGACGGACGGCGTCGTGGATTACCGCACGATCACTTCTGCGTCACGCGCACGCACCCCTGCGGTGAGGGCGGTGTCACACGCCGGAAACAAACGCCCGTGCGGCTGTCAGTCCTCGAACAGTCCGCGGATGTCGTCGGCGGTCAGCGTCTGAGCGAACAGCTGCTCGTCATCCATCACCGCGGTGAACAGTCGTGCCTTCCGCTGCTGGAGCGCGAGCACCTTCTCCTCGACGGTCCCGGTGGCGATCATCCGGTAGACGAACACCTGCTCGGTCTGGCCGATCCGATGCGTGCGGTCGACGGCCTGCGCCTCGGCAGCCGGGTTCCACCACGGATCCAGCAGGAACACGTAGTCCGCCTCTGTGAGAGTCAGCCCGAATCCGCCGGCCTTCAGGCTGATGAGGAACACCGGCTGCTCTCCGGTGCGGAATCCGTCGATCACGGCCCTGCGATTGCGCGTCGAGCCGTCCAGATACGCGTACGGGACGCCCGCTTCCTCGAGCCGTTCCGCCGCCAGTGAGAGGAAAGACGTGAACTGGCTGAAGACCAGCGCGCGGTGCCCCTCGGCCTGCAGCTCCTGCACGCGCTCGAGCAGCACATCGAGCTTGGCGGAGCCGATCCGGGCGTCCTCGCCGTCGATGAGTGCCGGCGCCAGGCTGAGCATGCGCAGCATCGTGAGCGACCGGAACACGATGAACCGATTCCGGTCGAGGTCCTGGAGCAGCCCGAGCACCTTCTGCCGTTCGCGCTGGAGCACGGTGTCGTACAGTGCGCGGTGAGCCGGGACCAGATCGACATGCAGCAGCTGCTCCTGCTTGGGCGGAAGGTCGGCAGCCACGAGGTCCTTGGTGCGACGGAGCATGAGCGGACGGATGCGGCGACGCAGGCGCTCCAGTCGCCGCTGGCGGTACGGCGCGCCTTCCTCGTTCTCCGGCACCTTGCCCTGCTCGATCGGCTGGATGTACTCCTGACGGAATTTGCGGGCCGAGGGGAACAGCCCAGGTGCGGCGAGTCGCAGCAGAGCCCAGAGCTCTCGGAGACTGTTCTCCATCGGGGTGCCGGTGACGACGAAGGTCACATCCGCCCGCAGCGCCGCGATCGCACGATGCTGCAGCGTCGCCGGATTCTTCACGAACTGCGCCTCGTCCAGGATCAGGGCCGCCCACTCGACAGCCTGGAACTCGTCCTGGTCGAGCCGCGCGACGGTGTAGGAGGTCACGACGAGATCGGCGTCGGCCGCGACATCCGCGACGCGCCGGCCGTTCTTGGCGCTCGTGCCGTCGATGATGCGCACGTCGAGCCCAGGAGCGAAGTGCGCGGCCTCGTCCTGCCAGGTGGCGAGGACCGAGGTCGGGGCGACGACCAGCAGCGGTCTGCGCTCCCCCGCCTCGCGGATGTGCAGGACCAGGGTGAGCAGCTGGATGGTCTTGCCCAGCCCCATGTCATCGGCCAGGATCCCACCGAGCCGGTGACGCCAGAGGAAGGCGAGCCAATCGAAGCCCGCCTTCTGATACGGGCGCAACTGAGCCTGAAGCCCCGACGGCTCGACGGTGGGCGGCACGCGATCCGCATCGCGCAGGCCCTGCACCGTCTCCCGCCAGCTCACCGCGGGTTGGGCTTCGTCGGCGAGGTCTTCGAACTCCTCCCAGAGCGCGACCTGGTGGCGGCTGATCTTCGGCCCCGCCTCCCACTCCGCGAGCTCGGCCGCTTCGTCCAGCAGGTCCCGCAGTCGCTGCAGAGCGGGGTGCGCGAGCGAGAAGTAGCTGCCGTCGACGAGCAGCAGCTTGTTGCGGCGCATGGCGAGGGCCGTGAACAGCGGTTCGAACGGAATGGTCCGGTCGTCGATCTTCACCAGGATGCCGAGATCGAACCAGTCCGTCGACGTGGTCTCGACGGTGGACACCGTGATCAGGGGATCGCCGGTGAGCTCGCGATAGGCCTGCGGTGTGCCGCGGGTCTCGACGACGACGCCGATGGCCTCCCACAGCCCGACGAGCCGCGAGACGAACTCCGCGGCATCCATGTCGTGCAGCGTGCCGTGCGCCGAGAACGGGACGGTGAGGACCTGGTCCCAGGCGTCGTGCATTCGGCGGAGGATGTCGGCCTCACGGGCCGGATCGCGCACGGCATCGGCACTCGGATCGGCGCCGAATCGGCCGAAGCCGGGGTAATCCCACTGCAGCGTGTGCTCGACGACGTGCCCGGCACGGTAGGCGACCGTGACGATGGCCTGCGGTTCGGCCGGCTCAGGGAGCTCGACGCCCTGAGCAGTGCGCACCTCGGCCTGTCGGACGAGCTGAGGGTACGCCTCGGCGAGGAACGCGTCGCGTTCGTCGTCGGGGATCTCGATCTCGGACGGTCCGGTCAGAAGAGCGTGCATCATCGGCTCGAGGTCGACCGGCGCCAGGGTCACCTCGATGCGCGTGCCGACGACGTCCCACGCGTACACCCCAGAGCGTCCGAGCGGCCGCACTCTGCTCGCCGCATGAGGCGTCGAATCGATCGACACCTCGGGTGCCAGCAGCAGCCCGTGATCCGCCGCGCTGATCACGGCGCTCACCTCGGCGTGCTCGGCGAAGCGGATGTCGGTGTGCTTCTGCGTCGCCACGATCGCGATGCCGAGCGCGCGTGCGGCGCTGAGGTGGCTCCACAGCAGGCGCGACGCGACGAGATCGAGCAGGATCCATTCGCCGGCCGTGCCGGAGAGCAGCGATTCGCGTGCAATGCTCAGCAGGTCTCCGAACCAGCGCACCTGGTCAGGAGCGAACCTGCCGGACGAACGGCGGATCGAGTCCCAGCCCGCATCCCCTTGGATCCAGTTGCCGGTCGAGCGGCTGCGCACGAGCGGACGGACCGCGAGGAGCACTTCGACGCCGGCCTTCACCAGCTCACGCGGCTGCGCCGCCGTCACCGGGCGCGGCGCCCACTGATGCGCACCCTGCGCGGCGCGTCTGCGCACCTCCACACCGAGCGCGAGCGGGGTCGGATCCGCTGTCCGCCCGGCAGCCGTCAGCAGCGAACGCCACGCCGGAGCCTGCGTCCGTGCCGCCGAGGCGGGCGCCGACGGCGGTCGCCCCTGTTTGGCGTTGCTCGCCAGGAGCACCGCCACCACGTGCTTGCACTTCGACCGCACCGGGCACGCGCAGCGGCTCAGCGCGATGGAATCGTCATCCGCGAACTCGATCGCGCAGCTGTACGGCCTTCCGCCCGAACCGGAGACCTGGCCGTTGATGCGCCGGCGCTCGGAATTCCAGATCGCGTACAGTACGCGGTCATCGCGCGCATAGCCGAACCCCCGCTCGAAGCTGCCGCGATCGGTGTGCGCGAGGATGTCCTCCTCGGGGACGTACGGCGCGCTCATATCCGCCATCCTCTCCCCGGCATCAGACATCGTCCGGACTCTGCGGAGGCGTCAGCTGGAACGCGCCACCCTGGCGAGGACGCCGTGCACGAAGGCTCCGGAGTCATCCGTGGAGAACTCCTTGGCCAGCTCAACGGCCTCGTCGATCGCGACGGCCGTCGGAACCTGATCGTTGTAGAGGATCTCCCATACCGCGATGCGCAGCAGAGCGCGGTCAACGGCCGGCATCCGCTCGAGCTTCCAATCGCGACTGTGAGTCGTGATCTGCTCGTCGATCTCGTCCTGGTGGTCGACGATCCCGTCTGCGATCTCGCGCGCGTACAGCCAGCTGGCCTCGCGGGCCGGCTCGCTCGCGGCCCGCTTGGCCTCTGCTGCGAGCGTGACGCCGATCGCGTCACCGCGGACATCGGAGGAGAACAGGATGTCGAGTGCGCGCTTGCGCGCCTTCGTGCGTGCGCCCACGCCTTACTTCTCGCGGCCCAGGTACTCACCCGTACGGGTGTCGACCTTGATCTTGGTGCCGGTCTCGACGAACAGCGGGACCTGCATCTCGTAGCCGGTCTCGACCGTGGCCGGCTTCGTGCCGGCCGAAGAACGGTCGCCCTGCAGCCCTGGCTCGGTGTAGGTCACTTCGAGGGTGACGGACGCCGGGAGGTCGATGTAGAGCGGGTTGCCGTTGTTGGTCGCGATCGTGACCTGCTGGTTCTCCAGCAGGAAGTTCTTCGCGTCGCCGACCGTGGCGGCACCGACGGTGATCTGGTCGTAGTCGGCGACGTCCATGAACACGAAGCCGTCGCCGTCGGTGTACAGGTACGTGAAGTCGCGACGGTCGACGTTCTCGAGCTCGATCTTCGTGCCGGCGTTGTACGTCTTGTCGACGACCTTGCCCGTCATGACGTTCTTCAGCTTGGTGCGCACGAACGCGCCGCCCTTGCCCGGCTTGACGTGCTGGAACTCGACCACGCTCCAGAGCTGGCCATCGATGTTGATGACGACGCCGTTCTTGATGTCTGCGGTGGATGCCATGAGGAGCGGGTTCCGTTTCGTGTCGAGGTATGCGGGGCCGCGCGGGCGCGGCCGACAGTCGATTCTACGGGATGAGGGGGGTCAGCCGCCGCACGGCCGTCGCGTAGCCGTCGACGCCCTCGCCGATCACGCGCACCGAGGCGACGTCCTCGAGATACGAGAAGTGCCGGAAGGACTCGCGCGTGTGCACATCCGAGATGTGCACCTCGGCGAACGGCAGGGCGATGCCGGTCAGCGCGTCGCGCAGGGAGACCGACGTGTGCGTGAGCCCTCCGGGATTGATGACGATGCCGAGGCAATCGTCTCTGGCCGCGTGGATCGCGTCGATCAGCACGCCTTCGTGGTTGCTCTGGATCGCGCGCACATCGAACCCGTCGGATGCCGCGGCATCCGACGTGATGCGCTCCACGTCCGCCAGCGTCGCGGTGCCGTACACGCCGGGTTCGCGGGTGCCGAGCAGGTTGAGGTTCGGACCGTTGACGAGCAGCAGGCGGCGAGTGGTCACGATCGCACCCTATCGCCGGCATCGAGCTGGCGCGCCATCTCGACCTCCGGACCGATCGGGCCGGAGAATCGGAACCCCGTGGGCGCGAAGCCGGCACGGACATAGGCGCCTTGGGCGCGGTCGTTGTCGGCATGCACGTCCAGTGTCAGGGTGGTGTCCCCCAGATCGACCGCCCACTCGGATGCCGCGGCGAGCAGACCGTCGATGAGTCCCTGACCGCGGTGGGACGGACGCACGTACACCCCGACCACGTCGCTGCGCGGCTGATCGAGCCTCCGGCCATGATGGTCGGTCTCGCCGACGCCCCGTCTGATCACGGAGACGGAACCCACCCAGTCGCTGCCGTCCAGTGCGACGAACTGCGCGCTGACATCCGTGTCGGCCGCCCTGGCCGTGCGCTCCTGCCAGAACTCGTCCGGACGGACGGTGGCGTTCTCGAGCGTGTCGAGGAAGGCGATGGGAGCCGCCGCATCCGCCAGCGCCTGCAACCGGAGACCGCGTACGTCGCGCCACTCCTCGGCGCGCACTCGACGGATGATCGGGGTCACTCTGCGACCTCCTGGTACGCCGCGAACAGCAGCGACTCGTCCGGCGCCTGCAGCACGGTCGGCTTGGCGATCTCGTCCAGGACGATGAACCGCAGCATCCCGCCGCGGGACTTCTTGTCGCGCTGCATGGACGCGAGCAGCTGCGGCCAGGCGCCGGCCCGGTAGCCGGTCGGCAGACCGAGGGACTCCAGAATGGCGCGATGACGCTCTGCAGCGGCATCCGGAAGCCGTCCGGCCAGCCGGGAGAGCTCGGCGGCGAACAGCATGCCCACCGAGATCGCGGCGCCGTGACGCCAGCGGTACCGCTCGGCGTGCTCGATCGCATGGCCCAGCGTGTGGCCGTAGTTGAGGATCTCGCGCTGCCCCGCCTCACGGAAATCATCCGAGACGACGCGCGCCTTCATGTCGATCGCCAGTTCGACGGCGCGCCGGAACTCGTCTGTCGAGGTATCGACCGCACGGGCCGGATCCGCCTCGACGATGTCGAGGATCTCCGGCGCCCAGATGAACCCGGCCTTCACCACCTCCGCGAATCCGGCCGTCGCCTCGTGCGGGCTGAGGCTGGTCAGCTCGTCGAGATCGCCGATCACCGCGCGCGGGGCCCAGAAAGCGCCGACGAGGTTCTTGCCCTCAGCCGTGTTGACGCCGGTCTTGCCCCCGACTGACGCGTCGACCAGGCCGAGCACGGTCGTGGGGACCTGGACGATCTGGATGCCGCGAAGCCACGTCGCCGCGACGAAGCCGGCGAGATCGGTCACCGCTCCCCCGCCGTATCCGATGACGGCGTCCGTGCGGGTGAAGTCAGCCTGGCCCATGACCTGCCAGCAGAACGCCGCGACCTCGATGCGCTTGCCCTGCTCGGCATCCGGGATCTCGGCCAGCAGCACTTCGCGCCGGCCGTCCGCGGTGTCCGCGAGCAGCCGGTCGCGCAGCTCCGCCGCACGGGCCCCCAGAGTCGGCGGATGCACCACGAGGATCTTGCGCACCGCGGGGTCGAGGGCCTGCGAGACCCGGTCCAGGATGCCGCGGCCGACGGTGATGTCGTACGCGCTCTGCCCCGTGACGCTGATGGTCGTGATGCTCATGACAGTCCTCTCCGCCAGTCGGCGATCTCTCGCGCGATGCGCGACATCGGTCGGCGCGACGTGTCGAACACGATCGTCGCCACCTGTTCGTACAGCTCGCGTCTCTGCTCCATGATGCGCGTCCACCGCTCGAGCGGGTCCTCATCGGCGACCAGCAGCGGCCTGCTGGTGCCGCGGATGCGCTCGGCGACGGCCTCAGGACTCACGGCGAGGAAGACGACGGGATCGCCTTCCAGCAGCGCGCGGGTCCCTGGATCGGTGACGGCGCCACCGCCCAGGGAGATGACTCCGCCCTCAGCGATCGCTGTGGCCACCGCCTGGCGCTCCCACTCGCGGAAATGCGCCTCGCCGTGCTCGGCGAAGATGTCGGCGATGGCCCCGTGCTCGGCGACGACGCGCTTGTCCGTGTCGATGAACGGCACCCCGAGGTGCTTGGCGACACGGCGCCCGACGCTGGTCTTGCCCGCGCCCATCGGACCGACGAGCACGGTGGTCAGCGGCCGGTCGTCAGACATCGCCGACGGCGAGTCCCGCCTCCGAGGCCGCGGCGGTGCGCAGCTCCGCGGGGATCGCGTCCAGGTAGCCCTGCAGGTTGCGACGGGTCTCGCCCACGCTGTCGCCGCCGAACTTCTCCAGCACCGCACCGGCCAACTCGATCGCGACCATCGCTTCGGCCACGACGCCGGCGGCCGGCACGGCGCACACGTCGGAACGCTGGTGGTGCGCCGTGGCCTCCTCACCGGTCGCGACATCGATCGTGCGCAGCGCGTGCGGGATGGTGGCGATCGGCTTCATTCCGGCACGGACCCGCAGCACGGTTCCCGTGGACATGCCGCCCTCGGTGCCGCCGGCCTTGTCCGAGGAGCGGGTGATCCCGGCATCCGCGGCGAAGAGCTCGTCGTGCGCGGCAGAACCGCGGCGGCGGGTCGTCTCGAAGCCGTCACCGACCTCGACGCCCTTGATCGCCTGGATGCTCATGAGCGCCTGCGCGAGCCGCGCATCGAGTCGGCGGTCCCACTGCACGTGCGAGCCGAGCCCAGGCGGCAGACCGTACGCGAGCACCTCGACGATGCCGCCGAGCGTGTCGCCGTCCTTCTTGGCATCGTCGACCTCGGCGACCATCCGTGCGGAGGTCTCCGCGTGGAAGCAGCGCAGCGGGTCGGCGTCCAGTGCGTCGACGTCGTCCGGGGTGGGCAGCGCGGCGTCGCCGGGCACCTGCACGGGACCGATCGAGAGCGTGTGACTGACGAGTCGGATTCCGAGCTCGCCGAGGAACGCGCGCGCGACCGCACCGAGAGCGACGCGGGCGGCCGTCTCGCGTGCACTGGCGCGTTCGAGGATCGGGCGTGCCTCGTCGAAGTCGTACTTCTGCATGCCGACCAGGTCGGCGTGACCGGGACGAGGGCGCGTGAGCGGAGCGCCGCGGCCGCGGGACTTCTCGGTGAGCTCGATCGGCTCTGGGCTCATCACCTCGGTCCATTTCGGCCATTCGGTGTTGCCGATACGCAGCGCGATCGGGCTGCCGAGGGACTTGCCGTGGCGGATGCCGGAGGACAACGTCAGTTCGTCCTGCTCGAACTTCATCCGCGAACCGCGGCCGTAGCCGAGCTTGCGCCGCGCGAGATCCGCCTGGATCTGGTCGGGCGAGATGGGAACACCGGAGGGCAGTCCCTCCATGACGGCGATGAGTTCGGGGCCGTGGGATTCGCCGGCCGTGAGCACGCGGAGCATTGCTCCAGTCTCCCATGACCGGCGACCGTGTGACGTCAGGCGTCGAGGGCGGCCCGCATCGCGGCGATGACGGCATCCTCGTCGTCGAGCGGCCGCATCGGGTCGCCGTCGCGGAAGATGCGGATCTGCCGGACGGCCTGGTGCAGCAGCATCCCCAGACCAGAGACGATCGGGGCATCGGACCAGCTCGCCGCCAGTGCGGACGGCCACGGCGCGTAGGCGGCATCGAAGAGCACGCCGCCGTGCTCGGCCAGCGGCGCCGAGATCGTCGCATCGAGAGCGGTCCCGCTCGGCAGCGTGGCCACCGTGAGATCGACGGGCGCCGCCGCGGCTTCGAACGGGAGTACCTCGACGGCGACGCCGAGCTCTGCGCCCAGCGCCACCAGTGGCCGCGCGCGGTCGGGGCGTCGAGCACGCACGTCGGCCCGCCGCGCGCCGAGATCGCCGGCCGCCACCAGAGCGGATGCCGCGGTGGCTCCCCCGCCCAGCAGCCGGACAGTGCCGACCTCGCGCACGCCGTTCTCGGCGAGGGCGTCGACGATGCCGCCGACGTCGGTGTTGTAGCCGCGCGGCTCGTCGTCCAGTAGCAGCGTGTTCACCGCGCCCGTCATCTCGGCGTGCCGATCGCGCACGGACGCCGCACGGTACGCCGCTTCTTTCAGCGGCATCGTCAGGGACAGACCGCGCCAGGAATCATCCAGCGCTTGCAGCGCCTCCGGGAACCGCGCCGCGTCGACCTGCCGTCTGCCGTACTCCCAGTCCAGACCCAGCACTCGGTACGCGGCCGCGTGCAGCGCCGGGGATTTGGAATGCGCGATCGGATCGCCCCAGACGGCCAGGCGCGATCCACCGGGCATGGCGTTCAGTAGCATCCGCCGTCGGGGTTGTCCTCGCACCACTGCTGGTACTGCTGCTCGGCCTGCTGCTGCTCTTCGTAGGTCGCCGAGAAGACCGTCTCACCGGTATCCAGGTTGACCGTGACGAAGTAGAACCACGGGCCGTCCGCGGGGTGCATGGCCGCGTCGATCGCTGCCGCGCTCGGTGCCGAGATCGGACCAGCCGGCAGGCCGATGTGCTGGTACGTGTTCCAGGGGTTCTGATCGCCGACGACGTCCTTCCACGGCCATTCGGATACCGGGCCGTCGTGCGTCTGCCCGTAACCGTATTGCGCGGTGGAATCCATCTGCAGGAGACCGTGGGTCTCCTGGTTGTCCTCAGCCAGACGGTTCTCGATGACGCGTGAGACCTTGGCGAAATCGGCCGTGCGTCCTTCGCGCTGGATGATCGATGCGACCGTGAGGATGCGCTGCGCCTCTGCATCCGGAACGCCGGCCGCAGCGAGCGATTCACGGGTGCGGTCGACCATCTTCTGGATCGCCTGCGGTGCCGTGACACCGGGGTCGAAGGTGTACACGGCCGGGAACAGCCATCCCTCCAGGCTGTCAGCGGTGACGCCGTACGCCGCGGGGTCCGCCACCGCGGCCTGGACGTCCTCCACCGGCAATTCGAGGGCCTCGGCGATGGTCGGCACGATCACCTTGAGCGTGGTGCCCTCGGCGAATCCGACCGAATGCTCCATGCGGTTCGCCGGGTTCTCGATCGCTTCGAGGGCCGCGGCCGCCGTCATCCGCTCCTGGAGCTTGTACACGCCGGGCTGGAAGTTCGGGTTCAGCCCCTCCTCGATGAGCATGTCGTAGAAGACGTCCTCGGTCTTCGTGACACCGCCCTCGTAGAGCGCCAGGGAGATGGGCTGACCGGTGAAGCCCTCTTCGATCGTGACGAGGACCTCGCCGGTGGCCTCCCCCGCGGGGTAGTCCTCGGGCTCGCCCCAGCCCATGGCATCGCTGATCCGGTCGCCGTAGGTGTTCATCACCCACACGCCGCCTACCGCGATGCCGCCGAGCAGGGCGAGCACGATGATCAGCGCGACGAGGCAGCCGGTGCGCCGCTTGCGCTTCGGCTTGGCATGGTGGTCGTCGTCGCTCGGTGCGAAGAGGTCCTCGAGGGTGCCTCCGCCCGCCGGCGCACTGATCAGCTCCTTCGGGGCCACGGGCTCGGATGCCGCAGGAGCGGATGCCGTGGTCACCGGCGACGCGTCTGCCGAGGACGGTGCATCAGCGGGGCGCACGTCGAGCGGTGTCGTCGAGACGTCGACCGCTCCGGTCTCGCCTGCGCGCTGTGCGGCCTCACGGGCGGCTCTGCGGGATCCGGGCGGGGGTGGCGCCTGGTCGACCGTCGGGTGCTCGGTCGATGGA